>DAOTYD010000260.1:0-17534 GCA_034435295.1 Anaerolineae bacterium | reverse complement strand
CGTCTGGGTAATGGGCGCGTTGCCGGGGCGGGCGGGGGAATCGCCGGCGCTGGTCAATTTCGCCCAGGGGCCGCTGCAGGGTGGGCCGCAGGGGATGGTGCAGGATCACTACCTGGAGTTCCGGCACCACCTGCACCGGTTGCTCTTTCCGCTGGCGGTGCTGATCGTGGGGAGCAGCCTGTTTGTTCTCATCGGCCTTCCGATCGCCTTTTACACCAGCCTGATCCGGCCGCTCGACATCCTGCTGGAGGGGGTGCGGCAGGTCAAGGCGGGCGACCTGGAGACGGCGATAGCGGTGCAATACCACGACGAAATCGGCTTTTTGGCCGAGGCCTTCAACGATATGATGGAGCGCTTGCGGGGGCTGGTGACCGGGCTGGAAACGCGCGTCGCCGAGCGCACGCAAGCGTTGACGGAGGCGAACGTGCGATTGCATGCCGAGATGCTCGAACGCGAGGAGGCGCAGGTGCAGGTGCTGGAGCAGCAGCGCGCGCTGGCGGCGCTGGAAGAGCGGGAACTGCTGGGGCGCGAGCTGCACGACGGGCTGGGGCAGGTGCTGGGCTACATCAACCTGGAGGCGCAGGCGGCCCAATCCCTCATGGCCCAGGGCCAGCAGCAGGCTGTCCAGGCCGGTCTCGAACGGCTGGCTCAGGTCGCCCGGGATGCCCACGCCGACGTACGCGACTTTATCCTCGGCCTGCGCCCCACCGTCGCTCGCGAGCAGAACCTCTACGATACGTTGCAGGCCTGCCTGCGCCAGTTCAGCCAGGCCTGCGGCGTCGAGGCGACGCTGAGTTGGCCGGAGGACGCCCCCGTCCCTGCCTTCGCCCCGGCGGTGGAGGAGCAGGTCCTGCGCATCCTCCAGGAGGCGCTGACCAACGTGCGCAAGCATGCGCAGGCGCACCGGGTCGAGGTGCTGTTCAGTTTCGCCGGCGACCAGGCGCAGGTGATCGTGGCGGATGACGGGGTCGGGTTCGATGCGAGCCGCCTCACGGGCGAGATGGGGGGGCACTTTGGGCTGAGCATCATGCGCGAGCGCGCCGCGCAGGTGGGCGGGCGGCTGGAGGTGCGCTCCACGCCCGGCCAGGGCAGCAAAGTGCTGCTCACCGTACCGCGTGGGGTGGTGGCGGCGGCGACGGGGGATCTTGCCGCGGTCAAGGGGCTGCGCCTGCTATTGGTGGACGATCACCCGCTCTTTCTGGATGGGCTGCGCAACCTGCTGACGGCGCGCGGGCTGGCGGTGGTAGGCGTTGCCCGCGATGGGCTGGAGGCGCAGGAGCAGGCGCGCCTGCTGCGCCCCGATGTGATCGTGATGGACGTGCACATGCCGCGCTGTGACGGATTGGAAGCGACCCGCGCGATCAAGGCTGAACTGCCCGATACCCGCATCGTGATGCTGACCGTATCCGAAGACGAGGAACACCTGTTCGAGGCGATCAAGAGTGGCGCATCGGGCTATCTGCTCAAGAGCCTGGACGCCAACGAGTTCTGCGCGCTTCTGGCAGGGCTGGCGCAGGGGGAGACGCCGCTCGCGCCCGGGCTGGCCGCGCGCATCCTGGCCGAGTTTTCCCGCCGCGATACTGTCCCCCCCTCGCAGAGGGAGACTACAGGGGGGGTAGACCTGACCCCCCAGCAGCGGGAAATCCTGCAGCGGGTGGCGCAGGGCCAGACCTACAAGGAGATCGGCGCGGCGCTGTACCTCACCGAGCGCACCATCAAATACCACATGGGGCAGATTTTGGAGCGACTGCACGTCGAGACCCGTGCCCAGGCCATCGCCTACGCCCGCCGGCTAGGCCTGGATGGGTAATTCAAGAGGGGTGATCGTCGCAAAAGGATAGAGCGCCCCGCCCGCCCTCTCCCGCCAGGTCTGTGACCCGGCGGCCCCCCACCGGCGGGGGTCACAGACTCCCGCCGAGCAGGGGATGCTCCCGCCTCAGCGTTCTGCGCCCGGGTGGGGGCAGCACGAGTTTGTTCTTACAGGATGTGCGATAGAAATCTTTTTGTGCGTTCTTCTTTGGGTTCGGTGAAAATCTGCTCTGGCGGTCCTTCTTCGATCAGCCGCCCGCCTTCGAGAAAGACCATGCGGTCGGCGGCGGCGCGGGCAAAGCCCATCTCGTGTGAGACGACCACCATGGTCATGCCCTCGCGGGCCAGGTCGAGCATCACGTCCAACACCTCTTTGATCATCTCTGGGTCGAGGGCGGAAGTTGGCTCGTCGAAGAGCATAATGGCGGGGTTCATCGCCAGCGCCCGCGCGATCGCCACCCGCTGTTTCTGCCCGCCCGATAGCTGATCCGGGTAAGCGTTGGCTTTGTCGGGCAGGCCGACGCGGTGGAGCAGTTGCATGGCGATCTCGGCTGCCTCTTCGCGGGAGCGCTTGCGCACCTTTTCCTGGGCCAGGGTGATGTTCTGGAGCGCGGTCAGGTGGGGGAAGAGATTGAAGAGCTGAAAGACCATCCCCACCTCTTCGCGCAGCTTGTCGATGTTGACGTGGGGATCGGTGACATCCACGCCATCGACGATAATTTGGCCACGGTCGACTGTCTCCAGGCGGTTGATGCAGCGCAATAGCGTCGACTTGCCGCCGCCGCTGGGGCCAAAGATCAGCAACACCTCCCCCCGCGCCACGTCCAGGTCGATGCCATTGAGGGCATGGACGTGCTTGAAGGACTTGTAGACGCCGCGGATTTGGATGATCTTATCTTCCACCGGTCTTGAATTTCCTTTCCAGCCACTTGACGCCCAGCGAGCCCAGCAGTGTCATCGAGAGGTAGAGGTAAGTGACGGTATTCCAGGGCTCGAAGGTGCGGAACGTCTGTGAGCGGTGCAGCTTGCCCAACTGGGTCAGGTCGCGCACGGCCAGCACCGAGATCAGGGATGAGTCCTTGATCATGGCGATAAAGTCGTTGCCCAGCGGCGGCAGGATGATGCGGATGGCCTGGGGCAGGATGACATAGCGCATGGCCTGGATGTAGGTCATGCCCAGCGAACGGGCTGCTTCCATCTGCCCTCTCTCGATCGATTGGATGCCGGCGCGAAAGATCTCGGCCTCGTAGGCGCCATAGCCAAAGGCCAGGCCGATGACGGCCCGGGCCATCGGGCTGATGTTGGTGATGTGCAGAGATATGAATGCGCGGCCGATGCCGGCCAGCAGGGGGATGCCGATCAGCGATTGGCCCAGGTTGTTGAGGCCGCCGACGGCAAGAGGCACCAGCACATAGGCAACGTAGATAATGATGACGATCATCGGGATGCCGCGGACGACCTCGACATAGAACGTGGCAATGTTATAGATGATGGGATTGCTGGAGATACGGCCCAGGCCAAAGATCAGCCCGATGACGAGCGAAATGGCAAAGGCAATCACACTGACCGAGATGGTCACTTGCAGGCCGGGGACAATGAACAGGAACGCTGTCTGATAGGTCGGCCTGGTCAGGATGGCATAGACGAGGGCGACGCCAAGCAAGAGCAGGAACAGCGCCCACCATGGCAGGTCTTTGAGTCTGGTTGTGCCGGGGACGATTCCTGGCTCTTTACGCTTTGTCGATGGCAGACCGGGTTCGGGCACGTGTCACCTCCACAGTGAGGAAGCATGGTCCGCGAGAAAGACTCCCGCGGACCATGCCTTGTTTTACTGCTGGCCCCACCACTTCTGGTAGAGCTGGTCCATTGTCCCATCCGCCTGCATCTGCCGGATGGCATAGTTGAACGGTTCGATCAGGTCGCTGCCGGGTGGGAAGACAAAGCCCAACTGCTCCTCACCGGTCAGCGGCGGGCCGACGAGCTTGATCTTGTCGGGGTTCTGCTCGACAAACCCCCGCGCAGCTTCCTCGTCCATAATCACTGCGTCTACGTCGCCGGCGATGAGCGCCTGGATGGGCAGGTCGAAAGTGTCAAAGCTGCGCACGCGGGCTTCGCCGACCAGGTCGATGGCGACGGCCTCGTTGGTGGTGCCGATCTGCGTGCCGACGACGGCATCGCTGGCGACCAGGCTGGCCTCATCGACGATCTGGGTCTCGTCAATGCGGACAATGATCCGCTGGCGGATGATCATGTAGGGGATGGAAAAGTCGACCACCTCGTCTCGCTCGGCGGTGATGGTGACGCCGTCGGCGACCACATCGTACTCGCCAGCCGCTGTGGCTTCAAAGATGCCATCCCAGGCAGCCTCGACAAAGACGGGCGTGCAGTTGATGATCTCACAGATGTGGCGGCAGGCGTCATAGTCCCAGCCAATGCCCTCACCGGTGGCTTCGTCGATCGCGTTGAACGGCGGATAGGCATTCTCGACGCCGATGCGCACCGCACGTCCGCCCAGGTTGTAGCCTTCCTCTCCTCCTGGTGACACGGCGGTCGGTTGGGCAGGAGCGCAACCGGCGATGATGGCTGCCAGCATGACAACCATGCCCAAGGCAAATAATCTGCGCATATCTTTTCTTCCTCCTTGCTATAGCACGGGATAGATGGGGTTGCTTTTCAGAGACCTGGACTTTTTTCCCTGGTGCACCTCCTTTCCTCCTTTGGCTGATGGGCGAAAGTGTCCCTTCTACCCAATTTGCCGAGGGAACCTGGCCTTTGTTGTAGCACAAGTTCGAAAATATGTCAAAACATAACTGTCAGCGACCCCAAAGGTCTGTAGTGCACTCTGCCCGCCTTGCTCCCGCCGGGTCACAGACCCGGCGGGAGCGGAGCGATTGGCGATAAGCGATTGGCGATTAGGTCTGACATAGCAAACCTGGAACGAACGTGCTATAATACAGGCGTATGGTGAAAAAGAGCTTACGCAGTTCAGGCAGCCAGCAGCGGCGCAGTGACAACCGGCGCAGCAAGCCGGCCAGCGGCAGCGATCGCAGCCGCCGCAGCAGCAATCGCACCCGCAGCAGCCGCAGTCGCTCGCGGTCGAAGCGCAAAGAGCCACGGATCCAGCTCGGCCCGGATGCCCAGTTGGACATCCTGGGCTATGCGCTATTGATCATCGCTGGTCTCACGCTCCTGGCGCTCCTCTCTGTGCAGCGCGGCGTTCTGTTGGGCTCGTGGGTGGGCCTGCTCTGCCGCGTCTTTGGCTGGGGGGTCTATGCCGTGCCCTTCTTTATGGGTGCAGGAGGCCTCTACCTGGTCCTGCGCCACTTTGGCGACCGCATTCCCCGCCCGCAGCCAGAGCAGGTTGTCGGCGTGCTACTGCTGTTCGTGACTCTGCTCACGACCATCCATTTCCCGGTGGCCTGGCTGACGGGGCTGGAAGCGCTGGCCGCGGCCGAGAAGGGATATGGCGGGGGCTACCTGGGCGCTGGGCTGGGCCGGATGCTGGTGGAAGGAGTCGGCCCCGTTGGGACGGTGTTGCTGCTGCTCCTGGCCTGGATGCTGGGCATCGTCTTCACCTTTGGCATTTCCCCAGCCGATATCGTGCGCAAGATCGGCGAATGGCTCAAACGGCTGGAATGGCTGCAGCGGCCGGTGCAGCTTCCGCTGCCGCTGCGAGAGCGCGAGCCGCCCGCCGGAAGCAGGCCCGCCGCGCGTCCGCCCGTGCGCCCCGCCGCCGCAACCGCGCCCGTCGCACCCTCCCCTGCCTTCGCCCGCCCGCCAGAGGACTATGCACCGCCTTTCGTCGCTGGCGGCCCGCCCTGGCAACTTCCCCCTGTCGACGCCATCCTGGAAATGAGCAGCGATCAAGACCTGGACCAGGAGATCACCCGCCAGCAGGCGCGCATCATCGAAGAGACCCTGGCCAGCCTGGGCGCGCCGGTCAAGGTCAAAGAGGTCAACCGCGGGCCCGTGGTGACCCAGTTCGGTGTCGAGCCGCTCTTTGTCGTCAACGGGCGTGGGCAGGAAACGCGGGTCAAGGTGAGCAAGATCGCCAGCCTGGCCGATGACCTCTCGCTGGCCCTCTCTGCCAGGACCATCCGCATCGAAGCGCCCGTGCCGCGCAAGGGCCTGGTGGGGATCGAGGTGCCCAACCAGCAGATTTCACTCGTCGCCCTGCGGGACATTATCGAGAGCGAGGCCTGGGCTTCCCTCAGCGGCACGCTACGCCTGGGGCTGGGGCAGGATGTGTCTGGTGTCCCCTTCGCCGCTGACCTGCGGGCGATGCCCCATCTGCTCATCGCCGGCACGACCGGCTCCGGCAAGTCCGTCTGCATCAACGCGCTCCTGGCCGGGCTGCTGCTCCAGAACACGCCGGCCCAGCTCAAGATGCTCATGGTCGACCCCAAGCGGGTCGAACTGACGCTCTATAACGGCATCCCGCATCTCCTTTCGCCTGTGGTGGTCGATATGGAACGGGTGGTAGGGGCGTTGCAGTGGGTGGTGCGGGAGATGGATGGGCGCTACCGGCGCTTTGCCAGTGTCGGCGCGCGGGATATCGAGGACTATAACCAGCGCATCGCCGAAAAGCAACCCGAGGTCAAGAGAATACCCTACATTGTCGTCGTCATCGACGAGCTGGCCGACCTGATGATGCTGGCGCCGCAGGAGACGGAGCGCGTCATCTGCCGGCTGGCGCAGATGGCCCGCGCCACGGGCATCCACCTGATCATCGCCACCCAGCGCCCCAGCGTCGACGTCGTCACCGGGCTGATCAAGGCCAACTTTCCCGCCCGTATTGCCTTCTCTGTCGCCTCGATGGTCGACTCGCGGGTGATCCTCGATATGCCCGGCGCGGAGCGGCTGCTGGGCCGTGGCGACATGCTCTTTGTCGCCCCGGACATGGCCCAGCCGATCCGCCTGCAGGGCGCCTTTGTCTCCGACGTCGAACTGCACCGCCTGGTGGGCTATTGGAAGGGCGGGCGGGAAATGCCGACCACGCCCGCGCCGCCGCGCCTGGAGGAGCCGGCCGCACGTCCCGTTCAGATGCCCATCCAGCCAGAGGTCGCTCTGACCGCCGAGGTCTTTGAAGACGACCTGATCCCCGACGCCGTGGCCGTGCTGCTGGCCGAGGGGCGGGCGTCGATCTCGCTCTTGCAACGGCGGCTGCGCATCGGCTACACCCGTTCGGCGCGCATCATCGAGTTGTTGGAGAAACAGGGCATCGTCGGCCCGGCCGAGCCGGGCACGCACACGCGGGAGCTCAACCGCCCGGTTGCCGAAGAACTGCTGCGCCGCGCCGGCAACCGGGATGCGGCACTCTAAAAAATAGATCGTCTTCTTCTTTACTCTTGCACGCCCTTTTATCTGGTGGTATAATGGATCAGCCGGTTGAGCTGGCTCAGGAGTGTATGATCAAAGACGAAGAGGGAAAACAAGAGCCTGACGCGCCCGTACCGGGTGTACAGCGCTTGTTTTGTCATATCACGGCCGCGCTGGGCTCGTTGCGGGGGCAGGCCTGCGATGACTGGCGCGCCCGGCGACCTGTGCTTTCCCGCGCCACGGCCCACCTCAGCATTGCGCTTGTCGTGCTGGCCACACTGGTCTTTTCCACCCTCGAACCGCCAGCCCAGGCGTTGGGCGGACCGGCGCTGGAGACGCTGCCACCGCCAGCCGCCACGCAGCCCGTCGAAGAACCTGTGCTGGCGTGGCGCCCCATGCCGGCGAGTGAGCTGACCCGGCTGGCCGAACCTCATACGACCATCCCGCCCAGGCCCCGCCAGACGGTCATCACCTACACCGTCCAGCCGGGCGACACGGTCTTTGGCATCGCTGAGATGTTCGGCCTGACCCCTCATACGATCTACTGGGCCAACACCGAGATTTTGCAGGACAACCCTCACCTCCTCTGGCCCGACACAGTGCTCTATATCCTGCCGGTCAACGGCGTGTATCACACGGTCGAAGAGGGCGAGACGCCCGAATCGATTGCCGAAAAGTATGGCGTCGACGTCTCGCGCATCTACAACGAATGGAACAACCTGAGGACAGGACAGCCACTCCAGGCGGGCATGCAATTGGTCATCCCCGGCGGGACGCGCGAGTTTGTCGTCTGGCAACTGCCGACGTACAGCGACCTGCGCGGCTCGGCCGCTTACGACAGCGGCGTCTGCGCGTTGCCCGAAACGGGCCTGCGCGGCTATGGCTGGTTCCTCTGGCCCACCGACAGCCGCCGTATTTCGGGCTGGGTCTTTCATGACCCGCGCAACCCGCCGCACGGCGGCATCGACATCGGCCTGAACACGGGCGATCCCATCTATGCGGCCGACAACGGCGTGGTCCGCTACGCTGGCTGGAGCAACGCTGGCTATGGCTATCTGATCGTGCTCGACCACGGCAACGGCTATCAGACCTACTACGCCCACCTGAGCGCGATCTGGGTCGTCTGTGGCCAGTCGGTCTACCAGGGCGCGGCCATCGGCGCTGGCGGTAACACCGGCTGG
Organism: Anaerolineae bacterium; assembly: GCA_034435295.1. Lineage (GTDB taxonomy): Bacteria > Chloroflexota > Anaerolineae > B4-G1 > DUEL01 > DAOTYD01. The sequence goes on along the minus strand of DAOTYD010000260.1, from coordinate 9,225 downwards.
TCAACCGGACCGCACCTGCATTTCGAGATTCGCTACGAGGGCTACCCGCAGGACCCCTTTGCCTATCTGCCCTGAACGTCCACGGCGGGGGACTGCGATTTGTCTTGACAATGGAATGCGTGTATAAAGGAATGCAACTGACGGCAGATCGCCGTTTCGGAAAAGACGGAGCCAGAATTGGACATCATCAAAGAACGCCTGTCTGTCTGTAAAGTTGGGACGACGCAGAGCGGAACAAGAGAACAGAACGGTCGCAGCAGGGTGGAGACCATCCTGGCGCGTGTTTTAGCCTGGATGGCGTGCATGACCTGGCGCTGGTCCGGCGACTGGCGCGGACTGCGGCCCTTGTTGATGCGGGCGACGGCGCACCTGGCGCTGATCACGGTCGCCGGCATCGTTTTGCTGATGAGCAGCGTCAACTGGCCGGTCATGGCCGCTCACTCACTGGCGCCGGCCCGCGTGACTTTTGCCCAACTGACCACTCCAGAAAGCGCCGACGCAGCGCTGGCAGAGGTGCGGGCAAACAACGGTCATCTGTTCCGGCCCAGCATCTGGCGGCCGCTCGACCGCCAGGCTATGCCGCACACGATCATCCCCGAACGCCCGCGCCTGGGCATCATCACCTACACGGTCCAGGCCGGGGACACGGTTCAGTCGATTGCCGCGATGTATGGCCTTGACCCCACCACGATCCTGTGGTCGAATCCCGCTGTCGAGGATGCGCCCGACCTGTTGCGCATCGGTCAGGAAGTGATCATCCTGCCCATCGACGGCGTCTATCACACCGTTGGCGAGAGCGATACCCTGGCCTCGATCGCCGACAAGTACGATGCCGACCTGGCTGCCATCATTGCCTGCGAATACAACGGCCTGCAAGGGCCCGACTATGCCATCACGCCGGGGATGCGGTTGATCGTGCCGGGCGGCAGCAAACCCTACGTGCCGCGCGTCGTCACCAGCTATACCGGTCCCGTGCCGGAAGGGGTGCAGGGGTCAGGGCTGTTCCAATGGCCCGTGCTGGGCCGCATCAGCCAGGATTACTGGTACGGCCACCGCGCTATCGACATCGCCGCACCCACCGGCACGGCCGTCGTGGCAGCCGACGATGGCTTTGTCAGTTTCGCCGGCTGGACCGATGTCGGCTACGGCTACCTGGTCGTCATCGACCATGCCAACGGCTTTTCGACCTACTATGCCCATCTAAGCGCCTTTTACGTCTCGGCAGGGCAGGCCGTGTCGCGGGGACAGGTCATCGCCGCCGTCGGCAGCACCGGCCACTCGACCGGACCGCACCTCCACTTTGAGATTCGCTACGGCGGCGTGCCGCAGCATCCGCGGGCTTATTTGCCATAGGCTGGCTTACCGCCGAGAGCGCAGAGGAAAAAACTCTGCGCTCTCTGTGTTCTCGGTGGTAAAATATGAGGCGGCTGACGGCCTGGCTCGGCAGCCCACCTACGCTTGCGGCGCCATCGTCGGGCTGATCGCCAGCGCCTGATCGACCTGGTCGTCGAGAATCTTGCGCCCCAGCTCGTCGCCATAGGCCGTCAGTTCGGCCATGTGGCGGACGTCGTCCATCGGGATCGGCTCGCGCAGGTCGACCTGGAAGCGGCGAAAGTCGAGCGACTCGAAAAAGGTGCGCACCAGGTGCACCTGCTGGTCGTCGGCAGAGCGGAGGAAAGCGTCGAGCGTGGGGGTGATCCAGTCCCAGGCCCAGAAGTGGTCGGCGTCGCCGGGCTGAAGGCGATGCGGTTCGCGGCCCGTGCCCAGGCTGATCAGCGTCGTCTCCGCCGCATCCCAGCCCAGCACAAAGCGCGCCTCGTAGGCAGCGACGTAGCACGGATTGGCATAGGCGCCCACCCCGCCGTCGACATAGCGCCCCTCGACGGGGGGAAAATAGGTCGGCACCGAGGAAGAGGCCAGGACAGCCTTGACGACCGGCCATGTGGCGTATTCTTCCTTCCACGGCTTGATGAAGCGCGTGCGGTTCTCCACCAGGTCGAACGCCGTGATGACCACATCGGTCGGCGGGTCGGCCTGCCAGAAATCACCCATGCTCATCTCGCCGACCTGCGCGCGCAGGGCAGCCGCCAGCGGCTCGGGGGAATAGCGATAAGGCGAGAGCGGCCACAGCCAGGAGCGCCAGCTCTGGGGAAAGGCCGACGCGCCCAGCTCGCAATAGAGCTGGTGGATGCGTTCGCCGCTAAAGCCGGCGCCGATGGCCGCGGCGATGATCGAACCGGTCGAGGTGCCGGCGACCAGGCGGCAGAAACGGTGGACCGGCTGGCCCAGGTGGTCCTCCAGCACGGCCAGGGCACGGGCCACAATGACCCCGCGGATGCCCCCGCCGTCGATGGCCACGGCAACGTGTGGCCGCAATGGCTGCATGGCTTTTCCTCCTATCCGGCTGGGATGTAGCCGTTTTCTTCCAGATAGGCGATCACTTTGGCTGTGCTTTCCTCCAGCGTCTCTTCGGCGGTGCGGCAGACGATCTCCGGCTGCTCTGGCGGCTCGTAGGGGTCAGAGACGCCGGTAAAATCGGGGATTTCGCCGGCAAAAGCTTTGGCGTACAGCCCCTTGACGTCCCGCGCCGCGCAGACTTCCAGCGGACAATCGACAAAGACCTCGATGAACTCGCCGATCTCGGCCCGGCTCAGGTTCCGCCGCTCGCGGTAGGGCGAGATGAAGGAGCAGAGCACCGCCACGCCGTTGCGGGTGAGCAGCCTGGCGACGAACGTCACCCGCTCGATGTTCTTGTCGCGGTCCTCTTTGCTAAAGCCCAGGTCGCGGGTGAGGCCCTGGCGGACAGTGTCGCCGTCCAGCCTTTCGACCTTGAGCCCGCGACGGCGCAGCTCTTTCTCCACTTCTTTGGCTATAGCCGTCTTGCCTGAACCGGAAAGGCCGGTGAACCAGAGGGTAAATCCACGTTGATCGCTCAATCTCTTTCTCCTGATGTGTCCCAAATTCGCAGGACAACTGCGAGCGGTTGTCCTACGTTTCTTTGGAATGGGCATGGGCAGCCAGCAGCTCGCGGATAGCCGACTCGGGGACAGCGCCGTGGCGCAGGACAACCGGCGGCCAGACGGTGCAGTCGAGGACTGTGGAGGGGATGCCGCCAGCGCAGCGTCCGCCGTCGATCAGCAACTCGATCTGTCCGTCCAACTGTTCCAGCACCTCCTGGGCGGTAAAAGCCGCCGGCTCGCCAGAGAGATTGGCGCTGGTCACTGCCAGTGCCCCTCCCGCGGCGCGGATCAGGTCGCGGGCAAAGGCCAGGTCGGGTATGCGCACTCCGACGGTGGGACCTGCGCTAATCCTGTCTATAACCGCCGCCGTTTTGAGCAGGACCAGGGTGAGGCCGCCCGGCCAGAAGCGGCGCACCAGGGGGTACGCCGCGGCGGGCAGTTCGGCAAAGCGCTGGACGTTCTCGACATCCGCGAGCAAGAGGGCGATGGGATTGCTGGCGTTGCGCCCTTTGGCCTGGTAGATGCGGGCAATGGCATCCGGTTTGGAGGGCAAACTCCCCAGCCCGTAGACCGTGTCGGTGGGAAAGGCAACCAGTCCTCCGGCCCGCAGCACAGCCACTGCCTGCTCAATGACACCTTTTTCGCCGAGGCGGACGACGACGGTCGACAATTTGCTCATTGCTCAGGCCTCACGGGGGAGCGTCAAGGGTCAGTTCCAGGATGCGATCCCGGCCGGCCAGGTCGGGATGAATGACGACGCGGCCGCCTGCGACGAGGGCGCGGGCCAGGGCGGTAGCGGCCTGACCCTGGGCCGCGCCGATCTCGACCAGCAGCGTCCCGCCGGGGCGTAGGATGCGCGGCGCGGTGAAGAGGAGCCGTCGCACGACCTCCAGACCATCTGCGCCGCCGTCGAGCGCCAGGCGTGGCTCGTGCCACACCGAAACGGGCAGGGACAGCCACTCATGTCCGGCCACGTAGGGCGGGTTCGAGACGACCAGGTCGACAGGGCCGGCGAAGGGCGTCGCCAGGTCGGCGCAGACCAGGTGTACCCGCTCCCGCACCCCATGACGGTGGGCGTTGGCGGCGGCGACGCGCAGCGCCGACGCCGAAATGTCGGTGGCAAAGACCCGCGCCTGGGGCAGATGCACCGCCAGGGCGACCGCTATGCAGCCGCTGCCCGTCCCCACGTCTACAATCCGGCGCGGCTGGAACTGGCGCGCCAGATCGACCAATGTCTCGGTCTCCGGGCGCGGGATCAGTACATCGGGCGTCACGGCAAACTCGAGGCCGTAGAACTCGATGTGCCTGATCAGATAGGGCAGGGGATAGCCAGAAGCCCGGCTGTGCAAAAGGGACAGATAGGCTGTGCGGTGGGGGAGGGTAAGAAGCTGGTCGGGATGCGCCAGCAGAGAAGCGCGGGACAGGCCGATGACGTTCGACAGCAACAGCTCCGCCTCCAGGCGTGGCGTGTCGGTGACGAGACGCAGGTAGGCCGTCCCTTCCTGCAAGGCATCGCCGACGTTCATCTCTGTTGCCCCTCTCTCACTGTTCCAGCGTCTCGGCCAGCATCTCGGCCTGCTCGTGAGCAATCAGTTCTTCGATGAACGCGTCGATGTCGCCGTCGAGGATGTCGGGCAGGCGGTGAACGGTCAGGCCGATGCGGTGATCGGTCACGCGGTTCTGCGGAAAGTTGTACGTGCGGATCTTTTCACTGCGCTCGCCCGTGCCGACCTGCGAGCGCCGCTGCGCGGCGATCTCTTCTTCCTGCTTTTGCCGTTCCTGCTCGTAGAGGCGCGCCCGCAGCACGGCCAGGGCGCGCAGGCGATTCTGGCTCTGGGAGCGCTCCGACTCGCACGAGACGACCATGCCGGTAGGCTTGTGGACGATGCGGATGGCCGTGGCGTTCTTCTGCATGTGCTGTCCGCCCGGCCCCGAAGAGCCATAGGCCTCGATCTCCAGATCCTTGGGGTCGATCTCGACCTCGACCTCGTCCACCTCCGGCATCACGGCGACTGTGGCGGTCGAGGTATGGATGCGTCCCGAAGACTCGGTGATCGGCACCCGCTGGACGCGGTGGACGCCGCTCTCGTACTTGAGGCGGGAGTAGGCGCCGTGGCCGCGGATCTCGAAAATGACCTCTTTGAAGCCGCCGATGCCGGTGGCGTTGGCGCTGACGAGGTCGGTTTCCCAGCCTTGCCGCTCCGCGTAGCGGGTGTACATACGATAGAGGTCGGCGGCGAACAACCCTGCCTCGTCGCCGCCAGCGCCAGCGCGGATTTCCATGATCACGTTGCGCTTGTCCCGCGGGTCGGCAGGCAGCAGGAGCTTGCGCAGCTTGTGCTCCATCGCCTCCAGGCGGGCTTCCAGGCGCTCGATCTCCTGCTCGGCCAGCGCGCGCATTTCAGGATCGTCCTCGTCCAGCAGCAGCCTGGCCTCTTCCAGCTCCCGCTGGCTGTTCTGATGCTCGCGGTAGAGCGAGACGAGCTCTTCCAGCTCGCTGTGCTCCTGCGCCAGTTCGGTCAGCCTGACGTGGTCGTTAGCCAGCGCCGGGTCGGCCATCTGCCTGGTCAGTTCCTGATAGCGTTCCTCAATCCCCTGTAGTTTTTCCCACATCCTCAAGCCTCACAGAAACGGGCGGCCTCCAGGCGGACCGCCCCGTGAACAGGGCCTATTATAACAGAGGCAAGCGCTCCGTCAAGGCAGGCTGTTCGCGGGTGTTCGAAGCAAAACGCCGACGTGGGGCACCCCATTGCTCGGCGGGGGTCTGTGACCATACGCATCAAGCCAGGCGATGTTTGGTGCGCCAATGGATGTGAGGGTACGCCAGACGGGCCCATTTCTTCGCTTGCAGGGGGTCTGCGACCCCCGTCTGGCCGCCTGAGACGACGTGTTCAGGCCGACGACGCCGGTCGCAGACCGGCTGGGAGCTTTTGAAGCAGTCCCAAAAGATTAGCTTGATGCCTATGGGGTCTGTGACCCCCGCCGAGCAAGGGGCTGCCAGCGGGCGGGGACGCCCGCGCTCCCAGGAGACACAAATGTCCCAGCGCCTGCGATACGCGATCAGCGATACACGATCAGCGATACGCGATACGCGATACGCGATAAGACAGCTACACTTGAGCAAAGGCCAGAGATGTTGTATACTGCCTGTGCGTCCAAACCGGCAGAAGGAGATGCAGTCCTATGAGCGAGTTGTCGTTTCCCACCGTCTATTTCGAGCGGCCCGGCCCGCACAACACCGAACGCACGCTGGAAGTAGCCCGCCAGCGCGCCGAACAGTTGTCCATTTCGACCATCCTGGTTGCCAGCACGACCGGCGCCACCGGCGTCCGCGCGGCCCAGCTCTTCCGGGGGCGCAACGTCGTGGTGGTCACCCACGTCGCCGGCTTTGCCGGGCCCAACACGCAGGAGCTGGAGGATGAGCACCGCGCCGCCATCGAAGCCCTCGGCGGACGCATCCTCACCTGCCAGCACGCCTTTGGCGGCGTCAACCGCGCCGTGCGCCGACACCTCAACACCTACCAGCTCGACGAGATCATCGCCCATACCCTGCGCCTGTTCGGACAGGGCACCAAAGTCTGCCTGGAAATTGCCCTCATGGCCGCCGACAGCGGGCTGGTGCGCGTGGGCGAGCCGTGCATCGCCATCGCCGGCACCGACCGCGGCGCCGACACCGCCCTGGTCCTCTCCCCCGCCAACGCCGCGTCCTTCTTCGACCTGCGCGTGCACGAGATTCTGGCCAAACCGCGCCTGGGATAGTCGCCATGAAAGCGATCGAAGAACTGACCTTTGAGGAATCTTTTGCCGAACTGGAAGAGACTGTCCGCAAGCTGGAGGGCGGCGGCCTCTCGCTGGAAGAGAGCCTGGCCCTCTACGAGCGCGGCCAGGCGCTGGCTGCCCACTGCGCCCGCCAGCTCGACCAGGCCGAACTCAAGCTCCAGCAGTTGGCCCCCAAAGGCCAGAGCACATTGCCGAACAGGACTTGAAACTTGGAACCCCCAAACCTGAAACCCATCTTTTACCCTTCCAGCCTCGTCGTCATCGGCGTCTCGGAGAAACCGACCAACCTGGCGCGCAACATCCTGGCCAATCTGCGCGCCTTTGGCTACCGGGGCGACCTCTACGCCGTGGGCCGCCAGCGCGGGCGCGTCTATGACGTCGACATCGTGCCCTCGCTCGACGAGCTGCCCGACGGCATCGACCTGGGGGTGATCCTCACCCCCGCTGAGCTCGTGCCGGACCTGGTCGAGGGCTGCGGGCGCAAGGGCATCCGCCACCTGGTGATCGAGTCCGGCGGCTTTGCCGAGTTCTCCGCCTCCGGCCGCCGCCTGGAGGAGCAGGTGGTGGAAACCGCCCGCCGCTGGGGCATCCGCTTTGTCGGCCCCAACTGCATCAGCGTGATCAACCTGGAAATCGGCCTTTGCCTGCCCTTCCCCACCGTCTCGCCGGCCACGCTCCGCCTGGGCCCGGCTTCGGTCATCGCCCAGAGCGGCGGCGTCTCGATCACCTACCTCGACCGCCTGCCGGCGGCCGGCGTCGGCGTCAACAAGGTGATCAGCATCGGCAACAAGGCTGACCTGGACGAGGTCGATTACCTGCGCTATCTGCTCGCCGATGAGGGCACGGGGATGGTGCTGCTCTACCTGGAATCGGTCGACGACGGGCGGCAGTTGATGGAGCTGGCCCGCGCCGCCGACAAGCCGGTCATCATCCACAAGGCCAATCGCGGGCAGGCCAGCCAGCGCATTGCCTTTTCCCACACCGCGGCGCTGGCCGACGACGACCGCATCGTCAGCGCGGCCTTTCGCCAGGCGGGCATCCTGCGGGCCGAGGACTTTCGTGACGCGGCAGCGGTCGCTCAGGGGATGGCCCTCCCGCCGGTGCAGGGGGATGAGCTGGTGATCATCTCCCGTTCCGGCGGGCACGCCGTCATCGCCGCCGACGCCGCCGAGCGGTACGGCTTCCGCCTGCCGCCGATCCCCGACGACCTGGCCCGCGCCGTGCGCGCCAGCTTCCGCGCCGACGTGATCGACCTGGCCAACCCCATCGACCTGGGGACAGTCTTTGACTTTGACCTCTACGCGCGGATTGTCGAGTCGTGCCTGCAGGCGTTGCAGCCGGACGCGGTGCTGCTGATCAACGCCTACAGCCTGGCCGAGGCCGAGGGCGCCCACCGCCTGGGGCGGCGGGTGCAGGAGATCGTCCGCGCGACCGGCCGGCCGGTGGCCTTTTGCGCCTACGCCCAGGGCGAAGCGGCGCGGGCGATCCAGCGCGAGATCGAGTTGCCGGTCTTTGCCGACATCGAAGACGCGCTGCGCGGGCTGGCGGCGTCGCGGGACTATGCCCGCTGGCGCGCCGCGCGCGGCGCATCGCTGCCCCATCCGGTCGGCGAGCCGTCCGCCGCCGTGGCCCACCTGCTCGAAGAGGCCGGCCCGCTCCCGCTCGACCGGGCGCTGGCGCTCTGCCAGGCCTGCGGCATCCACACCGCTCCCTGGCAGGTCGCTGCCGACGCCGACGGCGCCGTGCAGGCCGCCGAACGGCTGGGCTATCCGGTTGTCCTCAAGACCCTCGCTGCCGGCCACAAGTCCGACCTGGGCGGGGTTGTGCTGGGACTGAGCGACGCTGCGACGCTGCGGCGGGAAGCCACGGCCATGCTGGAGCGTCTGCCCGGCAGCGGGCTGCTGGTGCAGCGCATGGCCGCGGGCGGCGTGGAGGTGATCCTGGGCGGCAAGCGCGACCCCAGCTTTGGGCCGGTGGTGATGTTCGGGCTGGGCGGCGTCTATGTCGAGCTCTTTGACGACGTCGCTTTCCGCGTCGCCCCGCTCAGCCGCGCCGACGCCGAGGCGATGATCGCTGAGGTGCGCGCCAGCCGCCTGCTGGCCGGCGCGCGCGGCCAGCCGCCCGTCGACCGCGCGGCGCTGGTCGACGCGCTGCTGGCCCTCTCACGGCTGCTGGCCGAAAACCCCCGCCTGGCCGAGATCGACATCAACCCGCTGATCGTCTCGTCGGCAGGGGTGGTGGCCGTCGACGCGCGGGCGGCGGTGAGGTAGGCGGTGCGCCCAAACCTGCGGGAGGGTAGGCAGTTCGCCGAGGCCACAGAAGGTGAGCAAAAAAACCTGTCTATGGCTTGCCCTGATCCTGGCTCTGACAGCGTGCCAGGCTTTGCCCCCTGCCTCACCCCTTTCGCCCACGCCCACGCTGCCGCCAGAGGAGTACACTCTCTTCCTGCCGGGCATCGGCTACAGCGCAACGTCTGGGGTGAGGC
>DAOTYD010000259.1:0-4980 GCA_034435295.1 Anaerolineae bacterium | reverse complement strand
GGGGTGGGCTGCGGCGTCCGCGTCGCTGCCGGCTGGCCGCGCGGCGCGGTCGGCAGGCTCAGCGGGGTGACGGCCATGGTCGGCAGGACGATGGGCGTGGGCACCGCGTCGATGGGGTAGCCGAGCCAGGCGCGCCAGCCCATCTCCAGCCCGGCCATGTCCAGCCCCGTTGCCTGGGTCAGCGCCTGGTCGAAGGGGGTGGCGTTGCCGAGCAGGCCGATCAGCTCGCCCAGTGTGTCCTCGCCATATTCGTCGGCAATATAGGCCACGACGCTGTAGGCGATGGCGTACCACAGCCTGACATTGCCCTCGGCGACGCCGCCGCCGCGCGTCATGACAGCCAGGGGGCGCAGCTCCCCCGCCTCGGCTGCCGCCAGCACCAGCTCCATTTCTTCGCTGTGGTCGTGCCGCTCGTTGTAGACGGCGATGCCCTCGTTGAACCAGGTGGGGCTCCAGGTGCTGACGCCCATGTCGTCATAAAAGACGTGGGCCATCTCATGGGGCACGACGTCGTAGGCGAACCAATCGAGGTCGCTGCCCCATTGCACCGTGATGCCCAGGTCGCCAAAAGTCTGCCCGCCGATCCAGCCCTCGCAGGTGTTGGGCGCGTAAAAGGCGCAGAAATCGCGCTGGCTGGCATAGATGACGACGCGGATCGGCCGCTCGGTGGTGACGCCGGTGATGCGGGCGACGTGGTCATAGCTCTCCTGCGCCGCCGTAAAGATCGCCTCGCCAAAAGTTTCATCCTGCCCGTACCAGTAGACAATGACGTGTTCCGCCTGGCGGCGTTGCCAGTCGTGCGTGGCGTCGACATACTCGATGGTGGCCGGCTCGGTGCGGATGGTCTGCCCGCTGCTGTTTCTCACTTCCCAGTAGTAGGTGATCTCGATAAAAGGGGGGATGGTCTCGCCAGCGGTGTTCCAGACGCCGTTCAGCTCCACCTCGGGGGCGGGGGTGAATGGCTGCAGCGGCAGGGGTCGCGTGGCCTCCTGCCAGCCGGTCTGCAGGTGCAGGACGGCGGAGGTGATGTTGCCGCCGTCGCTGCGCACGCGCAGGCGAAAAGTCAGGTCGTCGGGAAAGTGGCTCACTGCGGCATGTTCCAACACGATGATGCCGGCTCGTGGCGCGGCAGCAACCAGCACGGCGATCGCCGCCGCCACAGCCAGCAAAACCAGCGCGCAAATGGCTCGTTTCATCGCTCTTCCTCCCAGCCGGAAGTGTACCCTATTCGGCCTATATGGTCAACTGGGAGAAAGATTACCTGCCCTCCCGCAGGTTTGGGCGCAATCTCTGCATCGGAGTGCGCCGCAATGAGCTGCCTGCCCGCTTGCCCGCCACTTTCTGACCTGCGGCATGGTAGGGGGATGTGACACCTTTGGCCGTCTACGGTGTTACTCTATCAAGAGTTTTGCTGCAAGGAGGCGCAATGAAAAAACGAGTTGTCGTCACCGGACTGGGGGCAGTTACGCCGTTAGGCAACGATGTGCCCTCGTATTGGGAAGGGCTGCTGGCGGGGCGCAGCGGCGTGGATCGCATCGCCTCGTTCGACCCCAGCGGGTTGGAAGTGCAGATCGCCGCTGAGGTCAAGGGATTCGATCCGGTCGCCCTCTTCGATCGGCGCGTCGCCCGGCGCAACGGCCGTTTCACTCTCTTTGCGCTGGAGGCTGCCCGCCAGGCCATCGACGACGCTGGCCTGGACCAGGCAGCGGTGGACCGCAGCCGCGTCGGTGTCCTCATCGGCACCGGCATTGGCGAGATCTTTACCCTGCTCGAAAACTATGACGTTTTCAAGGAGGCTGGGCCGCATCGGGTGACCCCCTTCCTCACGCCCATCATCATGCCCAATGCAGCCGCTGGCGTGGTGTCCATCACCTACGGCTTTAGGGGTCCCAACTTTGCCGTCGTCTCGGCCTGCGCCAGCGGCACGCATGCCATTGCCACAGCAATGGACATCATCCGCTATGGGCAGGCCGATGCCATGATCGCCGGCAGCAGCGAGGCGGCGACCCATCCTCTGGCACTGGCGGCGCTGAGCAACGCGGGGGCGCTCTCCCGCCGCAACGACGAGCCACAGCGCGCCAGCCGCCCCTTCGACGCCGAGCGCGACGGCTTTGTCATCAGCGAGGGCTGCGGCGTCCTGGTGCTGGAGAGCCTGGAACACGCCCAGGCGCGCGGCGCGCGCATCTATTGCGAGTTGATCGGCCAGGGCGCCTCGGCGGACGCGTTCCACATCACCGCCCCGGATGAGAACGGAGCAGGCGCGGCCCTGGCCATGCAGCGCGCCCTGGACGACGCCGGCCTGGCCCCCCAGGAGGTGGACTATATCAACGCCCACGGCACCAGCACGCCGCTCAACGACCGCATCGAGACGACAGCCATTCGCGCCGTCTTTGGCGCCCACGCCGACCGCCTGGCGGTCAGCTCGACCAAGTCGATGATTGGCCACCTGATGGGCGCCGCCGGAGCTGTTGAGGCTGTTGCCTGTGTCAAGACGATCGAGACCGGCTGGGTGCACCCGACCATCAACTATGAGCATCCCGACCCGGCCTGCGACCTGGATTACGTCCCCAACCAGGCGCGGCAGTTGAACCCGCGCGTCGTCCTTTCCAACTCGTTCGGTTTCGGCGGGCACAACGGCTGCCTGCTCTTCCGCCGCTGGGAGGAGAGGCCGTGAGCAGCTACGCCCACATCGTCGGCTGGGGCAAATATGTGCCGGCGCGCGTGCTGACCAACGACGACCTGGCGCGCATGGTCGACACCAGCGACGAGTGGATCCGCGAACGGTCGGGCATCCGCGAGCGGCGGCTGGCCGCCGATGACGAGACGACGGCGACAATGTCGATCGCGGCGGCGCGCCAGGCGCTGGAAGTGGCCGGCCTCAAACCAGCGCAGCTCGACCTGATCATCGTCGCCACCGTCACCCCGGACCAGCTCTTCCCGGCGACCGCCTGTCTGGTGCAGGACGCGCTGGGCGCCAGCCGCGCTGCAGCCTTTGACCTCTCGGCTGGCTGCACCGGCTTCATCTATGGCCTGGCTATCGCCGCCCACCTGCTGCGGGCGGGTGTCTACCGCACGGCGCTGGTGATCGGCGCCGAGACCCTCTCCCGCATCACCGACTGGACGGCCCGCGAGACGTGCGTCCTTTTTGGCGACGGCGCGGGAGCGGTCGTCCTGCGCGCCGGGGAGAACGAGGGTGGAGTGCTGGCCTCTGTCCTCGGCGCCGACGGCTCCGGCGGCGAGCTGCTGGAACTGCCGGCGGGGGGCAGCCGCCTGCCGGCCAGCCACAAAACCGTCGCCGAGCGCCTGCACTTTATCCACATGAAAGGGCGGGAGGTCTTTCGCTTTGCCGTGCGCGTCGTGCCCCTTGCCACGCAGCAGGTCATGCAGCAGGCCGGCCTGCCGCTGGAGGCCATCGACCTGCTGATTCCCCACCAGGCCAACCAGCGCATCATCGAGGCGGCGGTCCGCGCGCTGGGCCTGCCCGCCGGGCGCGTCTATACCAACCTCGACCGCTATGGCAACACCTCGTCGGCCTCGATCCCCATCGCCCTGAGCGAGGCGGCGGAGAACGGGCAGATCGACCCCGGCGACCTGGTCGTCTGCGTGGGCTTTGGCGCCGGGCTGACGTGGGGGGCAGTTGCCCTGCGCTGGACGCGCCCGCAGCCGCTGCCGCTGCCGCGCTGGCGGCGCACGCTGTGGCGGCTGGTCTACCCGCTGGCCTGGCTGCGCTCGCGGCTGCGGCGGCTGTGGCGGCGGGTGATGGCGCTGTTTGTGCGCGAGGCGCCGGAGTCCAGATGATGGCCCAGGACGCCCTGGCGCGGCTGGAAGAGATGGAGGCCGCCGCCCGCGCGGGCGGCGGCCCCGAGCGCATTGCCCGCCAGCACGAGCGCGGCAAAATGACCGCGCGCGAGCGGCTGGACGCGCTGCTCGACCCCGGCTCTTTTTTCGAGCTGGACGCTTTCGTGGCCCACCGCGCCACCGAGTTCGGCATGGACAAGAGCCGCCCGCCGGGCGATGGCGTGGTCACCGGCTGGGGCTGCATCGACGGGCGGCTGGTCTATGTCTTTGCCCAGGACTTTACCGTGCTGGGCGGCTCGGTCGGCGAGGCGCATGGGCGCAAGATCTGCAAGGTGCTCGACCTGGCGCTGGAGAACGGCGCGCCGGTGATCGGCCTGAACGACTCGGGCGGCGCGCGCATCCAGGAGGGTGTCGATGCCCTGGCTGCCTATGGCGAGATCTTTTATCGCAACACCCTGGCTTCGGGCGTGATCCCTCAGATTTCGGTCATCATGGGGCCCTGCGCTGGCGGGGCGGTCTATTCGCCGGCCATCACCGACTTTACCGTCATGATCGAGGGGACGGCGCAGATGTTTATCACCGGCCCCGACGTCGTCCGCGCCGTGACCCACGAAGAGATCAGCGCCGAGGCGCTGGGCGGGGCGGATGTGCACCACCGCGTCAGCGGCGTGGCCCACTTTGTCGCCGCCGAGGACGCCGAAGGGCTGGCGCTGGTGCGGCGCCTGCTCTCCTACTTGCCGTCCAACAATGCCGAGGACCCGCCCTACGTCCCGCCTGCCGACCCCGTCGATCGCAGCGATGAGGAGCTCGACCGGTTGGTGCCGCCGGACCCGGCGCTGGGCTATGACATGCGCCAGGTCATCGCGCGGGTGTTCGACGGCGGCGAACTGCTGGAAGTGCAGGCGGGCTTTGCCCCCAACCTGATCGTCGGGCTGGCGCGCCTGGGCGGCCATGTCGCCGGCGTGGTGGCGCAGCAGCCGCTGGTGCTGGCCGGCGTGCTCGACATCGACGCGGCGGACAAGGGGGCGCGCTTTATCCGCTTCTGCGATGCCTTCAACATCCCCCTGGTCACCTTTGCCGACACGCCCGGTTTCCTGCCCGGCGTGGCCCAGGAGCACGGCGGCATCATCCGCCACGGGGCCAAGATGCTCTTTGCCTACGCCGAGGCGACCGTGCCCAAGC
>DAOTYD010000258.1:0-1667 GCA_034435295.1 Anaerolineae bacterium | reverse complement strand
CACCCCCACCTCCCCGCCGTCGGGCAGGGTCAGCCGTTCCGCCCGCAGGCGCAGATAGGTCGCCGCCTCCCGCTCGTCCGGCTCGCCCACGACGACCCCCTCCAGCACCACCAGGCCCACGTCGTTGTAGTTCGCCAGCGAGGAGGCCGCGAAGCGCGGTTGGGCCAGCAGCAACCGGCCCGCGCCTAGAGACAGGGCCACAGCACAGGCGCAGAGCAGGCGAGCACGACGGGAGCCCGGTCCGCCGATCAGTCCCAGCAGACCAACCAGGCCAAGGAGCAAAAGGGCTTGCCAGGGAGGAAGGATGGCCTGAGATAGCACAATACCGGCCAGCCACGCGGCAGCCAAATAGACAAGGGTCATAAGCGCACCTCAGCAGACAACGTTGATGTTTCGATGGGCCAGGTGCAACCGACGGGCGCACTTATACCACAGTTTGACCAGGTAGGGAAGCAGCCCGTTGGTCAGGGCCGCTCAAACAGCGCGGCCCCCGCCCGTTGGGCGGAGGCCGGGTAGCGCTGAGGTGGGGAGAGGCCGACTCAGGCCATTTTCGTCGCTTGAACTATGACCTGCACCGCTCCCTCCACATCCTGCTCATCGACCATCTCACTGGGGGTATGGACGTAGCGGCAGGGGATGGAGAGGCAACCGGAGGGCACACCGGCCCGCGCCAGTTGCATCACCGCCGCGTCGGTGGTGCCGCCCTGGAGGACCTCCATCTGATGCGCCACCCCGGCCTTCTCCGCCGCCCGCACCAACAGGTCCCGCACCAACGGATGGGCGACCATGCCGCCGTCCTGCACCTTCACCGCCGGCCCCTGGCCCAGCTCGACCGCCATCGGCTCGCACTCCGGCGTGTCCCCCGTCGTCGTCACGTCCACCGCTATCGCCAGCGCCGGCTCAATGCTGTAGGCCGCCGTCCACGCCCCAGATAGGGTCGTCTCTTCCTGGACGCTGAAGACAAAGTGGACCTCGTGCGGCGTGTCGTCGAGCCGACGCAGGGTCTCGACCAGCACGGCGCAGCCGATACGGTCATCCATCGCTTTGGCGATCAGCCGCCGGCCCTGGGCCACGAAGGGGCGACAGAAGACAGCCGCATCGCCCACGCGCACGGGGCAGTCTGCCCGTCCTGTCGCACCCACATCGATGTACAGCTTCCGGAAATCGGGCGCCTTGGAGCGATCCTCCCATTTCTCGATCCCGATGACGCCCACCACGTTGCTCTCGAACTCCACCCGCGCCCCCAGGCAGGTCATCGGCGATACGCCACCGATAGTAGCGAAGCGCAGGAACCCCTTTTCGTCCACATGGGTGATCATGACCCCAATTTCATCCATGTGGGCAGCCAGCATGATGCGACGCCCGCCGCCACTGCCCCGTCGCACCGCTACCAGGCTCCCCAGAGGCGTCACCTGCACCTCGTCGGCCAGGCTTTCGACCTCAGCGCGAAGGGTCTGGCGAATGCGATCCTCGAAGCCGGACGGGCCGTAGGTCTCCACCAGTTTACGGATCAGCTCGTTCACGCTATCCTCCTCGGCAGGGGCTGCTCGGTTGTCTGCCTGGGCGGGCGCCCGCGACGCCGGTTCAGCCCAACGTTTGTCGCGTCATGCGGGCCAGCGCTGCGCCCATCAACTGCGCCGTGTGTTCCAGGTCCTGCAGGTTGAGCA
>DAOTYD010000257.1:0-4911 GCA_034435295.1 Anaerolineae bacterium | reverse complement strand
GGCGCCGACATGCGCCCACCGAAAAAGACGACAATGCGATCAGCATAGGTCAGAATCTCGTCCAGGTCGGCTGAGGTAAAGAGGATCGCCGTGCCCTGCTCGCGCCGCGCCAGGAGCTGCTGCCAGATCCACTGCGTCGATTCGACGTCCAGCCCGCGGGTTGGATGCTCCAACAGCAGCAGACGCAGATTGGGCGGCAACAGAGCCAACAGGGCGCGCTGCTGATTGCCGCCGGAGAGCGCCTCGACGATGCTTTCGGGCCGCCCGACGACATTGAACCGCTCGATGCGCCGGCTGGCATCCTCCCGCGCCGCTGCCCAGTCGATGAAAAAGGGCCCTTTGCGGTCGACCAGGGCAACATGCTCCGTCAGCGTCAGGCCGCGGATCAGTCCTTCTTCCAGACGGTTGGCCGGCACATAGGCCACGCCGCGGTCGAGAAAGCGCCGGTAAGGGGCGTGGGCCATCGGCACGCCATCGATATCAATCGAACCGGCGGTCACCCGCTCCAGGCCAGCGCAGGCGCGCATAAAGAGCTGCTGTCCGCTCCCCTCCAGCCCGGCCAGCCCCACCACTTCGCCAGCGTGAACCTGCAGGCTGACGCCCTCCACGGTCAGACGGTAAGAGGGGATGGTGACGTTCTGCAGCGCCAGCACGACCGGCCCCCGTTCGACCGGCGGACGCTCCAGCGGCGGCAGGCTGCGCCCGAACATCATCTCGACGAGCTGGCTCAGCGGGCAGGGCATCTCGGCCTGGCCGGTGACGCGGCCCTGGCGCAGCACCGTAACGCGGTCGCACAGCTCTTCGACCTCTTCCAGCTTGTGCGAGACAAAGATGACAGCGCAGCCTTCCTCTTTCGCCAGGCGGCGCAGGGTCTCGAAGAGCTGCACCTTTTGCGGCGTCGAGATGCCTGTCGTGGGCTCATCCAGGATAAGGACGCGGGCGCCCAGGGCCAGCAGGCGCAGGATTTCGAGCTGCTGCCGCTCGCCGATGGTCAGGCTGGACACCTCGGCGTCGGGATCCAGGTCGAAATGGTAGCGCTCGCCCAGCGAACGGAGCATCGCCCGCCCTTCTCGCCGCCGGGGGACGAAACGGCGATCGAAAGCCAGCAGGAAATTGTCCAGGATGCGCAGGTAGGGGAAATCGAGCGGGTCCTGGTGGAGCATCCCTATCCCGGCGGCAATCGCCTCCGCTGGCGACGAGAAAGCGACCGTCCGCCCATCGACCTTGATAATGCCACGGTCAGGCGCCTGGTAGCCCGACAGGCACTTCATCAGCGTCGTCTTGCCGGCGCCGTTCTCTCCCAACAGGCCGTGGATGCTGCCCGCCTCGATGGTCACGGAAACGCCATCGTTGGCGCGGACAGGGCCAAAGTATTTGTGGATATCGATCAGTTCGACTTTCATCAGCCTGCCATAGAAGGAGGCGCCGGGCGCACCTCACGACCCGGCGCCTCCGCTCGTTCTACTGGCTGGGGCCTTCCATGCCCTCCAGCAACTGCTGCATGTACCAGATTTGCTCGTCGGTTGCAACCTCGCCAGGGCCCAGGAAGGGCGTGCCGTCCTGGTAGTTGAGCGGCCCGACGAAGAGGTTGATCGAGCCATTGGCCAGGCCAGCGATGAACTGGTCGAGCTGGGCAGACCACTCAGGGGTGAGCGCCGGGCCCCGCTCAAAGCCGACCGCGCTGGTGTCGCGGTTGTTGATGTCATTCCAGTCGGGCGGCGCCCAGGTGAAGCGCGGCTGCCAGGTGCCATCGCGCACAGCCTGGACGCGCTCCAGGTAACCCGGCCCCCAGTTGAAGTAGGGCACCCCCAGGCAGATCTGGGGCGCTTCGGCGCAGGCGCCCTCATAGTCGTAGGGGATGGCAAAGACGCGCTCGCCACGGCCCGCGCGCTGCCCGGCAACGACAATGGCCTCGGTGGTGTCAATGCCCGAAATCAGCACATCGGCCCCCTCGTTGATCAGGTCGTTCGAGACCTCGGTGGGGTCGAGCGTGACGCCAGGGATATTGAACCAGAAGCCGATCCAGGTGACGATCATGCGCAGGTCGTCAGGGTCCTGCCCGCGAAAGTGCTCATAGCAGTAGCGCGCGCCCAGATAGACCGAAGAGGCCAGGCGGCGCGTCTCTTCGTTGATCAGCGGGCCGACATAGCCGATGGTGCCGGTTTCGGTCGCCAGCGCAGCCGCGCAGCCGGCAATCATCTTGCCATACTCCATCTTGCCCATATAGTTGTCGACGTTGGAAGGAGCCTGCCCGGTCAGCACATGGTCGCCCGAGATGTGGATAAAGACCACGTCGGGGTACTTGCGCGCGGCGCGATCGGTGTCCTCTTTAAAGTCGTCCGAGGTGGTAAAGATCATGCGCGCGCCCTGAGCCACCATGTCGTCCACCGCCTGTTCCAGCGTCGTCTCTGGCCGGTCAGCCGGGTTGAGCTTGTCCAGATAGATGAAGCGGGTGTTGGGCAGGTTTTCAACGACGTACTGGGCTGCGGTATA
Organism: Anaerolineae bacterium; assembly: GCA_034435295.1. Classification (GTDB taxonomy): domain Bacteria; phylum Chloroflexota; class Anaerolineae; order B4-G1; family DUEL01; genus DAOTYD01. The sequence continues at coordinate 2,418 of DAOTYD010000257.1, read as the reverse complement.
GTGTGCCTCGCTCCAGCCATGATCGTTGTACGGCCCGACCAGGATCACGCCAAAGACGAATTCTTCCGCCGGCGCAGGCGTTGCCGGCGCGCAGGCCGTGAGCACAAGAACGAAAATGACCACAATCGACGCGATAGCAAATCGCTTGGACATTCTTCCCCTCCTGATAGATAAGATGGTTCAGAAGCGGCTACAACCCTGACCCTTCTCGATACACATCACCTCCTTCTGACCGAAAGCCTACAGTCCCGTTGGGACATCCAGGAAGACCGTTTCCAGGTCGAAGCGGGCCTCCAGATGGCGAGCCAATGCTTTGACCCCCAGCGTCTCGGTGGCATAGTGACCGGCAAAGATCACATTGAGGCCACGCTCGGCTGCCTGGTGAAAGTACGAATGGCTGGCCTCGCCGGTGATGAACGTATCGCAACCCGCCATCTCCGCCTGGTCGACCATATCCGCCGCAAAGCCGGAGACACAGCCCACGCGAGCAGCCCGCTCCGGCCCGGCGGTCAATATGCGCACCGGCGGCGTTCCCAGCGCCCTCACCAGCCGCCCGACCAGGGCCGGCATGTCGAGAGGTGGATCCAGCTCGCCCGCATAGCCAATGTCGATCCCCTCGTACCTGCCAAAGGGGCGCAGGCGCTCCAGGCCCAGGAGACGCGCCATCTCCGCATTGTTCCCCACTTCGGGATGGAGGTCCAACGGCAGATGGGCAGCGTAGAGCGCGCAGCCGCCCTCCATAAGCGTGCGGATGCGGCGGAAAGCGGGGCCGATCAGGCGGTACGGCTTGCTCCAAAAGAGGCCGTGGTGGACAACCAGCAGTTGCGCCCCCGCATCGACTGCCTGATCGAACGCCGCCTGGCAGGCGTCGACGGCAAAGGCCACCCGCCTCACCTGGCCCGGCCCCTCTACCTGCAGGCCGTTCTGTGACGAGTCGGCAATCTCCCCAACGCGCAAATAGCCATCCAGATACCCAACCAGCTCCCCAAGTTCCATACCTGTCTCCAGACACGATACGCGATACGCGATCGGCGATATGCGATCAGCGATCAACGAACAACGGCACAAACCCAAACCGCTCCACGTCCACCAACCCCTGATCGGTCAGCTTGAGTGAGGGGATGACCTCCAGGGCCATGAACCCCAGCGTCATGAAAGGGTCGTGCAGAGGGGAGCCGAGCGCGTGCGCGGCGTCGAGCAGGGCGTCCATCTGACGGCGCACGACCTCCAGCGGCTGATCGGACATCAGGCCGCCGATGGGCAGCGGCACAGAGGCCAGCACCTCCTCGCCCGCCGCAGCGACCAGCCCGCCGCCCAGCTCGCCCACGGCGCGGGCGGCGGTCATCATCGAGCGGTCATCGCAGCCAGCGACGGTCAGATTGTGTGCGTCGTGGCCGACGCTGCCGGCCAGCGCGCCGCGCCGCAGGCCCAGCCCGCGGATAAAGCCCAGGCCGACGTTGCCCGTCCGGCGGTGGCGCTCGATAACGGCGATCTTGAGAATGTCCCGCTCCACGTCGGCCACAGCCTGGCCGCCGCGCACCGGCACCTCGGCGACCAGGCTCTCGGTCACCACCTGGTCGGGCACAACGCCAATGACGCGCACGGCAACCGAATCCGCCGCCGGGTCGGGCGCGGCGATGGCCAGGCGCAGCCCCTCCCAATCGACGCGCACTGTGGCGCGCAGGGCTGCATCGTCGACGGCAGGATCGGGCCACTCGCCGAGCGGCTCTCCCTGGCGGGCCACCAGCCGCCCGCCAGCAAAGACCATCTCCGGCGCAAATTCCCGCAGGTCGGGCAGGATGACCAGATCGGCTACTTTGCCGGGCGCAACGGCCCCGCGGTCGCGCAGGCGAAACCACTCCGCCGGATTGAGCGTCGCCATCTGAATGGCTGTGACCGGATCGAGTCCCGCTGCAACGGCCACGCGCAACAGGTGATCGATGTGGCCCTCGTCGAGCAGGCCGTCGGGGTGGCGGTCGTCGGTACAAAAGGCGCAGCGGCGGCTGTTCTGCGGGGTGACGGCGGGCAGCAGCGCATGCAGGTTTTTGGCCGCCGTCGCCTCGCGGATCAAGACGACCATGCCAGCGCGCAGCTTTTCCACCATCTCGGCGGCAGTCGACGACTCGTGATCAGAGCCCGGCCCGACGCCGACATAGGCCTGCAGCCACTTGCCGCTCAGTCCCGGTGCGTGCCCGTCAATGACGCGGCCAGCAAATGCCTTTACCTTGGCCAGCACGTCGGGAAAGCCCAGCACCAGCCCCGGCACGTTCATGAACTCGGCCAGGCCAACCACGCGGGGCAAATCTGCCAGCGTCGCCAGGTCGTCCGCCGCCAGCGATGCCCCCGCCGTGCCCATGTGCGTCGCCGGGACGCAGGACGGGGCAGCCAGGTAGACCGTGAGCGGCAGTCCTTCCGATG
>DAOTYD010000256.1:0-12012 GCA_034435295.1 Anaerolineae bacterium | reverse complement strand
CCCAGTCGTAGTCCGGCTCGTTCCAGACCTCCCAGTGTTTGACCGAATCCCGGTAGCGGTAGGCGACGGTGTAGACGAAGCGGCCCCAGGTGTTGACGGGGTCGCCGTCGGCGGTGGTCCAGTCGTTCCACTCCTCGTAGAGGCCCTGTGGAGGGGAGGAGGCGGCAGACGGCGCGGTGAGGGTGCGAGCGCCGCCAGCTACGGGGGCATACCAGCCCTCCGGCCGCCCGTCGAATGCCGGCAGCTCGACCCCCTGCAGCCCGCTCGTGGCCGCCCACGACGGCGTCCACAGCAGGATGCCGATGATGTTCATCCCTCTGTCGCGCAGGGCATCGACCAGTTCGTCGTGTGGGCCAAAGTTCCACGAGTTGTTGTTCGGCTCGATGGCCGGCCAGCTAAAGTCGAAGCGGTCCCAGCGCGAGCCGGCGTCGAGGGCCATCTGGAGGTAGGGCCGCGAGGGCGGGTCGTAGAAGGAGTAGCAGAGACCGGCCCGGCCGTCCGGCTGCGCCACTGGCGGCAGCGCCGTCGTCGCTTCCGGCCCGGCAGCGATGGGCGACATCCTCGTCCCCAGTAGAGCCAGGGTCGATAGGGCGGTGAACAGCAGGCGTTTCATCGCTCGATCTCCCTCCTTCCAGTATAACCGACCTTGGGAGGGTGTCAATGGGAAAGAGGTAAATCTACCCCCTCACGGCCGCCGCAGCAGGACGAGCAGGGCAAAGTGGGGCAGGGCCAGTTGGCGGCGCCAGCGCCAGGGCTGATGGATCAGGCGGTGCAGCCATTCAAAGCCCAGGCGGCGCACCCAGGCGGGGGCGCGCCGGGCGACGCCGGTGAGGTAGTCGAACACGCCGCCCACGCCGATGCCCACTGCCGCGCCGCTGCGGGCCAGATTGCGCGCCAGCCACAGATCCTGTCGGGGCGCGCCGTAGGCCACCAGCAGGACATCGGCGCGGGCAGCGCGCACTCGCTCCACGATTTCGTCTTCTTCCTCGACGGCCGGGCTGCCGGCATACGTGCCGCAGACGACCAGGCCGGGGTTGCGGGCGCAGAGGAGGTCGGCGGCGCGCTGGGCCACGCCCGGCGCCGCGCCGAGCAGGAAGAGCCGCCAGCCCTCGACCGCCGCGCGCGCCGCCAGCCGCTCCACCAGATCGACCCCCGCCACGCGCTCGCGCAGCGGTTGGCCCAGGTAGCGCGCCGCCAGCGTGATGCCGATGCCGTCGGGGACGCACAGGGCGGCCTGTTCCAACGCCCGACGGAAGGCTGCGTCGCGGCGAGCGGCCATGACAAACTCGGGGTTGACCGTGGCGATCTGGTGGGCGCCGTCGGCGGCGATCCAACGGCCCATCCATTCCAGCGTCTCGTCGTAGGTGACGTCGTGGACGGGGATGCCGAGGATGCGGATGCAGCGCGGCGTCTCCATCAGGCGGCCTTCCTCTGCCCGGCGCTTCCCTCTGCCAGCAGCCGGTCGATGACCTCCAGCACCGTCTGGGCGCAGCGCTGCCAGGAAAAGCGCGGCAGGTTGGCAAACCCCGCCTCGGCCAGACGCTCTCGCAGGCCCGTTTCGGCAGCCAGGCGGCCCATCGCTGCCGCCAGCGCCTCTGTGTGGTGCGGATCGACCAGCAGCGCGCCCGCCCCGGCGACCTCCGGCAGGCTGGACGTGTTGGCGCAGATGACAGGGCAGCCGCAGGCCTGGGCCTCCAGGATGGGCAGGCCAAAACCCTCGTAGAGGGAGGGGAAGACAAAGGCCAGCGCGCCGCTGAGCAGAGCGGCCTTGTCTTCTTCGGGAATGTAGCCGGGGAAGAGGACGCGCTCCTTCAGGCCCAGGCGACGCGCCTGGGCAAAGAGGTCGTCGTAGAGCCAGCCCTTGCGCCCGGCCAGCACCAGGAAAAAACCCTTGTCGCCCAGGCGAGCAAAGGCGTCGATCAGACGGGCCAGGTTCTTGCGCGGCTGGAGCGTGCCCAGGTAGAGAAAGTAGGGGCCGCGGATGGCATGGCGACGCTGCACCTCGGCGATGGCGGCAGGGTCGCGCAGGGGGGACAGCGTTTCGTCATAGCCGGGATAGGCCACGCTGACCTTGTCCGGCGGCGTGCGGTAATGGCGGATCAGATCGGCGCGGGTGGCCTCCGAATCGGCCAGCAGGTGCGCTGCGGCGCGGGCGCTCCAGCGCGTCGAGAGGTCGAGATAGAGCCGCTGGCGCAGCGGATGGGCAGCGGGGAAATGGAGATAGCCCAGGTCGTGCACCGTGACCAGGCTGAGCGGCGGATGGAACAGCGGCAGGACGTGGGCCGGGACAAAGAGCAGGTCGGGAGGGTGGCGGGCCATCTCCCATGACAGGCGCAGGTGCGTCCACAGGCGCGGGAAGGGCATGGGACGCAGCTCGGCGCCGCCCCAGTCAGTGGCAGGCGCCGAGCGAAAATAGAGTCGAAAGCGGTGCGGGGTAGGGGAGGCCAGCAGGGCCTGGATCAGCCGCCGCGAGTAGGTCTCGGTCCCCGTGGGGAAAGGGGTGACTGCGCGGCTGGCGTCGATGCCAACGATGGCCACACCGCTTACCCGACCTTTTTCTGGAAGGCCTCGCGCAGCAGGAGGAGCAATCCCAACAAGATCAGCAGCGCGGGCCACAACTCCGGCAGGCCGGGGGCCAGGGTGGGGCGGACGTTGGCGGCCAGGGTCAAGCTGCCAAAGGCGATCCCCACCAGGGCGACGAACAGCGTGCCCCGTTCGCGCGGTCCCTGGGCCAGCCAGAGGGCAAGGAAAGAGATGCCGCCGATGACGACGAAAACCGGCCACCAGGTTGCCAGCACCGCATAGTCCCGCTCGCTCAGGGTGATGAGGAAAAAGAAGAGGCCGGTGAGAGTCAAAGCCGTGCCCCAAAAGACATGGCTGTGCTCACGCCGGCCACTGCGCATATAGTTGAGCAGCAGGCCAACCCCGCTGGCGCAGGGCACGAGGGGCCACACCCGGTCCAGCGGCGGCAGGTTGACATGGAAGCGCATCAGCAGCGAATATACCCCGAACAGGATGAGGGCCCAGGCCAGGACAACAGTACCCTTTCGCATACGTCCTTCCTCAGCAAGCGAGGCCGAACGGCAAGCGCGTTTTCTGCTCGCCAGGTATGGGCCTACTTCCCGCGTCGTTGCCAGCGGGTCTTTTTCATCAGCTTGCGATGCTTATGTTTGGCCATCTTGCGCTTGCGCCATTTGCGGTCCGAAGGCATGCACTCACCTCCTTTGTCTAAAGTCGCTGTATTATAACTGCAAGCGCAGCGGAACGCAAGAACGGTAACTTGCCCACTTGCAAACTTGCCTACTTGCTCCCCCCCCTCATCCGCCGCAGCCGTTCCATGATCACGCGCTCGTAGCCGTGCCCTTTGAGCTCGAACCAGCCTCCCTCCACGCCGTCGGGTAGATACTGCTGCTCGACCCAGCCTTCGGGGTAGGCGTGGGGATAGCGGTAGCCTTCGTGCTCGCCGAGGGTCTGCTTATAGTGCTCCTGGAGGGGGCCGCGGAAGCGATCGGACTTGTCGCGCAGCGGCAGGGGAACGGGGCCGCTGCCGTGTTCTTCGATGTGGGCCAGCGCCCCCCAGTAGGCGCCGACCGCGTTCGACTTGGGCGCGGTGGCCAGGTAGAGCGTCGCCAGGGAGAGGTGGTATTGCCCTTCCGGCAGCCCCACCCACTCGAACGCCTGCGCGCAGGCGTTGACCACCACCACCGCCTGCGGGTCGGCCAGGCCGATGTCTTCGGCTGCCAGAATATAGAGACGGCGCAGGATGAAGCGAGGGTCCTCCCCGGCGGCAACCATCTTGGCCAGCCAGTAGAGCGCCGCGTCGGGATCAGAGCCGCGCACCGACTTGATAAAGGCCGAGATGGTGTCATAGTGCTCGTCGCCAGCGCGGTCGTATTGGAGCGCGCGCTGCTGGATCGACTCTTCCGCCACTTCCAGCGTGATGCGCACCAGGCCGTCGGCGTCGGGCGGGGTGCTCTCCACGGCCAGCTCCAGGGCGTTGAGCGCGGCTCGCGCGTCGCCGCCGGCGATATGGACCAGGTGGGCCAGCGCTTCCGGCGCCACCTCCAGCTTGCGGCGGCCATAGCCCCGCTCGCCGTCCGTCAGCGCCCGTTGCAGGATCGTCATCACGTCCTCGTCGCTCAGCGGCTTGAAGGCAAAGACGCGCGAGCGGGAGAGGAGAGGACCGACGACCTCAAAGTAGGGATTCTCGGTCGTCGCGCCGATGAGGATGATCGTGCCGTCCTCGACGTGAGGCAGCAGGGCGTCCTGCTGGGCGCGGTTGAAGCGGTGGATCTCGTCCACCATCAGGATCGTCCGCCTGCCGTACATCCCGCGGCGTTCGCGCGCCTCATCGACCACGCGGCGGATGTCCTTCACGCCGGCCATGACGGCGCTGATGGTCTCAAAGTGCGACTCGGTGCTGTTGGCGATGATCGAGGCCAGCGTCGTCTTGCCGGTGCCGGGCGGCCCCCAAAAGATGAGCGAAGAAAAGAGCCGGTCGGCGGCGATGGCGCGGTGGAGCAACCGCCCCTCGCCGATCAGGTGTGGCTGCCCGACGAACTCGTCCAGCGTGCGCGGCCGCATCCGCGCTGCCAGCGGCGCTTCACGGCGTATCTGCTCCCTGCGGCTGTGCTCGAACAGGTCCATAAACCCGATTATACTGCTGTTGACCAGCCTGGCAATGGGCGTGTTTGCCCGCCCAGGCTTTCTACGGTATGATAGGGCTGATGAGCCAATCGATTCGATTCCCGTCATGGCCCCTCGACCGCATCCGCGCTCTGGCGGCGGAACGGGGTATGCACGTCTGGCCCGTGGGCGGCCTGGTGCGCGATCTGTTGCTGCGGCGCGAGACGCACGACTGGGACCTGGTCGTTGCCGGCAATGCGCTGGAGCTGGCCCGCGCCGTTGCCGACGACCTGGGCGGGGCGTTCTATCCGCTGGACCAGGAACGCGAGACGGGCCGGGTGGTGCTGCGGCGCAAGGGGCAGGCGCTGGACCTGGATTTCGCCGTCCTGCGCGCGCCGGACCTGGAGGCGGACCTGCGCCTGCGCGATTTCACCATCAACGCGATGGCTGTGGGGCCGGATGGGCAGGTGATCGATCCGACAGGCGGGCAGGCCGACCTGGCGGCGCGGCTGGTGCGGGCCACCAGCCAGGCTGCTTTCGACGCCGATCCCCTGCGTATGCTGCGCGCGGTGCGCCTCAAAGCCGAACTGGGACTGCGCCTGGAGGCCAAAACGGCGGCCTGGATCATCGAGCGCGCGGCTACCCTGGGGCGCGCCTCGCCAGAGCGCATGCGCGACGAGTTCGTGCGCATCATGGCCGCGCCGCTGCCGGCTGACCACGTCCACATGCTCGACGAGCTCGACCTGCTGGCGCAGCTCCTGCCCGAGATGCCGCCGCTGAAGGAGCAGCGTCAGTCGCCGCCGCACCGCTTCGATGTCTGGTGGCACACGCTGCTGGTGGTGGAAGCTGCCGATGGCCTTCTGCGGATGCTGGCAGGGGAGCGTCCCGCCCTGAGCTATGTCGATGCGTCGGAGCGCGTGTGGGTGGATGCCGTCGAGAGGCTGGGCCGCTTTGCCCCCGCCCTTGCCGCTCACATGGCCGCGCCGGTGACGGGCGGCATCGAGCGGCGGGTGCTGTTCCTGCTGGCCGCGCTGCTGCACGACATCGCCAAACCGCTGACGTGCAGCGAGGACGAGGACGGCCGGCTGCACTTTTACGGCCACGAGCCCGAAGGCGCGGTGGTGGCGCGAGAACGGCTGATCGCGTTGCGCTTCAGCCGCGCGGCGACGGAGCGCGTGGCGACGGTCATCGGCGCCCATCTGCGGCCCGGCCACCTGGCCCGCTCGGCGGAGGGGCTGAGCCGGCGGGCGGCCTATCGCTTCTTCCGCGCTACGGGCGATGCGGGGGTCGATGTGGCGCTGCTGAGCCTGGCCGACCACATCTCCCTGCTGGGGCCGGGTCCGCTGCCGGAGAGCTGGCCCCGGCGGCTGGGGGTGACCGAGGCGCTGTTGAGCCACTATTTCGAGCAGGCGGAGGAGGTCGTCGCGCCGCCGCCCCTCGTCGGCGGGCACGACCTGATGGACGAGTTGGGGCTGACGCCGGGGCCAGGGCTGGGACGGCTGCTGGAGGCGGTGCGCGAAGCGCAGGCGGCAGGGGAAGTGCACACGCGCCAGGAGGCGCTGGCGCTGGCGCGCGCGCTGCTGGGCAAAGAGGCGCTCTAATGTGTCCGACGATCCTCCCGCAGGTTTCTGAAAGCTGCGGGAGGATTGTTTAGCCTCTCCTGTGCCCCGACCAGATCAATGCCCCGCCGATCAGCAAGACGGCCAGGAGGAGGAAGGGGTACGATGTCAGCGCCGTCGGCGAGACGGTTTCGATGGGCCGCGGCGTTGCTGTGGCGGTGGGAGTGGCCGTGGGCGTCGCCGTGGGCGTTGGCGTGCTGGTCGGCGTGGGCGTAGGCGTGGCGGTCGCCGTCGGCGTGGGGGTGGCAGTTGCCGTGGGCGTCGCCGTGGGCGGCAGTGGAGTCGGCTCGGCGGGCAATTCGCCTTCGGAGGGCATCTCGGACTGTGGCTCCTCGGGCGTGGCCTCTGGCGCTGAGGTGCCTTCGAGGGGGACGCCTTCTACCAGCAGCACTGTTGGTCCGCCGATGATGCAGCCACGGCTGTCGGCGCAGCGCGCCCCCGGCAGTGTGATCGAATAGCTGCCGTCCACCGGCTGCACAGCCTGCGTTTCGCCATTTTGGTACACCAGCAGCCCTTCGGAGGCCAGCGCAGGCAGCGACACAGTCACCTCCGCCGTCGTCCGCGCCCACAGCACGCGCGTCGTCCGCCCACCCGTGCGCTCCAGCGTGACCAGGTAGTATTGCGCCCGACGGCTCTCGCGCGCCGCGACGGTGCCCGCATAGCAGGTGGTGATCAGCCGATAGGCGTCATAGGCCGGGCGGCGGCTGCCGTCGAGGCGGATCAGGCCGTTCGGCTCGACGCCGTCGACCGGCTGGTGATCGACCCAGCGGTAGACGGCTATCCGCTCTGCCCCCGCCGCCAGGGCCAGGGCAAAGCTCTGCAACAAAAAACTGGCCTGTTCGTCGAGCGAGATCTGAAAGTTGGCGCCGGGCAGGTCGAAATAGGGGGGGTCGGTGTTGGAGGCGGCGTTGGTCTCGTTGACCCAGATGGGCTTGCTCAGGCCGTAGGCCGTCAGGGCGGCGCGCGTCTCGTTGATGATGTAGGGCACCGTCTCGGTCTGGAAGTAGATGTGCAGCGAGACGACGTCGAAATAGTAGCCGTATTCGGCGCCGGTCGGGTCCTGTGTGGCAACCTGCAGAAACCGCCGCAGGTACGTCCGGTCGTGCCAGAACGTCACTGCGCCCAGGTGGATGGTGACGTTCGGGTTGACCTGGTGAGCGGCCAGGTAAGCGACCTGCAGCAAGCGGTAATACTCCTCCGTCGTGCCGCACCATTCGGCGCCGTAGGTGCCCGGGGCGATGTCCGGCTCGTTCCAGATGATCCAGTGGTCGACTCGTCCAGCGTAGAGGCCGACGACGCGGCGCACAAAAGCCGCCCAGAGGTTGCCGGGGTCGTCGAGCGGCAGGTCGAGGCCGCGGGGCACACCGCAGCCGGGCAGTCCATCGGTGGCCCAGGCGGGGGTGTTCTTGAGCAACCCCACGACCTGGCGACCGGCCGCAGCGGCCTGGTCGAGCCACTCGTCGGGGACGTGGTAGCCGTTCCAGTCGTCCGGTCCTGTCGGTTGCAGCTCTGACCAGTAGAAGAGAATGCGCTCCCAGCCAACGCCGGCCTCGGCTGCGGCGACGGGGTCCTGGAAAGCCTCCACCGCGCCAAAGCGGATGTCGGGCGGCAGGGATTGGGCCCGTGCCGGGGTCAGGCTCAGCAGGAGAAAGCCAGCGGTGAGAACCACTCGTCCAAAAACTTGCCCGCGCAATGAGTCCTCGCTTACCCCATCTCCGCCCGATACCATTCCCAGAAGCGCTGCATGCCTTCTGCCACGGGCGTCTGCGGGGCATAGCCCAGCAGTTGGCGGGCTTGGGAAATGTCGGCGTAGGTGATCGGCGGTTCGCTGGGAGGGGCGGGTGGGGTGGTCATGCGGGCCGCTTTGCCCACCAGCTTTTCTACCAGCTCGACGAAATCGGCCATGCGTACCGGTTCGCCGCGGCCCAGGTTGAGCACCTGGTAGCCCAGCGGCCGGTCGATGGCGGCGACGACGCCGGCGATGATGTCGGCGATATAGGTCCAGTCGCGGTACATCTCGCCGGCGTTGAAGAGCCTGAACTCGCGGTCGTGGACGATGCTGTCGGTGACGATGAAAGGCATCATGTCCGGCCGGCCGCGTGGCCCATAGACGGAGAAAAAGCGCAGCGCGGTAAAGCTCATGTCAAAGAGGCTGTGGTAGGCGTGGCCCATCACTTCGCCGGCGATCTTGGTCGCCGGGTAGGGGGCCAGCGGGCGGCCGAGGGGGTCGTCCTCGCGGAAGGGCAGTTGTGTGGTGCGTCCATAGACAGATGAGGTGGAGGCAAAGACAAAGTGGGGCACGGCTGCCCGGCGCGCCGCTTCGAGCATGTTGACCGTCCCGCGCACGTTGACGTCGGTGTAGAGCGGGGCGCGCTCGATCGAATAGCGCACGTTGGCCATCGCCGCCAGGTGGGCGACGGCGTCGAAGGCGCCAGCGGCGCAGATGCGCGTCATCTCGGCCTCGTCGCGCACATCGGCCTGGTGGAGGGTGAAACGTGGCGAGGCGACCAGCGGCGCGACGTTGGCCCGCTTGCGGGCGGGGTCGTAAAAGTCGTTGAAATTGTCGATGCCAGCGACCGTGTCGCCGCGCGCCAGCAGCGCCTCAGCCAGGTGGCTGCCGATAAAGCCAGCGACGCCGGTGATCAGGACGCGCATGACGGTTCCTCCTCTCCGGCTGGCCGGATGTCCTGAACGTTGAGCTGCAGCCGTTTTTCACCCTGCCACTCGTTGACCTGGAGATTGTAGGCGATGTCGATCCGTCCCGGCAGGCGCCCGGCCCAGTGACCCTGCCCAAAGGCGATGGCGTCCCAGACGGCCTTGCCGTCGAAGAGCGTCAGCTTCAGGTGTTTGCCTTCGCTGCCCACGGGCCGGCTGTCGCGCACCTGGACGTTGCGGCTGGCGAACAGCGGTTCGGGGTTGGCCTCGCCAAAAGGCTGCAGCGGCTGGAGCGCTTCCCAGAGCGCCCAGCTCATCTCCTGCAAAGGCACCCTGGCATCGATGGTCAGGCGGGGGACCAGCTCACAGCCCTCCAATTGCTCTGCGGCGATGTCCAGCAGTCGCTGCTTGATGCGGGGCAGGTCGGCTGTGAGCGCGGCAAAGCCGCCGGCAGCGGCATGGCCGCCGTGACGGATCAACAATTCGGCGCACTGGTCGAAGGCAGCGGTGATGTGGAACTCGGGGACCGAGCGGGCCGAACCGTGGCTCTCGTCGTTGCCCTGCTCGACGACGACGGCGGGGCGGTAGAAGGTCTCGACCAGGCGCGAGGCGACCAGGCCGACCACGCCGGCGGGGAATTCGGGCCCGGCGACGAAGAGGAGCGGCTGCTCTTCCCCTTCCGCCCGGATCATCTGCACGGCGCGCTCTTCCATCTCGGCGGTGAGCTGCTGGCGCTCGCGGTTCATCCTGTCCAGTTCCTGGGCCAGGTGGTTGGCCTCGGCCGGATAGTTGGTGAGGAGCAGGTCGCAGGCCGAGTGCGCGTGGGCCATGCGCCCGGCGGCGTTCAGCCGCGGACCGAGGGCAAAGCCGATAGCGGTGGAGTCGATCTGTCCGGCGCGCAGCCTGGCCTGGCGGATCAGCGCCTCGATGCCGGGGCGCGGGTCGCTGTTGAGGCGCTCCAGCCCGCGCCGCACCAGCGCGCGGTTCTCGCCAGTCAGCGGCGCCAGGTCCGCCACCGTGCCCAGCGCGACCAGGTCGAGCAGGTCGTCCTCGTGGAGGGAGGGCGAGGGAGCAAAGGGCGCTGTGCGGTTGGTTTGCAACAGCGCCTGGGCCAGTTTGTACGCCAGGCCCACGCCGGCCAGATGCTTGTAGGGATAGCGGCAGCCCTCCTGTTGGGGGTTGATGATCGCCGCCGCGTCGAGGTGGTCATTGCCGACGGTATGGTGGTCGGTGATGATGATGTCCATGCCCTGCTGGCGGGCAAAAGCGACCTCGCGGGGGGAGCGCATGCCGCAGTCGACGGTGATGACCAGTTTCACTCCCTGTTGGGCGAGTTTTTCCAATGCCTGGAGGTTGAGGCCGTAGCCTTCCTCGACGCGGTGGGGAATGTAGGGATCGGCGGTGGCGCGGAGGGCGCGCAGGACGGTGAGCAGCAGGGCGGTCGCCGTCACGCCGTCGGCGTCGAAATCGCCATAGACGGCGATGCGCTCGCCAGCCTCGATCGCCTGACGGATACGCTTCACCGCCCGCTGCATTCCCAGCAGGTCAAAGGGGTCGTCCGCATGGACGCGGCCGGCCAGGAAATCTTTGACTGTCGCCGCGTCGCGCAGGCCACGGTTGTAGAGGATCTGGGCCACCAGCGGGTGTGGCAGCGGAAAGGCTGGCGCCGACGGGGGCAGGGGGGGGTGAAACTCCCATTTTCTGAAAGGTATCGTCATTGGATGGCTCCTGGAAGTGCTATCATAGGCAACGACAAAGCCCCTCCAGGGGAAGGGCTTTGGCCTCGAGGGATACGATGAGTCTGCATTGTCCATGTCATTGCCCAAGAAAGACCCTCACGCGCTGCGTCAGCGGCCTTCTCGGGCGATATTCAGTTGCCGATGAGAGCGGTCTAGAGCCAGCCCTGCTTTTTGCAGAAATCGGTGACGACAGGGATCTCGACCCACTTGCCGCCGTTGGCCTGGATGCCCAGAATGACGCCATAGATGAAGGCCAGGGGGCCCAGGCAGAGGCCAATGCCGATGACAGAAGTGAGCCAGGCAATGCCGCCCAAGACCAGCGATTGGACAGCATTGTACTTGATGAAGGGGCGATTCTTCTTTTCATCGATGAGCAGGCAGATGCCCGCAATAGGCCAGAAAATCCAACCCAGCAGAGACCATAGCTTGTCGTCTTGGGTGATGTCGGCAGTTCCTACCATTTCCTCGGCCATTTGTACACTCCTTTTGAGATTTAGGCGCGCGCTTCCGCGCTCACTCATTGTAGCGGTTTTTTCTGGGCTGTCAAGCCATCTGTAGGACAACTGCGAGCAGTTGTCCTACCCTGGTTTTTCTATTCCCCCGTCAGCGTGCTGCGCACCCAGTCGCCGACCAGCCAGTAGCGAAAGTCCTGCCCCTGGCTGCACTGGACCGCGCCGACGATGCCATAGACCAGTGCCATGAGGGGGAGCAGTGTGATCAGCAGGGCGATGGGCATGAGCAGGCAGCCGACGAGCAGGGTGGTCAGCGCGCCGCTGATGGCCCAGGCAGCTCCCGCCACAGCGCCGGCTCCCAGCCAAAAGATCAACTGGAAAAAGAAGGATTGCAGGCTGTGGTAGGCCACGTAGCGCGAGCGGTCTTTGTAGATCAGGTAGATAGCTATGGCCGCGATAAGGCCGAGGGCGCCTGAAACCAGGTTGAGCAGGACGCTCAGATGGGCCAGCATAGCCCACGTCCGTTCATCGGAAGGGCTCAACGGTTGGTATTGAACACTGTCTGACATGCTTTCCTCCTTTCATTGGCTGGTCGTAATGACTCAGCCGGTGAGCCAATGGAGCGCAGATGCACGCTGATACGCGCTGATTGTCGCTGATTCTTCTGCCTGTCGGCTACGGCGTGAGCCGCGCGGCGGCACGGGCGGGTCAGCCCGCGAAGATGCTCTCCATGCCGAAACCGCTATGCCGGGGATTCTCCAGACATGGTATTCCGCTTGGCTCTGGCCTTTGTTACCGGATCATAAACGATGAAGAATACCATCCCCACAAGAGCAACCCAGCCCATCCAATCACCCAGGCGGACGACGAGCGAGTCTCCTGTGCCCAGAGGCACATCGGCCAGCACAACTTGACCATTTC
>DAOTYD010000255.1:0-2657 GCA_034435295.1 Anaerolineae bacterium | reverse complement strand
GCCTATGCGCTGCGCGAGGCGGCCCACGCCGCGCGGAGGGCTGCGCGCCAGCCGTGAAGTGAAAAGGGATCACGGCGTCGGCGTGGTGGGCAAGCCAGCCTCCTGGCAGAGGCGGATGCCTTCCAGCGCGTTGGCCTCTTCGGGGTCGATCTGCAACGCCGCGTCGAAGAGCGGATAAGCCCGCTCACACTCGTCCATGTAAAAGTAGCACAGGCCCAAGATGTAGAGATCCTCGATGCGCGGCCCCTTCACCGGCTCGACGACCAGGCGACCCTCGAAATGGCCGTCGGGCCGAGGCCGCAAGCCCCCCGTGTTGTACTGAAAGCCGTCCAACCGGTAAACTCCCTCGATCCAGCCGACATAGGTCTGACCAGCAGGCAGTTCGGGCATCCCTTGCAGGACAATGGAGCAGTCGCCCGTCATGGTGTCCAGCGTCACGCTGCCCCGTGCGGCCGCCCAGCGGTCGTTTCGGGAGGTGGAGGCCAGGTCAGCGCTCAGGCGCACCCGCTCGGCGTCGACCCAGCGCAGTTCCCCTCGCAGCACGACATCGCCCAGAGGGTGGGTAAAGTTCTCGCGCGTTTCCTCGACTGTGACCGTAAACCCTCTTGCCTGGCGGCGCGAGGTCTGATAGGCGATCTCGATAGCGCGCTCCAGATTGGGGATGGCGTCCTCATAATCGCGGCGGCTCCAGTAGATGACGGCCAGGTGACCATAGGCAGGGGCATAATTGGGATCGGCCTCCAGCGCCTGGCCCAGATAGGTGCGGGCCATGTCGTAATCGCCGATGGCGTAATAGGTCCAGGCCAGGTTGTCCAGAGCTTCCGCCCGGTCAGGATCCACTTCGATCGCCCGCCGGTAGACAGCGATGGCGCTGGCGGTGTCAACCAGGTAGCGGTAATTGCGGCCCAGGTCCATATAGAGGTAAGCCAGGTTGGGGTGGATTTCCACCGCGCGGCGATAGGCCTCGATCGCGCCGCTCCAGTTGCCCATATTCTCCAGCACATAGCCATAGGCGCGGTTGGCGTCGACGCTGTTGGGGGCGAGGGTGAGGGCGGTCTGGGCAGCTTCGAGGGCCAGGCGCCACTGGCCGCTCTCGACGTAGGCTTCGGCCAGATAGGCATAGGTCTCGGCATAGGTCGGATCGAGCTCGCGCGCCTGCAGACAGGCGTCGATGGCATCCTGTGTTCGACCATCCCAGTCATAGGCCATGCACAGCACCGCCCAGGCCGGGGCGGACTGGGGGGCCAGGGCGACGGCCTGTTCCCCTCGCTCGATGGCCTCGAACGCCAGTTCTTTGTGCACCCAACCTTCCAGCGCCAGCAGGCGCACCAGGGGGATATAGCTGGCGACGTCGTCGGGCGCCAGCTCGATCGCCTGCTCATAGCGGGCGATGGCCCCGCTCAGGTCGCCGTCCAGGTAGAGCAGGTCGCCCTCGATGCGGTAGGAGTAGGCGGAGCGGGTGGGGGTGGATGTGGGGACGAAGGGGCTTTCGACCTCTTCGCCCTGCAGGTGCATGATCGCATAGACGCCGGCGGCGATGAGCAGGAGCAGGATCAGCACGCGCCAGGGGTTGGAGCGACGTTTGGGCGGCTGCGGACGGATGTACATCGTTTCGCTTTCCTCGCCGGGAATCATAACACCAGCCAGCCAGGGCGTCAAGTGGACGTGTTTTGCGGTTCGAGGCAGGGCATCCATCCGGGTTGCCCTGCTGTTCCCGGTTGGCGGCCAACCGTTGCTGACCTTGTTTGACTTACAAATCGATTCGCGTATACTGGGATTACGGCAACAGAAATCGTAGCGGGACAGCCTGCCTCGCCGGCAAGAGGGCGCGGTAGGGGCGAGCCGGTGGCTCGCCCCCCGGCCGCCCGGCCGCGGGGGGCGACCCATCGGGGGGTGATGCGGCGGCCCGCCCCCCACGGGTGGCAATGTGGGCGGCCGGGGGGTGATGTGGCGGGGCGCCCCGACAAAGGGATGACAACAATATCGAGGAGGTTGCAATGTCCGAACGCTTCATTCACGGCTACGCCCTCTTGATCGGCGTGGACGAGAACGACATACCCGCCTGGGCGCTGCCCGACGTGCTCAAGGACGTCCGGGCGCTCCAGGCGGTGCTCACCCACCCCGAACGCTGCGCCTACCCGCCCGAAAACGTCCACACCCTCAGCGGCGCCGAGGCCACCCGTCAGGGCATCCTGGACGGGCTGGACTGGCTGGGCGAGCGTGTCGGGGCCGACGCCGGGGCCACGGCCGTCGTCTACTTTAGCGGCCATGGCTGGCGCAGCGACGCGGGCGAGTTCTATCTGATCCCCCGCGACGTGCGCCAGGGGCAGTTGGCCGCCCGCGCCCTGCGCGCCGCCGACTTTGCCGCGGCAATTGACGCGCTCCGTCCCCAGCGCCTGCTGGTGCTGCTGGATTGCTGCCACGCCGGTGGGATGGGCGTCAAGGGCGAGGCCGCACTGCCGGAGGGGTTCACCGCCGCCGCCTTCCCCCCGGCGCTGCTGATGGGCGGGGAGAAGCCCGCCGCCGGACCAGGGGTCAAAGGGCTGGGGACGCTGGCGACGGGGCGCGGGCGGGCCGTGCTCTGCTCCTCGACCGGCGAGCAGCGCTCCTACATCCGCAAGGACCGCGCGATGAGCATCTTTACCTTCCACCTGATT
>DAOTYD010000254.1:0-5822 GCA_034435295.1 Anaerolineae bacterium | reverse complement strand
GCGGTTGCGATAGGCCAGGCGGTCCGTGCCCCACTGCCAGCATGGCTGATCGGCCCCGCTGACCATACGCACCAGCTCCCCGCCGGGGAGGATGGCATAGACATCGTAGACGCCGCTCTGGGCATTGTAGGCCGAATAGGCCAGCCGTCCCCCCGTAAAGTTGGGCACAATGACCGTGCCGCTGAGGGGGAGCGTGCCGGTGATGACCGGGATCGGCGTCGGCGTGGCGATGGCGCAGAGTTCTGTGGCGTGGGTCCACTTTTGCTGCACTTCCTCGTTGCTGGCCAGTTCCAGGGCGCGGGCGTATTGAGCTGCCGCCGGGCACATCTCGCCCTGCTCAAACCAGGCATCGCCGTAGAGAACGTTGGCCTGATAAAGACGGGAAAACACATCCTTGTAGCCGGGGTAGATGCGGTACAATTCCTCGAAACGCTGGATGCAACGATCCCAGTCGAGATTCCAGTAACTCAGCGCCGCGATGTAGCGGTTAGCCAGCTCCAACTGCAGCAGGTCGTTGGCGTCCAGCGGGCGGATCATCTGCGCCTGATCCAGGTAAAAGATGCCTTCCTCGAAACGGTCCTCTTCCAGCAGGGCCAGGCCCTGGTTGCGGAGGCTCTGGAAAAGCATCTCCTCCACCGCTTCGCGCTCATAATCAGGCGCAAAGGCGCGCAGTTGACTCAGCAGGCGAGCCGCCGTCTCCCAATCCTCTGCCTCATAGGCCGCCGTCCCCTGGGCAAACAGCTCGCCGGTAATGTCCACCACCGCCTGCGAAGTCGGCGTGGGGATCAGGGCCATGCGCACCCGGGCCTCGGCGATGCCCTGGGCGGCGAGAGGGTGATTGGGGTTCAGTTGCAGGCAATACTCGAACTCGGCGATAGCCAGGAGATATTCGCCGCTGTCCAGCCGTTCCAATCCGCGCCGGTAATGCTCATCGGCCAGGGCAAGCCGCCGCTCCAGGCGGTCCAACTCGCCCTGGTGAAGGCCGCTGTAGCCGGCGACGGCGATCGAAAGGGTCACCAGGCAGAGAAAGGCCAGCAGGGCCAGCAGCACCACGCGAGCGCGTCGCCAGAGCGTGGGGCGGGCGGATGGCGTTTCCGGCTGAGGCGTGGGCACAACGATAGGCACCGTCTCTTCCAGCGCGCGCTTTTCCCGCCTGGCGCGGAGCAAGTGCTTTTTGACCGGCTGCGTTTGCTCGACGTGCGCGCCGCAGGCAGGGCAAAGCAAGAGCGGCGGGGGCACCTCATGCCCACATTCGGGACAGCGCATCGCTTCTCCTGTGCGTGATCGACATCGACAGCGCCTGATTATAGCCGCTTTTCGTCGCCCTGTCCAATGGCGCTCAGTCGCCGGTCATGATGAAGAGGGGCTGCATCTCAAAGCTCTTGTAATGGGGACGCAGCCGTTCGGTGTTATAGTGCCTGGCGACGTTGACCACCTTCTTGTAGCTGGTGACAACCTCGATGGGCATGTTGTCATAGCGGCCATTGCGCAGCACGACCAGCCGGCCGTGCAGGCCCTGCAGGATCAGGTCGAGCGCCAGGTTGCCATAGGCCATGGGCACAATCGAGTCGATCGCGTCGGGGTCGCCGCCGCGCACCAGGTAACCGAGCTTTTGATTGATCACATTGACTTGCTTGCCCCGGTTGAACTGGGGGGAGAGCTCCTTGAGCCTGGCCGAGACCAGGTCGCCGATGCCGCCCAGTTTGGCGTGGCCGTACGCGTCGGGAGTCGTATCGGCAAAGACCATGTCGCTACCCTCGAAGCTGGCCCCCTCCGAGACCAGGACAACCGAGTATTTGCTAGGGTTATGCGCGCGATCCTCCGACAGCAATTCGACCAGGCGTTCGATCTTGAACTTGTACTCGGGGATGACGCAGCGGTTGGCCGCGCCGGCCATCGTCGGCAGCATGGCGGTAAAGCCAGCGTAGCGGCCAAACACCTCCATCACCAGAAAGCGCTCGTGGGAGCCGGCCGTGGTGCGCAGGCTGTTGGTCATCATGATCGTGCGCGTGACGCAGGTGCTAAAGCCGATGCAGTAATCGGTACCTGGCACGTCGTTGTCCATCGTCTTGGGGATGGCGACTACCTTGACCCCCTCCTGGCAGAGGCGGACGGCGTAGCTGAGCGTGTCGTCGCCGCCGATAGGGATCAAATAGTCGATGCCCAAAAAGTCGAGGTTCTTGAGCACTTCGGGCGTCAGGTCGTTCATCTCGTCGGTATAGACGTCGCGCAGGTGCTCAGGGACCGACTGACGGGGGATATGGCTGGGGCGTGTGCGGGAGGTATGGAGGAACGTGCCCCCCGTGCGCCCAGCCTTGTTGACGATCTCCTCGGTCAGCACCTGATAGCTCTCGCTGTTGTCGGCGTCCTTCTCGCGGACGATCTCGACCGTGCCAGCCCAGCCACGGCGAATGCCGATCACCTGATAGCCCTCGCGGAGGGCGCGGATGGTCACGGCGCGGATCGCCGGATTGAGGCCCGGCACATCGCCGCCGCCGGTCAGGATGCCAATGACTCCCTTTTTCCTTCTGACGTTCATAGAACCACCTCCTTCGTGCCGGCCGTCATGCAACTTGCCGCCATTATATCGAGAAGGCGCTTCTGGTCAAGGTTGCCAGGGCGGGCAACATCTCCCGCGCTGCCTGCTCTCCTGCGGCGATGACCTGGGCGGACAGCGAGAGGCCGCTGAGGGTGGTCACGCCGGGCGGAATGGGCGGCCGCACGATCAGGTCGGGCGCGGCCTCTTGCAGGCTGCGCCGCTCGACCTGGTGCATCATCACCAGCAGCGATCGCCAGAGGACCGCCACCACCTCTACCAGGGCGTCGGGCAGAAAGCGGCGGCGCAGGCCGTTCAGGAACGCTTCGAGCGACTCCGGGTCGGTGGCAATGTCGACGGCGATGACCACTTCGGCCCCCATCTGGCGGGTCACTGCGGCGGGCAGGTTGAGCAGCAGGCCGCCATCGACCAGCACCTGCTCGTCCCGTTTCACCGGCGCCAGCAGGCCCGGCAGGGCGATCGTCGCCCGCACTGCATCGCGCACCAGCCCCTCCCGCAGCACCACCGTCTCAGCCCGGTTCAGGTCCGCCGCGATCACGGCCAGGGGAATGCGCGTCTGCTCGAAACTCGCATCGCCCAAGAGGTCCGCCAGATAATCGGCGATCTTTTGCCCGGCGAAGAGGCCACCCTGGGAGAGGCCTGGGTCGGCCAGCGGGATCAGGTTGCGCAGGTGCGACAGGCGGAGCGCCTCCTGCTCCAGCTCCTGAGCCGACCGTCCAAGGGCCCAGGCAGCAGCCAGGAGGCCGCCCATGCTCGTCCCGGCAATGCAGTGGATCGGCACCCGCGCCTCTTCCAGCACCTTGAGCACGCCGATGTGCGCCAGTCCGCGCACGCCGCCGCCGCTGAGGGCCAGGCCGATGGGAGAGACAGAGACCTCGGAGGTCCTGGCCTCCGAGGCCTCTGTGAGAATCGGGCTACATCCGCCCACGGGAGACGACAAAGACCACCGCACCGGCGATGGCGATGAGGATCAGCAGAACGCCGCCGACGCCGGCAATGGTCCTGAGGGCTGACGGCGCGTTGTTGCTCCCTGCCTCGCCGGAGGTGGGCGTCGGTTCGCCAGTGGCGGGAGGCTCATCCTCCGTGCCGGTCGTCTCGGTGCTGCGCTGGGCGCCCAGGGCCAGGTTCAGGGTCGTGCCGTCGCCCAGGGCGACGAACGTATCAGCGGGGCCGCTGGGGGCATAGCCGGGCGGCGGCTGCATCATCACGCGGTAGGAGCCGGCCTGCAGCCCCTGGAAACAGTAAGGCTCGCTCAGGCCGTCGGTGATGTACTGGCCGATGACCTGCGTGGCGCTGCCCACAGTAAAGGTCGCGTTGGGCAGCTTTTCCTCCGTGTCGGCCTGCCAGAACGTGTCGCCGTTGCGGTCGTGATAGGCCAAGATGCAGAGCGAGCCGCCGCCAGGGGCGGGAGGGGCCACCTCGGTGGCCTGGGCAACTTCGGTCGGCTGTGCCTCCGGCGCGGGCGGCGTGGCGGTGGGGGCGACATTGGGCATCGAGATGACCAACTCCTGGCCGGTCCAGATCATGTTGTTGGCGCCGATCGAGGTGGCATTGAGACGCTGGATCTGCTCCAGCGGCACATTGTACTGGAAGGCGATGCCAAAAAGCGTATCGCCAGGCTGAACCACGTGGACGATGGCGCCGTCGGGGCGCGGGGTGGGCGTGTTGAGCGGCACGATGATGGCGTTGGGATCGCGGGTCGGCGGCGGTGGCGGCGGCGGCTCGGTCGGCGGCGCCGGCGGGGTAAGATAAACCAGCGCGGCGTCATCCCAGTAGGCGTCGTTGTGCTTGAAGGGCCACTTGGCCGTAGCGCGCAAAAAGACGGTCACCTGACCCGTTTCGCCGACCACTGCCTGCACGGGACCGATCAGGCGGTATGTGTCGTAGGAGTAGCCAGCGGCCCAGACGACGCTGCCGCTCCAGGGGTTGGTGCCGCCGGTGGGGTCGATGCCCACCTGGAAGAGCATGTTGTACGTGTCGCCGCACGAGACAGCGCCCGGCGAGTCCATGTCGCAGCTCCAGGCGTGGGCGTAGGCGGAGAATTGCACCGTCGCGCCCGGGCTGAGGCCGCCGACGGTCTGATAGACGCCCGAGTCGAGTGTACGGAAGAAGCCAAACTGCATCACCGCACAGTTCCCCGTGCGAATGCGGGCTGGCGGGCCAATGAAAGGATTGACATTAGGGATCACCTTGCACTCGGGGCGGCCATGGACGCCTCCCGTCGCGTTGGACCCTTCGCTCCAAAAGGTCACCCAACCCGGCGGGGTAAAGATTTCCCCATAGGGCACGCCGGTATACGTGTCGCGGGTCCAGGCGCAGGTGGTGGCTGTAGAGCCTTCCTCAAAACCAGGGTTGCGCAGCAGGTTCTCGCCGATGCCCTGTCGGGGCGGGGCGGCGCTGACCCAGGCCGGCGCGCTGCCGAGGATCAGCAGCAGCACCACCAGAGTGGACCACAGGATATGTTTTCGGTTCATAGAGCTGTCTCCAACACTTTCTCCGTTTTTTCCCGCCGGCCGTTAGCGACGGCGGGCCAAAAAGATGACGAGCACGACGACCGCCAGCACCAGCATCAGCAGGCCGGCGACGCCGATGGCTGGGCGCAGCAGGCCAGACCAGTCCACCGGTCTTGCTTCTTCACCCCCCCCGCCGGGCTGTTCGGCCACAGGGGTTGGGGTGCCCTCGCTGCGCCGCGCGCCCATGGCGATGTCCATCCGCACAGCCGAACCCACTCCCAACATGGTCTCGGACGGGCCACTGACGACATAGCCGGGCGGGGGCTGCAAGATCAGGCGGTAGGTGTCGACGGCCAGGTTGGTGAAGCAGTACGGCTCGCTCAGGCCATCGGTGGTGTACTGGCCGACCAGGCCGGCGGCTGTGCCCAGGAGAAAGACAGCGTTGGGCAGCATCTCTTCGCTGTCGACCTGGCGGAAGGTGTCGCCGTTGCGGTCGTGGTAGGCCAGCACGCAGACAGAGGCGGTGGGAGAAGTGGGAGAGGCCTCTGGCGTCGGCGGCTGGGGGGGTGTGGTGGGCGTCGGCGGCACTGCCGGCAGGGCAATGACCAGCTCCTGACCGACAACGATCAGGTTATTGGGGCCGATAGAGGTGGCGTTCAGGCGCTGGATCTGTTCGAGCGGCACGTTGTACTGCAGGGCGATAGAAGAGAGGGTGTCGCCTGAGCGCACCACATGGACGATGGAGCCGTCGGGTCGTGGCGTCGAAGTGGCCGGCGGGGGCGGCGGCGGTCCTGGCGGGCTGGTGGGAGCGG
>DAOTYD010000253.1:0-8448 GCA_034435295.1 Anaerolineae bacterium | reverse complement strand
GGTTCGTCTCGCGCTGGCAGCCGCTGTTCACCGATCGCTACCTCATCTGGGCGGCGCCGGCCTTTTACCTGACAATGGGCGTAGGGCTGGCCTTTCTATGGCGGCAGGCGCGCTGGCTGGCGCTGCCCCTGCTGGCGGCGCTGTTGACGATCTGGGGCTACAACCTGTGGTATCAGACAACGCACGTGGTCAAACCCGACCTGCGGGGGGCAGCGGCGGTTGTGGAGGCGTCGTATCGGGAGGGGGACCTGCTGGTCTTTCAGATCCCGCATGGGCGGTACACGTTCGACTATTACTTTGGCCCGTCGGATTACGCCTGGGCAGACGGCCTCTACACCAACCATCGCCGCCAGGATGGGGGATATTTGACGAGCGAAGAGGTCGTTGCGGCGCGCATGGCCGATCTCACGGCGGGCTATGAGCGGGTCTGGTTCATTGCCACCGAAGTGGCGATGTGGGACGAGCGCAATCTGGTGCAGAGCTGGCTGGAGGCCCATGGCGTGCGCGAGCTGGAGGCGCCATTGGCCCATGTCACCGTCTATCGCTATAGACTGTCGAGACCCTAAAGGTCTACAAGACCTTTAGGGTCTCGCTCAGGCCGGATGATACATCTGGATATGCTGGCGGCCGACGAGCAGGACATCGGTCTGTTGGGGCAGGGCGGCGGTCAGTTGGGTCAGGAAAAAGACATGGGCGGTGGTGACGATGATGAACACAGCCGATGACGTGGCCAGCATATCCTCGCTGCGCGCCTCGGCGGAGAGGGGAATCTCGCCGCGCAGGATCGCCAGGGGGGTGTAGAGGATCGTCGGCTCGCGGCGGGGCAGGAGACGGATTTGCGCGCGCGCTTTCTCTTCGAGCAGGTAGAGCAGGGCCACCTCCTGCTTGCGGACGCTGAGGCGGGGGATGCTCATGGCGCGGATAGGGCCGCCGGGCTTGAGGGAAGCGACGTGGGCCTGGGTGAGGATCAGCGCGTCGCGGCCAGGATCGTTGAGAAAGTCCAGTACGTAGCCGATGCTGTTCAGCCGTCCGCGGGCGTGAAAGTCTGGCGTGACGAGCTGGACGTCGTATTCGTGGATGGGCGGAGCCTGCATCGATTGCCACCTCCTCTGTTTTGTGGTAGAATACAGTCGCCTGGTGGGTGTAGCCTAACGGCCAAGGCACCTGGTTGTGGCCCAGGAGATTGTGGGTTCGAATCCCACCACTCACCCTGAGGGCCGGGGTCAATCCCGGCCTTTTGTCTAAGGCCCCCGTAGCTCAATGGACAGAGCGTCGGACTTCGAATCCGCAGGCTGGGCGTTCGAGTCGCCCCGGGGGCGCCTGGCGCTGACGGTTGCCCTGCAGGCCATTATACACAACAGTTGAGAAACTGGGCAAGTCCTCTTATCCCCCCATCTGCTCGCGCAGACGGCGGTATGCGGCTGAGGCCGCATATTGCCGCAGCTTTTCGATGCGCCGCGCCATCATCGGGTGCGTCGCCAGCAGCTCGCCCAGGCTGCTCAACGGGTCGTCGTCCTGACGCTCGATCAGCGCCAGTGCCCGCTCCAGGTCGGCATAACTGCGCAGCCTCGGCCCTGCTTCCAGCTTGACCAGCGCCGAGATCGCTTTGTGCGGCTTGCCGCAGACCAGCATCCCCGCCCGGTCCGCCGAGTATTCGCAGGCGCGGTTCCACCACAAAAAGGCCATCGACAACAGCACCGATGCGAAAAAGGGGCTGGGGATGCCAGCCATGCCGCCCACCAGCGAGTTGAGCCAGGTGTGCCCCAGCCGCACGTGCCCCAGCTCGTGCCCCAGGATGAACTGCAGCTCGTCCGCGTCCATAAACTGCAGGAGCGGCGCGTGCAGGACGACGACCTTGGGCGAGGAGAGGCCGAAGGTGTAGGCGTTCAGCTCGCGGCTCGGCGCGACAAAGACCTGCACCGCGTCGGTATGGAGGATGTTGACGGCCCGCTGTACCAGCGCGGCCAGTTCGGGCGCCTTTGCTGGCGTGACCTGGTAGGCCTGCGCCAGCAGCGCCTGATGCTGCGCGCGCGTGGCCATGTAGGCCATCGCGACCATCGCCGCGACAAAAACGGCGCTCAGACAGACGGTCGCGGTCGCGGTCAGGGCGATCACCGCCAGCACCAGCAGCAGCGTCAGCGCCAGGATGAGCTGCTCGTTGGGGTAACGGTAGGCTGTGGTGTCGAAAGATCGGCTCATGGGGTTCTACTCCACGGTCACGCTCTTGGCCAGGTTCCTCGGCTGATCGACGTCGCACCCCCGCCGCACGGCCAGGTGATAGGCCAGCAGTTGCAGCGGGATGACGTTCACCACCGGCGAAAGCAGCGGCGGCGTCGGCGGCACGGTCAGCACGTAATCGGCCCTGGCGGCGATCTCTTTGTCGCCCTCTGTTGCCACGGCGATGACCTGTCCGCCCCGCGAGCGCACCTGCTCGATCTGGCTGATCATCTTGTCATAGACATTGTCCTGCACGGCGATGGCGACCACGGGCATTGCCTGATCGATCAGGGCGATGGGGCCGTGTTTCATCTCACCCGCCGGATAGCCTTCGGCGTGGATGTAGGAGATTTCCTTCAGCTTGAGCGCGCCTTCCAGCGCGACAGGATAGTTGATTCCCCGTCCCAGGTAGAGAAAATGCTCGCGGTCGTGGAAAATCTGGGCCAGCCCGGCGTAGATGCTATCGTGCTCCAGCGCCCGCCCGGCCAGCGCTGGCAGGCGCGCCAGGTCATCGACATATCGCCGCAGCGCTGCCCCGTCCAGCGTCCCGCGCAGCTCGCCCAGGCAGCAGCCCAGCATGTAGAGATCGACCAGGCTGGCGGTAAAGGCCTTGGTCGAAGCGACGCCGATCTCCGGGCCGGCCTGCATCAGGATGTGCCCGTCGGCGATGCGGTGCGCCTGGCTGCCGATGGCGTTGACGATGGCCCACAGCGTCGCGCCCTTGCGCCGCGCCTCCTCCATCGCCGCCAGGGTGTCGACCGTCTCGCCGCTCTGGGTGATCGCCAGCACCGCCGTCCGCCGGTCGATGAGCGGGTCGCGGTAGCGAAACTCGGAGCTGTAATCGACCTCGACCGGCAGGCGGGCCAGCGCCTCGATCATGAACTTGCCTACCAGCGCCGCATAGGCCGACGTCCCGCAGGCGACGATGACCAGCTTGTCCAGCGCCGCTGCGCCCTCCGCCGTCAGCTTCATGCTCTCCAGCAGCACCCGCCCGCGCTCGAAATCGACCCGTCCGCGGATGGTGTCGGTGATCGAACGAGCCTGCTCGTAGATCTCCTTCTGCATAAAGTGGCGGTACGGCTCCTTTGCCGCAGCGACGGGGTCCCAGGGGATGGTGGTGACCTCGAAGGCGGTCGGCGCGCCCTCCATGGTCTCGACCCGCACCGCGTCCCGCCTCACGATGGCGATCTGGCGGTCCTCCAAAAAGACCATCTGCCGTGTGTGTTCCAGGATGGCGGGGATGTCGGAGGCGACCAGGTTCTCGCCCTGGCCCAGGCCGATGGTCAGCCCGCCGGCGTTGCCCAGCCGCGCGGCGATGAGGCGGTCGGGGTGGTCGCGGCTGAGAAAGACGAAAGCGTTGGCGCCCTTGATCTGGCCAAGCGTCCGGCGCACGGCGACCTCAAAGTCAGCGCCGCCGGCCAGGTAGCCCTCGACCAGATGGACGACAACTTCTGTGTCTGTGTCGGAGGCAAAGGCGTGCCCCTCGGCTTCCAGTTCCTTGCGCAACGGGCCAAAGTTCTCGATGATACCGTTGTGCACCACGCTGACCCATCCCGCCGGCCCCAGGTGGGGATGGGCGTTGCGCTCCGACGGCTCGCCGTGGGTGGCCCAGCGCGTGTGGCCGATGCCGAGGTGTCCGCTCAGCGGCGCCGCGCTGACCCGTTCGACCAGCCGCTCCAGCCTGCCCTGCTGGCGGCGGATGCCGATGGTGCCGTCGGCCTGGAGCACGGCCAGCCCCGCCGAGTCATAGCCCCGGTACTCCAGCCGCTTCAGGCCGTCGAGGATGATGGAGGTTGCATCACGCAATCCGATGTAACCGACGATGCCGCACATGTTCACCTCAAGTTTGCAAGTGTGCAAGTTTGCGAGGGTGCAAGGGTGCAAGTTTGCAAGTGGGCAGGGTGTCGGCGGTGATGACGGGGTGGCCGAGGGCGGCGGCGATGTCTGATGGTTGTTTTTCGTCCAGCGATTGGCTCTCCGGCCCTCGAAACATCACTGCCGGCAGGATGACGGTCCCGACCAGTTCCTGCTCCCTGAGCTGCTCGATCACGTCCTGGGCAGTCAGCAGACCGGCGACGGTCACTGTCTCGCCAAAGAAGCGGTTGGTGATGCTGATCACCTGCACCTCTTTCATCCCTGCGGTGACCTGGCGCAACAAGGGAGCAAAGAGCACGCCGGTGACCAGCGTGGCCGGCCGCGGAAGGCTGCGCCAGGCGCGCCCGGCCAGAAAGCGGCTCGCCAGCCCCACGCCGTTCTCCGTCAGGTCGAGCCCGTCGTAGGCTTCCAGCGGCGGAGGCGGCTCGCCCAGCCGCAGGTACCACTCGTCGGAGAGGTAGGCAAAACGGACGCCAAGCTGGGCCAGCAGGCGAGCCTGCCAGGCGCTCACCTGCTCGAACGTGGCGCGCGCCTCGGCCAGCGTCTGTTTGCGGCAGCCGCCGCGATGGAAGTGCGTCAGCCCCACCGGCACCACACTGACCGAGCGGACCGCCGGGTAGAGCGCGGCCAGGTCGCCGATGGAGCGGTCCAGGTGCGCCCCGTCGTTGAGGCCGGGAATCAGCACGAGCTGGGTGTGTACCTCGATGCCCAGCCGTGCCAGCCGCTGGAGCTGCTCCATCACGTCGGGCGCGGCCGGGTTGCCGAGCAGATGGCGGCGCAGGTCGGGGTCGGTAGCCTGGACCGAGACGTACAGCGGGCTGAGGAACTGCTCCTCGATGCGCGCCCAGTCGGACTCGTCCAGGTTGGTCAGGGTGACATAGTTGCCAAAAAGAAACGAGTGGCGATAGTCATCGTCTTTGACGTAGAGCGAAGAGCGCAGCCCCGGCGGCATCTGGGCGACGAAGCAGAAATCGCAGTGGTTGTTGCAACGGCGGATGTCGACGTCGAAGGTGGGCCGGGCAAAATCCAGCCCCAGCGGCTCGTTGTAGCGCCGCCTGGCCTGCCGCGTCATCTCCTGCCCGGCGCGGCGCACGGTCAGCACAACCTGCTCCTCCGCGCTGTAGAACTGGACGTCGATGACGTCGCGCGGGCTGTGCCCGTTGACGGCGAGCAGCTCATCGCCCGGCTGGAGGCCCAGCCGCCGGGCCAGGCTGCGCGGGGCAACGCGGGTGATCACGCCTGCGGGCATTTTTCCCTTTCGACCAGCGCCAGCACCTTCTCTATCACCTGCTCGATGGTCAGAGAAGTGGTGTCGATCACCACCGCGTCTTCGGCGGCGCGCAGGGGGGAAATCTCGCGCCCGCTGTCGATGGCGTCGCGGCGGCGCATCATGGCCAGGATCTCGTCATAATCGGCCGGCCTGCCGCGTTCGCGCAATTCCTGATAGCGCCGCCGCGCTCGCTCTTCGGCGCTTGCGTCCAGATAGAGCTTGAGGTCGGCGTCGGGCAGGACGACGGTGCCGATGTCGCGGCCGACCATGACGATGCTCCTCCCCTCGGCGATGCGGCGCTGCTGGCGCACCATCTCGGCGCGCACGCCGCGATAGGCCGAGACGCGCGAGACGTTGGCGTCGACCTCTGGCTGGCGGATGCTCCAGGTGATGTCCTCCCCATCCGCCAGCACCGTGTATTGCCGCCCGTCTTGGACGGTAGGCGAGAGAATGTCGATGTGGATGGCCTGAGCCAGCCGCGTGACGGCGTCCTCGTTCCCTGGGTCGATCCCCTGCCGCAGCGCGGCCAGGGTGACGGCGCGGTACATGGCGCCGGTGTCGAAATAGAGATAGCCGAGGCGGCGGGCAAGCATCTCGCCGATGGTGCTCTTGCCGGAGGCGGCGGGTCCGTCGATGGCAATGATCCTGGCTTTCAATGGCTTCCTTTCTGCGGCGGTCTCTCTATAGAGTACTGGCGGCACTTTACCGCGGCGAGCGCTGAGGTCGCAGAGTTTTTCCTTTCGTCTCTCGGCGCTCTCGGCGTGCTCTGCGGTCGGATGATGCTGGCTGTTCCTTCAACACTCTGGGAGATTGTCCTTTTTGGGATTGTCCGAGCGCTTTGATTTCCTGCGCGGTCAGGTGGCGCCACTGGCCGGGCTTGAGCGGGCCCAGCTCGACCGCGCCAATGCGGACGCGGATCAGCCGCCGCACCGGATGGCCCAGCATCGCGCCAACGCGGCGGATCTGGCGCTTGCGCCCTTCGCGCAGGACGACCCGCAGCCAGGTCTCTTCTTTCTGCTGGCGCAGCACCTCGACCTGGGCAGGGGCGGTGCGGCTGCCGTCCAGAAAGACGCCGCCGCGCCACTTTTCCAGCGCCGTCTCGTCGGGGCAGCCTTCCACCTGGACGTGGTACTCTTTTTCGTGCTCGAAGCGGGGGTGGGTCAGGCGGTGGGCCAGTTCGCCGTCGTCGGTGAGCAGGAGCAGGCCTTCGCTGAGCCTGTCCAGGCGGCCGACGGGGAAAAGGCGCCCCGGCACCTGCACCAGGTCGCGTGCGGCCGGGCCGCTTTCGTCTTCCTCGTCCTTGTCGGAAAGGACGCCGCGCGGTTTGTAGAGGGCAATGTAGGTAAAGCGTTGCAGCTTGGGCAGGGGCTTGCCGTCCACCAGGATGCGGTCGCGCTGGGGGTCGGCTTTCTGTCCCAGTTGGGCAATCTTGCCGTTGACCGAGACCCGTCCCTGGCGGATCTGCTCCTCGCAGGCACGGCGGGACCCCAGCCCGGCGCGGGCCATGATCTTTTGCAGGCGCTCTTCCATGGTGGCAGTATTATAGCGCAAGGGGACAGGGAGACAAGGGGACAAGGGGACAAGGAGACAAGGGGACAAGGGGACGAGGGCAATAGTGTTCAATTGTTTCACGAAGAGTCCTCCGCCGTAGCGGCGTCAGCGAGGGCGAGTTGAGCAAGCGCGTCGTGTTGCCCTTGTTCATAGCCCATCTGATACAGGCGCTCGTGCATCTGAAAGCGCAATTCGCGCAGCGCCTGCTTAAGAGAGAACGGGCCGCCCTGGTGATACAGTACCAGCAGGGCATATACCAGCAATGTAGCCACAATCTGCATCATAATGCCATTTGGGTGATGGGAGACCAGGTGAATCAGTCCCAGGGTATGCTTAAGCCAGCGGAACAGAATCTCGATCGTCCAACGATAAAAGTACAGCAGACAAACATGTTCCACCGGCAAATCGAGCAAGCTGGTCAAGATGGGGATGGGCTTCCCTTTGCTGTCCAGGATGTCGATCAGGCGATAGCGATGCTCGCTTTCCCGTTTCCCCAATGTGACAATGCGGTCGCGGATCAGGGTGTAGCCGTTCGACAGCTTGCGCTCTGCTGGCAACGCCCGCTCTTCGAGCAAGTTCGCCGTGGTCTTGCCGTGGAGCCGGCTGACGAAATGGTTGCCACTGTCCACCACCTCATCATACGTCTCCAAATCACGGTAGCCGCAGTCATGCAAGTAGATGTATCTCGTGCCCTCTTCCTGGGCCTGTCCCAAATCCAGCAACTCTTTGTAGCGCCGTGCATCATGCTCGTGTTCTGTCGTCAGGATGAGGCGATCTATCCCACCATAACCACCTTGCAGGCGCAAGTGCACCTTCAGCGGCAATGCTCCCTCGTCCTCGGCTTGTTGCTCTGCCCATTCCTTGAGCTTACCTGGCAACCGCAGTGTTGTGGAATCAAACAACACCGCTTGACTCAGCAACTCGGCGATCTGTCCCAGCGTAACGGGCGACAATTCGCGCAGCACCCGCTTGCTCTTGGGAATCCGCTCAATGCGCGTCAGGGCTTCCATCAACACATCTTGCATGGCTTCGTACGGCCGAGTCGCGTGGGCATGCGACAACCCGCCCAAAGAAATGGCGATCGCGGCCCCGTTCAAACGGTAGAGGGGATCGCCATTCACCGCGGCGTGCATATCGCGCAACGTCTCATCGTCTGTCAGACCAAACAATATCCACGCACTCAGATGGGACTCGAATCGCAATTGACGCGCATTGAAATCGTAGCCGCGCTCCGCTGCTATCTGTTGGCGCTTTTTCGCTGGCACGCAGTTCAGCAAGCGTGCGAAATTCCTGGATGAGGCGAAGTCTCGCGCTTCAGGCTTCAGGTTTGACATCAGGCTCCTCCTCCCAATCCGTTTTCGCTCATGATACACGGCTTGCGCCTGATGTCCAGATTTCGTAAAACAACTGAACACTATTGGGTCACCTCCCCTCACGCGCCCCGCGGCAGGTTGCGATGGCGCAGCTTGAAAGACAGGTCGCGGGCGATGTTGCGCATGACCACATAGCCGATGTGATGGTCCTGCTCGCACAAA
>DAOTYD010000252.1:0-28674 GCA_034435295.1 Anaerolineae bacterium | reverse complement strand
GTGAGCCGTTCAGCCCGCCCGCCCAGCGCGCCCCACACCAGCAGCAGCGCCAGCGCGCCTCCGCCCAGCGCCCAGGCCCGCAGGTCGGGCCGGGCGCGGCCCGCCGCCAGCGCGTCGACGCCCCAGCCGATCAGCGTCGCCGCGCCGAATGCCCACAGCGCCAGCCAGCGCGCCGGCGCGCGAAAATGGGCAAATCCCGGCACAAAGCGGGCCAACAGCAGGTAGAGCGGATTGTAAAGCCCCAGCGCCAGAAAGAGACCCAGCGCTGCCAGCAGCAGCGGCCCGCCGGGGCGGCCTTCGCGGCGACGCCAGGCCGCCGCCGTCGCCAGCAGCACGACCAGACCGACCACGCCCACGGTTGCCATGTACTCGATGCGCTCCGGCTCCACCGCCTGGCCATAGCCTGGCAGCAGTGCCCGCGCCAGGTAGAGAGGAGAGAGGGAGAAAGAGACCCGTTCGTTGAACGGCAGGCCGCTCGCCCGCAGCGACAGCCCCGCCAGTTCGAGCGTCGGCGCGAGCTGCACCGCGGCGAGCGCTGCGCCCAACAGGACCGCCACAGCCAGCGTCGCCGCCTGGCGCGCCAGCTCGCGCCAGGTCCGCCGCTCGAACGCCGCCCAGGCCGCCGGAGCAAGCGCATAGACGGCCAGGGCGGTCAGGGCGATGAACGACGACTGGCTGTGGCCGGCCAGCAGCATCAGCCCGGTCACAGTGGCCAGGGCGGCGAAGGCGAAGCGGCGACGCTTCCCTTCCCGCAGGCGGTCGCTGAGCGTCAGCAGCCAGGGGAACCAGGCCAGCGCCTGCAACTGGTTGATGTGCTCGACCTGAGCGCCCAGGTAACCGCCGAGTGCCAGCGCCGCCCCCGCTGTCCACGCCCCCAGCCGCCCCAGACGCAGCGAGCGACGAGCGTACACATAGGCCCCCGTCGCCGCCAGGGCCAGGTGCAGCAGGATGCTCCAGTGGAGGGCGCGGTGCGCCGGCATGGTCAGCCACAGCAGCCAGTTCAGCGGGTAGAACAGCCCCACCTGGCTGTTGGCCAGCAGCGGCGCGCCCATAAAGAGGTAGGGGTTCCACAGCGGCCATTGTCCGGCGCGGAGCGCCCGCGTCGCTTCGGCCCAGTAGGGGTAAAAGTAGCCAAAGAGGTCACCGCCGGCCAGCACCCGCCCCGCCGGGCCCATGTGCCAGAAAGCGACCAGCAGCATCCCAAGCAGGCTGACCAGCGCCGCCCCGTCGCGCAGCTTTTCCATGCCAGGACTGGCATTTCTTGACAGATAGCCGCTTACCTTATCCATTTGAAACCTGGGTGGTAACTGCTACCTTTCTATTCCAGTTGAATCAGGTTTCCTGGCTACCCGACAGTTTGAAATCAGGACACGGATACACACGGGTTTCACGGATGGGCACGGATGAAATCTGTGAAAATCCGTACCATCCGTGCCCATCCGTGTCCCATTGAACGGGAAGCATACGACGACATTGAGCGCGGCCTGGAGAACGGCTCAAGCCGGGTGGACGCAAAAATATGATAGACACCCTGCGTTCATCTGTGGCTGGACAGCCTTCGATCCGATAGACGCGAAAGCGCACCTCTCCCCCCCTGTTGCGCGCTTCCAGCAGCAGGTTCAGGCAGTAGCCGATCCGAGCCAGCGTGTCCTGGACCCGTGCGGACGATTCCCACGCCGGAAAGACGATATAGCGCGGCTCGGCCTGCCCGAACGCCTGCACATCCCGCGCCAGCCAGGCCGGATGGGGCCAGTAGGCCAGGTAGAGCGGCCCGTCGAAGAGGTAGAATCCATAGTGCCAGCCCAGCCAGTGGTGGTAGAGCACCGAGCCGGGGGGCTGCCGGGCGAGCAGGTCGACGACCTGCTCGATGCCGTCGTAGACGTCCAGCCCGGCGCCCAGCGGCACAGCGCCGCCCACGGCTGCGCTGGCGGGCGCGGCCATCGCCGCGACGACAATGGCCAGCACAACCCATCCGGCCAGGCGATGGCGCGGCGCGATCAGGCTGCGCGCCCAGGCCGCCGTGCGGCCCAACAAGAGGGCCAGCAGCGGCAGCAGCGGCAGCAGATAGCGCTCCCATACCGGAAAAGCCCACAGCCAATGGATCAGCAGGTAGAGGATAGACGAGACGAGCAGAGTGAGGTCGAACAGCCCGGCCCAGTCCCGCCGCCGCACGGCGCGCCAGACCAGCGCCGCGGCGCCGGCCAGCAGCGCCCCGTCGAGCAGCCGAGTCCCCAGCAGATAAGCGCCCTCGTCGCGCCAGGCGCGCAGGCGCACGCTCCACTCGGCCGGCCAGATCAGGCGCAGGCCGCCATAGCCGCTCACGCCCGTCTGCCAGAAGCTGGCGGCGCCGCGCATCACGCGCGCCTGATCCCAGCCCGCCACCGCTGCCAGGACGAGGCCAAGGCCAACGCCGGCCCGCAAGAGATCGCCGGCCAGGCGGGCCGGGCGAACGCCGCGCGCCACGGCGGCCACGACCAGCCAGGCCACCAGCGCCGCCCAAAAGAGGCCGGTCTGTTTGGCGGCGAAGGAGAGGCCGGCCAGCAGGCCAGCCAGGCCAGGCCGCCCTTCGGCGGCGGCAACACAGCCGCCCAGTCCCAGAGCGACCATGAGCGGATCGGTAAAGCCGGTGGGAAAGAGCAGGATCGCCAGCGGCGAGAGGGCAACCGTCGCCATCGCCACCGCGCCGACCAGGCCATCGCTGTAGAGCCGCCAGGCCAGCCGCGCCGTCAATGCGGCCGTCACCGGGCCGGCCAGCAGGCCCGGCAGCCGCACCGCCAGCTCGCGCGGTCCCAGCAGGGAAAGGCTGCCGTAGAGCAAATAGGGCAGCAGCGGCGGCTTGTAGACCGGCTCTGTGGTCAGCCAGGCGTCGCGCCCGCTGAGGATCAGCAGGCCCCAGTGGCCGTAGAGCGCCTCGTCGGGATGCAGGCGGTGCGCGCCCACCACGGCGGTCTGCAGGCCCCAGGCCAGCAGGCAAAAAGCAACGCCGCAGGCAAGCCGTGTGGAGCGCGTCATGGCGCAGCGTCGAGCCGTTTGAAGCGGTAGCGCACGAGGGTCCTGAGCACGGTAAAGGCGTCTTTCCAGGAAATTTTCTTGCCTTCGGAGAACTCGCGGCCGGCGTACGAGATCGGCACCTCGTAGATGCGATAGCCCATGCGCAGCACCTGGGCAGTGATCTCGGGGTCGATCCCCCAGCCCCGCTCTGTGATGCGCAGGCGCTGGGCCACTTCGCGGGTGAACATCTTGTAGCACGTCTCCATGTCCGTGAGGATGGTGTCGTAGAGGACATTGGTCACCAGCGTCAGAAAGCGATTGCCGACCATGTGCCAGAAGAACATGGTTTTGGTCGGCCCGCCGCGAAAGCGGGAGCCGTAGACGACCTGGGTGCAGCCTTCGAGGATGGGACGCAGCATAGGGCGATAATCGCGGGGGTCGTATTCCAGGTCGGCGTCCTGGATGATCAGCACATCGCCGCTGGCCCGCGTCAGCCCCGTGCGCACCGCGCCGCCCTTGCCCTGATTCTGCTCGTGCAGCACGACAACCACGACCGGGTCGTTTGCGTACCCTTGCAGCACCTGGCGGGTGCCGTCGGTAGAGCCGTCATCGACGATGACGATCTCGCGTTCCAACTGGACAATCTGGCTGTCCTGCATGCCAAACCCGATCGGGATGGCCAGGTCGACGGCCTTGACCCGCCGGACGATCTCGGCGATCGTGGCGACCTCGTTGTAGACGGGAATGATGACAGAGAGTTTCATCCCTGTTGTCCTTTTGCTGGTATGGGGACATTATAACCGAGGAAAGAGGACGCGGCAAGGCATGGGGCGGCTGGCGGGGGTTCGAAGCAGAGCGCCTCGCCTGCCCTGCTCCCGCAGGGTTTGTGACCCGCACAGTTCGTAGGACAACTGCTCGCAGTTGTCCTGCGCTGCAGCGCCCGCTTGCCCCCTCTCCCCTCCGGTGGTAGAATGAGCGCATCACAGCAACCAGGAAGGAATCGCGTGCATATTC
This sequence comes from Anaerolineae bacterium, assembly GCA_034435295.1. Classification (GTDB taxonomy): domain Bacteria; phylum Chloroflexota; class Anaerolineae; order B4-G1; family DUEL01; genus DAOTYD01. The sequence continues at coordinate 24,669 of DAOTYD010000252.1, read as the reverse complement.
GCAAAGGCCGTCCAGCCGATTTGAAAGCCTGCTTGCAGCTCGATCACTCCATCAGCAGTGAGTACGCCTGGCGCATGGAGCAGCAGGAGAACGAAGGGATCATCACGGTCACCTTCCAGCCGATCCGCCTGCCGCGCAAGGTCGAAGTGACCTGCCCCCGTCAGGGCGAGGACCTGTTGAACGGCTGGCAGAACTGCGATCTCTTCCTGGTCGCCAGCAACGGCCAGCACATTTGCGGCTACGTCGCCGCCCGCGCTCTTCCTGGCCATGGCCTGGCCTGGGTGCAGGACCTGGTCGTTGGCGCTGCCTTTCGCCGCGCTGGCATCGGCGGGCAGTTGTTCCGCGAAACGGTCGCCTGGGCCCAGGAGCAGAAACTCAAGCGGCTGGTCGTCGAGGTGCAGACCCGCAACTACCCCGGCATCTGTTTCTGCCGGGCGATGGGCCTTTCCTTCAGCGGCTACCATGATTGCCACTGGCGCTCGCAGGACATTGCTCTTCTGTTCGGCACCACACTGCGCTGAATCGAACGGGAATGAGTTGGCTGACTTCCATTGACTGGGTGGGGCTGTTCTCACTCATCAACGCTGTTCTGGCCTCGGCAATTGTCATCTCTTCCTTTGCCCTGCTGATCTATATCGCTATCTATAACCTGCGCAGCGGCGTCGCGCGAGCCTTTTCTATCCTGCTGGCCTGCGTGCTCGCCGTCTATTTCGTCGATCTGGCCGTCGCTGGCGCAGCGGTCGAAGCCGTGCAGCACTGGTTGCGCATCCAGTGGCTGGGCATCGCTTTCACGCCAGCGGCCTACCTGCACTTTAGCGCTGCCCTGCTGCGGACGACCAACCGCCACAGTCGCGCGCTCTCGGTCGCCGTCCGCGCCGCCTACGCCCTGGCCGGCCTGACCCTGCTGGTCGCGGCCTTTACCGACTTGCTGGTCTGGGACGGCGTGCAGGAGGTCGGCGCTTCTCATCTGCGCGCCGGGCCTCTTTTCCCTCTCTTTTTCTTCTACTTTGCCACAGCCGTCATCTGGAGCGGGGTCAACGTCATCCTGGCCTGGCGGCGCTGCCTGACCTCGACCTCGCGCCGGCGCATGACCTACCTGGCTCTGGCCTTTGCCGCCCCGGCGGTTGGCTCCTTTCCCTATCTGCTCGTCACCGGCTGGCCGCAGCAACTGCCCGGCGTCATGTTCTGGCTGCTGCTCATCCTGGGCAACCTGGCGGTAGGGCTGATGCTGCTGGTCATGGCCTATCCGGTGGTCTTTTTCGGCGCTTTCACGCCCGACCGCGTGGTCAAGCACCGCTTCGTCCGCTTCCTGCTGCGCGGTCCGGTGCAGGCTGCCGCTGTGGTCGTGGTCATCATTGTCGCCTCGCGCGCCGACGGCTTCCTCGGCCTGCCCGCGCTGCGTCTCACCCTCTTCGGCGTGGTGATCGTCATCCTGCTGGTCCAGCTTGGCGTGGAACTGGTCAAGCCGTTTGTCGACCGCCTGCTCTATCGGCGCGACCGCCAGGAGATCGCCTGGCTGCAGGAGATGAGCAACCGCCTGCTGACCAGCACGGACCTGCGCCAGTTCCTGGAGAACGTGCTCACCGCCCTGTGCGACCTGCTGCGCACGCCGACGGCCTTTGTCGCCGTCATCGAAGATGGGCAGGCCCGCCTGGAGGTCGTCTGCGGCTCGCTGGAGAGCGGCCCTTCCCTGCCGCCCGGCGAAGCGCTGGACGGCCTGGCTGACCCGTCCTCTTCCCTGACCGCGCGCGGCCGCTTTTTCATCTGGGATGGCTACTGGCTGCTGCCGCTGCGCGACCGCTCCGGTCAGGCCATGCTGGGCGTGTTGGGGATGGTCGCCCGCGCGCCAGAACCCGAGTTGACTGTTCAGGAAGAGACCGCTCTGGATATCCTGGTGCGGCAGGCGGAAGCAGCGCTGGAAGACCGCCTGGTCCAGCAACACCTCTTCAGTGCCCTGGAGCAGATGATCCCCCAGATCGAAGAGATCCAGCGCCGCCGCGCGCTGCTGCGCTACGAGGGCTTACCCGCCCTCACCAGCCTGAACGAGCCGATGGAAGACGCGTTCCAGCAGTGGGTGCGCGACGCGCTGGCGCACTACTGGGGCGGCCCCAAGCTGACCAGCAGCCCCTTGCTCAAGCTGCAGGTCGTCGAGCGGGCCATCGAGGAGCATGGCAGCCCTGTGAACGCCCTGCGCGCCGTGCTGGAGACGGCCATCGAGCGGCTGCGGCCAGAAGGGGACCGCAGCATGACCGCCGCCGAGTGGCTGCTCTACAACATCCTCGAACTCAAGTTTCTCAAGCGCTACCGCGTGCGCGATATCGCCATGCGCCTGGCGATGAGCGAGTCGGACTTTTACCGCAAGCAGCGCATCGCCATCGAAGAAGTCGCCCGCACGCTGGCGGCAATGGAGCAGGAAGAGCGCAACGCCAGAAACGGCGCATGAGCCGCGAATGGCTATCAGGTGCAATCTGTGTAATCTGTGGCAAATAGATACAAATTGGGCACAAGCAGGGGGCATCATCTTGCCATCGTCAAGGGCGGCGGCGACCTGGGAACGGGCGTGGCCTGGCGGCTTTGTCGCTGCGGCTTTCGTGTCCTGGTGACCGAGACCGCACAGCCCACCGTCATCCGCCGCGCCGTCGCCTTTGCCAGCGCCGTCTATGAGGGCGCTGTGGTGGTGGACGGCATCACTGCCCGCCTGGCGGCGGACGACGACGCCGCGACGGCGGCGTGGGCGGCGGGCCAGGTGCCGGTGATGGTGGACGCCGAGGGCGCGGTCATCCGCCGCCTGAAACCCACCGTCGTCGTCGACGCCATCCTGGCCAAGCGCAACACCGGCACGCGCCGCAGCGACGCGCCCATCGTCGTGGCGCTGGGGCCGGGCTTTGTCGCCGGCGTCGACTGCCACGCCGTCGTGGAGACCCAGCGCGGGCACGACCTGGGCCGTGTCATCTGGAGCGGCAGCGCCGCGCCTAACACGGGCATCCCCGGCGTCGTCGGCGGGGAAGGCGCCCGGCGGGTGTTACGCGCTCCTGCCGCTGGCCTCTTCCGCGCCGTGCGCGCCATTGGCGAGCGGGTCGCCGCAGGCGAGACCGTCGCCTATGTCGACCAGACGCCGGTCCGTTCCGCCCTCGACGGCGTGCTGCGCGGCATCCTGCATGACGGGCTGACGGTCCAGGCCGGCATGAAGGTCGGCGACGTCGATCCCCGTGGCGAGGCAGCCCACTGCTTCACCATCTCCGACAAGTCGCTGGCGGTGGCCGGCGGCGTGTTGGAGGCAGTGCTGACGATGCTGGCCGCTCAGGGCGTGCCGGCGGCGCGGCGCGATTGACGGCGCAGCAGCAGCGGCCCCAGCCGGTCGATCAGCCAGCCAAAGGCCGGCTCGATCCAGGGGACAAATCCCAGCACACGCGGCACGTAGGCGACGCGCGCCGGTCGACGCAGGAGCTGCCAGATGCGCTCTGCCACCGCCCGCGGCCTGACCGCCAGCCGTTCGACCGGCATGCGCAGCGCGCCCGGCTGAGCGGCGGCAGCAGGGAACATTTCGGTGGTGACGGCGCCCGGCCGCACCACGCTGGCGCGGACGTTGCTGCCGCGCAGTTCGCGGTGCAGAGCGGTGGTAAAGGCGTCGATGAAGGACTTGGTCGCCCCGTAGAGCGCCACGCCCTGGCTCGGCAGGCTGCCGACAACCGAGCTGACATTGATGATGTGCCCGCGGCCTTTTTCCTTCATGTCCTGCAGAAAGAGCAGCGTCAGCCGCACCACCGCGCTGACGTTGACCTGCAACATCTGCCGCGCCAGCGCCCAGGGCATGTTGACCCCAAAGCCGTACCAGCCCAGGCCGGCACTGTTGACCACCACATCGGCCCCGCCGTAGGTCGAGCGGACGTGCTCATAGACGCGCAGGCATTCCGCTTCGTCCGCCAGATCGGCAGCGATGACCTCGGCTTTCCCGCCCAGCTCGCGGATCTCGTCCGCCAGTTGCGCCAGCCGCTCCTGGCGGCGCGCCACCAGGACGACGGTGAGGCCGTGCATGGCCAGCTTTTTCGCCGTCTCTGCGCCGATACCGCTGGAGGCGCCGGTCACCACGGCCACCCGCCCGGCCCAGTCGGCGCTGATCTGGCGCGATCTGGCCACCTGGTAGTAGACCGATTGGCGCAGCAGGTAGGCGCGGACGAGGGGACGAAAGAGGCGGATCAGGTGGCGGCGGAGGCCGGCCAATCTGACCATGTCGTTGACATAATCGTCAAAATCGCGCTGCTGGTAGTTGAGCAGCCGCTGGCTCTCCGTCGAGTCCACCCAGTCGGTGGCAAAAGGCACCGTGCTGAAGGCTTCCTCCGGCAGCATGCCGACCCCCATGGCTCCCAGGACACGCTCGACGATCTGGCGGTAGGTGAGCTGGCAGGAAGGGCCGCCGCCGATGAGCAGCGTCTTGCCCCAGATGTCCTGGCTGCGGGCGGCGTTGGCAAAGGCCAGCCCCACGTCGCGGGTGTGCGAAAACTCCATGCGGTTGTCCAGCGGCACGTCGAACATGCCGGGGTCGAGCTGGATGGCAATCGGCAGCGTCGCCGCCAGGCGCAGGATGGCCCACTCCAGCCCCGAGGCGCGCACCATCTCTTCGCACTCGACCTTGTGATGGGCATAGTGCTCGATCGGCTGCACCGGGTCGGCGACCGTCCGCGGCGGCGGGAGGTGCTGCGTCCGTCCAAAGACGTGGTAGGAGGAGGCAAAGATCAGACGCGGCGGGCGGGGCTGGGCGCGCATGGCCTCGATCAGGTTACGGGTGCCCCCCACGTTGACCTGGCGCGCCCAGTCGGGGCGGTCTTCCGACTCGATGCCGGTGGCCGACATCTTGGGGATGATAAAGGCCAGGTGCAGCACCACGTCCTGCCCTTCCACCGCAGCGGCGACGTCCTGCGGGCGGCGCAGGTCGCCCCAGACTATCTCGATCTGTCCCGCATAGCGGCGGGCAATGCGCTCGTTGGCGGGGGTGCGCAGGTCAAAGCAGCGCACTGTCTGTCCCTGGGCCAGCAGGGCGTCGAGCGTGCTGCGGCCGATGTTGCCAAAAGCTCCTGTCAACAAAACTCTCATCTCATTTCCTTTCCACAGCGTCAAGAAACAGGTGCACGCTGTCCTGGGTCACCTGGCCCCAGTCGGCGCCGGTGGGGTCGAGAACGCCCTGTAACACCAGCCCCACAGCCATCGAGACGAGCAGGTGAGCGGCGATCTGCGGATCGACGGGCTGCAGGGTGCCCTCGGCGATGCCCGCCTCGATCATGGCAGCAAAGAAACTCCGATAGTGGCGGTAGGGGGCGATCGTGGCCTGCCAGATTGCCGGGTCGCGAGCAGCCTGGCCCCAGAACTCGAGAAAGATGGGCAACTGTTCGTTGGCGGCGGTCAACACCTGACCGACCATGCCGGCCATCTGCATCAGCGCCTGGGGGACGGAGAGGGCGCTGTTGCGGACGGCCTGGAACTGGGCGTCGAGCGCGGCCAGCCATTGCTGGAGCAGTTCGAGAAAGACGGTCTGTTTGGAGGGAAAGTGGTGGTAAAAGCCGCCCTTGGTGACGCCGGCGCGCTGGCAGATTTCGGCGACGCCCGTCGCATCGTAGCCGTGCAGGGCAAAACACTCTGCTGCGGCAGCCAGGATGCGCGCCCGCGTCTCTTCACCCCGGTTTCGGGCCATGCTCTGCTCCTTTCTGTTCATATCATACCAACCGGTCGGTATGATTCTACCACAAAACAGATTCCCTGTCAACCTGACGACCTCCGGAGGGTAGAAAAACGCAAAGACACAAAAGTTGAATCAACTTTGTGTCTTTGCGTGAGGCCTTGTCCGAACCGGTGTCCGAAGCTCAGCGAAAAGACGCCGGACTGTATCTGCTCAGTTGACACGGATCACACGGACAGAAATGGACAAAAATCCGTGTGCGCAGCCCGTGTTCATCCGTGTCCCCTTCCCTCGTCGGTTTGAGGCAAAGCTTCGCTGGGCAGTTGCCCCGGACTTGGCTTTTTCCGCCACGAACTGACCAGACTTTAGGGTCTCGAGCCCCCGCTCCAAACGCGGATTAATCGACGCCGCCCTGATCTGCCGGCTCTTCCCTGTCCTCCGCCTCCGGCGGCGCGGGCAGCAAGGCCGCCTCCAGCACCTGCCCCATCCGCTCCACCAGCACCACGTTCAGCTTGCGCAGCGCTTTCTTGGGAATATCCACCAGGTCGTGCTCGTTCTGCCTGGGGATGATCACCGTCTTGAGTCCGCCGCGCTGGGCAGCCAACACTTTCTCCTTCAGCCCGCCCACCGGCAGCACCCGCCCGCGCAGCGTGATCTCGCCGCTCATCCCCACGTCCCGCCGCACCGGCCGCCCGCTAAAGGCCGAGTACAGCGCCGTCGCCATGGTGATCCCCGCCGAAGGCCCATCCTTGGGGATCGCCCCCTCCGGCAGATGGATGTGGATGTCGGTCTTGTCGAACATGTCCTCCGGCAGGTTCAGCTCGTCGGAGCAGGAGCGGATAAAACTCAGCGCGGCCTGGGCCGATTCCTGCATCACTTCGCCCAACTGCCCTGTCAGCGTCAGGTTGCCCTTGCCCGGCATCAGCGTCACTTCGACCTGCATCAAATCGCCGCCCGCATCGGTCCAGGCCAGGCTTGTCGCCAGGCCGACCTCGTCCCGCTCCTCCAGACGGTTGTGCAGATAGCGCGGCGGACCCAGGTAGCGCACCAACATGGAACTCGTCACCGTGCGCAGGGGCCTTTTGCCCTCGGCAACGCGCCGTGCCGCTTTGCGGCAGATCGAGGCGATCTCCCGCTCCAGATTGCGCACGCCGGCCTCATAGGTGTACTCGCGGATCATCTGCTGCAAGACCGCGTCGGGAAAGCGCGGCGCCCTGCCGGCCAGGCCATGCTCTTCCACCTGGCGGGGGATCAGGAAGCGCTGCGCGATGTGGATCTTTTCCTCCTCGATGTAGGAGGGGAACTCGATCACCTCCATGCGGTCGCGCAACGCCGGCGGGATCGGGTCCAGCACATTGGCGGTTGTGATGAAAAAGACCTTGGAGAGGTTATAATCGACCTCCAGGTAGTGGTCGGAAAAAGCGTGGTTCTGTTCCGGGTCGAGCACTTCCAGCAGCGCCGCCGCCGGGTCGCCGCGAAAGTCGAGCCCCAGCTTGTCCACCTCGTCGAGCATAAAGACCGGGTTGATCGTCTCGGCGCGGCGCATGGTCTGGATGATGCGCCCCGGCATCGCGCCGATGTAGGTGCGGCGGTGGCCGCGAATCTCGGCCTCGTCGCGCACCCCGCCCAGGCTGACGCGCACAAAGCTGCGCCCCAGCGCCTGAGCGATCGATTTGCCCAGGCTGGTCTTGCCCGTACCCGGCGGCCCTACAAAGCAGAGGATCGGACTGCGCATCTTGTCCGGCGCCAGTTTCTTGACGGCGATGTATTCCAGGATGCGCTCCTTGGCCCTGGGCAGCCCATAGTGGTGTTCCTCCAGAACCCTGGCCACGTGCGCCAGGTCGAGATTGTCCTCGCTCTCCTTGACCCACGGCAGCTCCAGCAGCCAGTTCAGATAGGAACGGATGATGCCCACATCTGGCGCCATCGGCGGCATCGCCATCAGGCGATCCAGCTCCCGTTCGGCCTGCAGCCGCGCCGCTTCCGGCAACTGCGCCTCGACGATCCGCTCGCGGAAGCGGTTCACCTCGCTGGTCAGCGAGTCCGCCTCCCCCAGTTCGGTCTGGATCGCCTTCATCTGCTCGCGCAGAAAGTACTCGCGCTGGCTGCGGTCCAGCTCCTGCTGTACCTGGGAGTGAATCTTGTCCTCCAGCTCCAACACGTCCAGTTCTTTAGCCAGCAGAGCATTGACCTTTTGCAGGCGCGCCATCGGATCGAGCGTTTCCAGGATTTCCTGCCGTTCGACTGTATCCAGGTCCAGGCTCTGCGCAATCAGGTCGGCCAGCGGCCCCGGCTCGTTGATGTTGAGGGCAAAGACATAGAGGTCTTCGGGCAGGGTGCGGTTCAGTTGCACGACCTTCTCAAAGAGCGCCAGCACGGCGCGGATGAGCGCTTCGCTGGCCATGGAGCGCTCCTGGCGCTCCAGGATGGGCAGAGCGCGCACGCGGATGTACGGCTCCAGGTGCAGATACTCGACGATCTGCACCCGTTTGTGGCCCTGGGCCAGGATGCTGATCGTCCCATCGGGCAGGCGCAGCATCCGCCCGATGATGACATCGACGCCAAAGGTGTAGAGACCGTCCGGGTCGAGGAACTCGTCTTCTGGATCGCGTTGGGCAGCAACGATGAGCGGCTCATCCCGTTCCAGCGCCACTTCCACCGCCTCGATGGAAGCCTCGCGCGCGACGATGAGCGGCGAGACCATGTGCGGGAAAAAGACGAGATCGCGCAGCGGCAGCAATGGCCCCTCGATCATCCCCTCGACGCCCTCGTCGAGTTCCTCGTCTTCGAAATCAAAGTCGCCAAAGGGGAACAGCGGCGGCTGCGGCCAGCCCATTTGCAGCCACCACTCCCCCATATCATGATCCCACGTCATGCTGATGCTTCTCTCCTCTGTTCTGACAGGCCGCCTCAACGGTCGTTTTCGGGCAGCTCGGCTCCCTTGCGCGCCTGCCAGGCTTCGCGCGCCTCGGCAGCCATAAAGATCGAGCCGGTGACCAGCACGCCGCTCTCCGGCGTCGCCAGCAGCAACCCTCGCTCCAGCGCCCGTGGCACGCTGACCGCTACCTCGGCCCCGCCGCCTGCTTCCGCCACCATATCGGCCAGTTCGATCGGCGCCGTCGCCCGCGGATGCTCCGAGCGGGTGACGATGACGTGGCCGGCAATGGGCAGCAGGGCCTCGATCATGCCAGGAATGTCCTTGTCGCTGGAAGCGCCAAAGATCAACACCCAGCGGCGCCGCGGAAACCATTCTTCCAGCGCCTGCCGCAGGACCTGCGCCGAATAGGGATTGTGCGCGCAGTCCACGACCACCAGCGGGTCACGGCCGAGGATCTCCATCCGCCCAGGCCATTTTACCGCCGAGAACCCCTCTTGCACTGCGGCGCGGCTGAGGGCATAGCCGCGCTCTTTGAGTGCCTGCAACGCCGCCAGCGCCGTGACGCTGTTCTCCACCTGATGGCGGCCCAGCAGGGGAATGTGGTACGTGCCGGCCAGATCGCTGTCTCCGCCGTCCAGCCGCCTGGCTGCAAACGATTGCCCATCCCAGTCGAACGGCCCCGCTTCCCACGTCCAATCCCGCCCCACCTGAATCAGCGGCGAATGCCGCTCCTGGCTGATCTGGACGATCACCCGGCTGGCCTCCGCCTGCTGCGGCGCGCTGACGACCGGCCGACCCGGCTTGATGATGCCGGCTTTTTCGCGGGCGATCTCGGCCAGCGTGTTGCCCAGCAGGTAGGTGTGGTCCAGGCTGAGAGAGGTGATGACCGCGACCTCGGGCAAGAGCACGTTCGTGGCGTCCAGGCGGCCGCCCAGGCCGACCTCGGCCACCAGCACCTCGACGCCCTGGCGGGCAAAGTGGGCAAAGGCCATCACCGTGACTGCCTCGAAGGTTGTCACTCCTGGCGTGTTGGCGATGAGAGGGCGCAGCTCGTCGAGCAAGGCAACGACCTCCTGGCGGGCGATCAGTTGCTCGCCGACGCGGATACGCTCGCGGAAGGTGTGCAGGTGCGGCGACGTGTAGAGGCCGGTGCGGTATCCCGCCGCGCGCAGCGCCGCCTCGATCAGCGCAGCCGTAGAGCCTTTGCCCTTGGTGCCTGCCACGTGGACGGAGCGGAAAGCGTGGTGGGGGTTGCCCAACGCCTCCAACAGCCGCTCGACGCGAGTAAGGTCCAGCGTGTCGGGCGCGTAGCGCTCGATGCGCCGCTTCTCGTAATCGGTCAGGCTGTGAAGGTAGTCGATCGCTTCGCGGTAGGCCATCTGCCCCTCTCCAAATAGTCTGCGGATTGTACCGCGTTTGGGCAGAAATGCAAGCAGCGTAGGATAACGGATAACGGGTGTTCGAAGCAAAACGCCGACGTGGGGCAACCCTTGCCCGCCGGGTCACAGTCCCGGCGGGAGCAGGGCGGGCGGGGCGCTCTACCCTTTTGCTCCGCACACCCATTGGTCAATTGTTTGACTTGCACTGCAAGAACAGGTATAATCAGCGTGATCGACTGGCACAGAGACCCCCGTCGGTCTCTACGTTCGTTGCAAAGGCAGGCGACGTATGGCACTGAAAGGCAACTTACGGGATTTCAGCACAACGCAGTTACTCAATCTCATCAACCTGGCGCGTAAAACAGGTACTCTGACTATCGAGAACCGTCAGGATCACGTCCAGTTGTGTTTTAAAGAGGGCAAGCTGATCTTTGCGACGGACGGACAGGACGACCGACTGGCGTCGATCCTCCGCCGGGCCAACAAGATCAGCGAAGAGCTGGCCCGCACCATCCGCGCCCGGTCGGATATCAAAGACGACCGCGAGCTGGGGTTGTTGTTGACCAATGCGGGCTATGTCAGCCAGCAGGACATTATCGACAGCGTGCGCAAGTTCACGCTCGACACGGTCTACAGGCTGTTCACCTGGCCGGAAGGGATGTTCCGCTTCGAGCCGACGCTGGAGCCTATCAAAGGGCGGGTCACTGTCCCCATCGACCTGGAGAACGTGATCATGGAGGGCAGCCGTCGCCTCAAGGAGTGGGAGCGGCTGCAGGAGGAACTGCCCAGTCTGGACATCGCCCTGCGCTTCACCGACCGCCCCGACGTGCAGTTGCGCACGATCAACCTGACGGTCGAGGAATGGCGGGCGGTCTCCTTTATCAACCCGCGCAATACCATCCGCCAGATCGCTCAATACAACAACATGAGCGACTTTCAGATCCGGCGGATCGTCTATGGGCTGCTCCAGGCTGGGCTGGTCGAGATTGTCCAGCCGGAGGGTGCAGAAGCAAGGCCTGCAGGCCGCGCCGCTGGCGAACCCGCCCGGCCCCCCGCCGTCCAACGTCCAGCCGTCAAACGCAGCGTTGTGCAGCGTCTGATCGATCGTATTCGGGAGTTATAGTTCAATGCAGACCCTCAAGATGGTTGTAACAGGCCCCTTTGCAGCGGGCAAGACACAGTTCATCCAGACGATCAGCGAGATCGACGTGGTGTCGACCGAGCGCAAGCTCACGCGGGAAGAGGAGCGCATCAAGGACCAGACCACGGTCGCCATGGACTTTGGGCGCATCACCATCGACGACGACCTGGTGCTCTATCTCTTCGGCACGCCGGGCCAGCGCCGCTTCGATTTTATGTGGGAGATTCTCTCGGAGGGCATGTTAGGCTTTATTGTCATTGTCGATAGCGTCCGCCCCGAGACCTTCCGCGAAGCGCGCAGCATCCTGGACACCTTCCGCTCCTACGCCCCCACGCCCTACGTCGTCGCCTCCAACAAGCAGGACCACGAGGACGCCTGGTCGCCCGAAGACCTGCGCATCGCCCTGCGCATCGATCCGGATGTCAAGGTGCTGCCCTGCGTCGCCACGGACAAGGAGAGCGTCAAGCGCGTGCTGCTGGAACTGCTCTATTCGATTCTCGAGTTGATGGACGAAGAAGGGAATTAACTGAGCGCACAGCAGAAACGTCCAGCTCAGGGGTGTGTTATGAGTTCGATTGTCACCGACCGCGGAGTTGTCCATTACGAGGCATACGGTCGCGGGCGGCCCGTCATCCTCCTTCACTGCTGGCTGGGCTCGTGGAGCTATTGGCTGAGCACGATGGAGGCGCTCAGCGATCGCTACAAGACTTATGCGCTCGACTTTTGGGGCTTTGGTGACTCGGCCAAGACCAGCGGTCACTACAACGTCCCCGACTATGTCGAGATGGTGGCCCAGTTTATGGAGCGGCTGGGACTGGAGAGGGCGCCGGTGATGGGGCACTCGATGGGCGGCACGGTCTCGCTGAGCCTGGCGCTGACGCACCCCGAACGGGTGCAAAAGGTCGCCGTCGTCGGTTCGCCGATCTGCGGCGACGGCCTGGCGCTGCTGCTCAAGCTGGCGGCCAGGCGGCCGCTGGCGATGCTGGCCTATAACGTGCCGGGCGTGCTGCCCATCGGCATCCGCCTCATCTCGCCCTTTTGGGCGCGGGACTGGCGGACGTGGTACGCCATGTTCGAGCAGGACCTCTCGCGCACGACGGTAGAGTCGTTCCATTACAGCATCGCTTCGCTGCGCAAGACGGACCTGAGACCGCGGCTGCGCGAGATTCGCGTGCCGGCGCTGGGTATCTATGGGCGCAAAGATCGCATCGTCGATCCCCGGCAGGGAGAGTTGTTGCTCAACCACATCGGCCTGGCGCAGGTCGCCTATTTCGAAGAGTCGGGTCACTTTCCGATGCTGGACGAGCAAGAACGTTTCCATCGCACGCTGCACGAATTTCTGGACCGCTAGCGGCAGGCAGGAGTGGAGACACCTGTGGAGGAGCCGAGGGCGAGCAGCGAAGCAAAACGCTCGTTGTACTTTCCAAACAAAATGGGGCGTATCCTCCTGCTGGCGATGGAGGAGGCGATGGGCCGCAACGGCGTCACCGCGCTCCTCAACCTGGTCAACCTGCGCCATTTCCTGGAGCGCTACCCGCCGAACGATTTCGAGCTGGGCTTTTCCTTCGCCGAGTCGTCGCGCCTGCTGGCAGGGCTGGATGAGATGTACGGCCTGCGCGGAGCACGGGGGCTGGCCCTGCGCATCGGACAGACATGCTTCCGCCTGGGGATCAAGGACATGGGACCGATGCTGGGCGTCGCCGACCTGGCATTCCGCGTCATGCCCATGACGGCCAAGCTGCGCATCGGCTTTGACGTCTTTGCCCAGGTGTTCAACAAGTTCAGCGACCACCGCGTCCACGTGGAGGAGGATCACGACCACTTTCTATGGGTGATTGATCAGTGCGGCGTCTGTTGGGGAAGGAGCGCGCCCGCGCCAGCCTGCTACCTGGCGGTTGGCATCTTGCAGGAGGCCCTCTATTGGGTCAGCGGCGGCGCAAGCTTCCAGGTGCAGGAGATTGCCTGCCTGGCTACAGGCGATTCGTCCTGTACCATCCAGATCGATAAAGAGCCGTATTGACGGCAAATGGATCACGCGACATGCGCAAGATTGTCCTGAGAGACCGAAGGCTCATCTACCCGTTCAACGAGCCAGCCAGAGAGCTGCGCTTTCTGAACAAGCCGCTCTGGCTCTTGCAGCGCGACGCGTTGGCGCCCTTTGTCACTCAGGAGCGCGAGGTCGATAACTTTGAGGAAATCCCGCACGACCGCGTCGAGACGCTGGTCTACCGGGAAAACCTCTTTTTCGATGCCTTCTTTATCAAGGCTTTTCTGGACAAGGCTCGCAAGCAGGGCAAAGCCTGCCAGGTGGCCTTTCCGCTCGACGACCGCGCTATCGTCAACCACGCCCTGCCGCTCCAGCAGACCATCTGCCGGCGCGGCAACTATTACGTCGCCGACATGTGGTACTTTCCCTATGGCCTCGAAGAGACCGTGCGCCCGCTGGTGATCAGCACCGACTGCCGCGAGATGGGCTACTACCGCGTGCCCACCCACATGTCCGACGCGATGGGTGACCTGGTCTATTACGTCCCGACCAGGGCGTTCATGGCCATCGAGTCGTGGGTCCACGTCCTGCTGGCGAACGTGCTCTTTGGCGTCTTTGCCGAAGCGGCGCGCATGGACCAACTGGTCGAACGGAGCGTGGGCATGCAGCTCAAGCTCTTCTGGCGCGGGCTGCTGGAGCAAAAGCAGGTCCTCTCCACTTCCCCCCTGGTCAAGATCGGGCAGAACTGTTCCATCGACCCCAGCGCGGTGATCCGCGGGCCGACGACGATCGGCGACAATGTGGACATCGGGCCGGGGGTGGTGATCGACATCTGCATCATCGGCAATAACGTGACCATCTCGGATAGCTGCCACCTGATGCTCAGCGTGGTCGGCGACCGCTGTTTCTTGCCCTTCCGCGCTGCGCTGTTCGAGACGGTCCTGATGGAAGACTCGATGGTGGCGCAGAACACGTGCCTCCAGCTTGCCTGCGTCGGACGCACCACTTTCATCGGCGCGGGGAGCACGTTTACCGACTTTAATCTGATCCCCAAGCCGCTGCGGGCGGTCCACGGCGACAGGCTGGAGCCGACCGAGATGACGGTGCTGGGCGGCTGCATCGGCCACCACTGCCGCATCGGCTCGGGAATGATCGTCTACCCCGCCCGCACCATCGAGTCCGACAGCGTGCTGGTGGCCTCCGCCGAGCGGCGGGTGATCGACAAAGACGTTACCTACGAGACCAGCGACATTCACAAGATCGAAAACGCCGAAAAGGTCCATCCGCGCCTCTATCCGCGCCACGGCCGGGGGAGATGAGCAAGAGGAGGAGTGGCCTGTTGACGGGCAGAAACGCTGGCAGTAGCTATGGACACCTTCGCCTTTATCATTCATCCGTTAGACCCCAAGGCAGATGTAGCGCGCAAATATCCCTTTCTGGCGCGCATTGTGCCCGTGCCGCTGATCCACTTTCTCTCGCGCTACTGGCCGCCTGTGGTCCTCTCCCGCGTGCGCGGCGTGCGCTCTGCCGCGACAGGGCGCCAGGTGGAAGGCTGGCTGCTGGCCTGCCCCTTGACCGCCCGGCGCCTGCTCAGCGTGCCGCCGCAGGTGGCCTATCGCAAGATCATCCAGACGGGGCGGCTGGCCGAACGGCTGGGCGCGCGCATTCTGGGCCTGGGCGCCTATACGTCAGTGGTCGGAGACGGCGGGATCACCGTGGCCCGCGCGCTGGATATTGCGGTGACTACTGGCGACAGCTACACGGTGGTGCTGGCCGTTGCCGCGCTGATGGAGGGCGGCCGCCAGATGGGGATCGCGCCGGAGCGGGCGGTCGCTGCGGTGGTCGGCGCCAGCGGAGCCATTGGCTCGGCCTGCGCGCGGCTGCTGGCGCGGCGGGTGGGGCGGCAGATTCTGGTGGGCCGTCGCATGGAACGCCTGCAAGAGGTGGCGGCCCAGGTCGCTGAATTGGGCGGCCAGGCGGAGGTGACGTTGGACATTGCGGCAATCCAGCAGGCGGAGCTGATCATCAGCGCCACCAGCGCGGGGGCGGCGGTGATCCGCGCCGCACACCTGAAGCCGGGCGCGGTGATCTGCGACGTGGCCCGTCCGCGCGACGTCGCTGCCCAGGTCCGGCGCGAGCGGGATGACGTCCTGGTGATCGACGGCGGCCTGGCCGAAGCGCCGCCCGGCGTCGACTTTGGCTTCGATTATGGCCTGCCGCCCGGGCTGACCTTCGGCTGCATGGCCGAGACGATGGCCCTGGCCCTGGAGGGCCGCTTCGAGGATTACACCGTGGGCAAGGATTTGCGCATCGAACAGATCGTAGAGATCGAAGAAATCGCCAGCCGCCACGGCTTCCGCCTGGCCGGCCTGCGCTCTTTCGAACACGCGCTCACAGAGGAAGAGATCCAGTCAGTCCGCCGCCGCGCAGCGCTGGCGGCGCAGTCTAATCGGGAGGCTACGGTATGAGCGAAGGAAGAATCCTGGTCGTAGAGGACGATTTCGACATCTCGAACATGCTTCGCATCTACTTTCAAAGCCAGGGCTACGAGGTGGCGGTGGCCCCACGTGGCGGGGATGCATTGGAGATGTGCCGGCAGCAACTGCCCAACATCGTCGTGCTCGACATCATGCTGCCGGACATGGATGGCTATGACGTGTGCCGCCAGTTGCGCAGCAATCTGCGCACCAAGCACATCCCCATCCTCTTTCTGACCCAGAAAGACGAACGCTCCGACAAGATCCACGGCCTGGAACTGGGCGCCGACGATTACATCACCAAGCCGTTCGACGTCGAAGAGCTCAAGCTGCGGGTCAAGAACGCCATGGCGCGCGCGGCCTATGAAAGCCTCACCAACCCCACCACCGGCCTGCCCAGCTCCAAGCTCATCGAAGAGCAACTGCGCGACCTGATGCGCCGGCCGAACTGGGGTATCCTCTACATCGGCATCGCCCGCCTGGAAGCGTTCAGCGAAGTCTATGGCTTTGTGGCCGCCGATGAGGTGCTCCGCTACACGGCGATGACCCTGGGCGAGACCGTGGACTCGATCGGCACGCCCAACGATTTCATCGGCCACATCGGCGGCGACGATTTCATCATCATCACCAGCCGCGACCTGGTCAAGCCGATGGCCGACGACCTGACGCGCCGCTTTTCCGCCGGCGTCGGCACGCACTATGATTTCAAGGCCCGCCAGCAGGGCTATATCGTCGTCAAGGGCGACGATGGCCAGGAGACAAAGATCGGCCTGATGGAACTGGCCATCGGCATCCTCCTCGACACAGACGGGCCGTTCACCGATATCCGCGAGATCACCGAGGCCGCAGCCGCAGCGCGGCGGGAGCAGAGCCGCGCCCTTTAAGGTAAGCACAGAAATGTCCGCACAGGCGAGAGGGTGGTTGCACAGAGGGGGCGTCGCCGTGACGGTGGCGGCGGCTGTTCTCGCCCTCTGCCTGGGCCTCGGCCTCAACCTGGCGCCGCCAGAATGGGCGCCGCTCTTTTACCTGGCGCTGCCCTCGGTCATCGCAGCGCTGGCCCTCTGGGCAGCGACGCCAGCCGTGCTGGCCGCGCTGGCAGTCGCCCTCCTCTCGCTGCTGCTGTTTGCCTTCCAGCGCCATGCGCTGCTCGACCTGCTGGCAGCAGGAGCCTGTGGGCTTTGTTGCGCGGCGGCAGGGCTGCTGCTGCCTTCGCTGGGCGACCTGCGCCGCATGCAAAAGGCCGCCTTCCCCGGCATGCGACGCTGGCGCCCCGCCAGCGCCGAACGCTCTCCCCTCGACGAAGCGCTGCGTTCGGTGCGCGCCCGCATGGGCACGGAAGAAGCTGCCGAGGGCCAGGTCGCCCTGGCCGGTGGCCCGCCCGCTGCCCGCAGCCTGGAAGAACTGGTCGTCCTGGAAGAGATCGCCCGCACCATCGGCGCCAGCCTCGAACTGGAAGCCACCCTGCGCGCCATCCTCGTCTCCACCCGGCGGCTCATCGCCTTCGACCTGGCCGAAGTGACGCTGTTCGACCCGGCGCGGATGTGCCTGGTCAGCCGTGGCTCGCTGGACGCCGAAGCCTACCACGCCGCCGCCGGCACGGTCTATGAGCTGCACGAGGGCTATTCCGGCTGGCTGGCCCGCAACCGCCGCCCGCTGTTGATCCCGGACATCAGCAAACGGCATGACGTGCGGCCCAAGCTCGACCGCGAAGACTCCCCCTTCCGCTCCTACCTGGGCATCTCGCTGGAGAGCCGCGGTGAGTTCGTCGGCACGGTGGAAATGATCAGCTTCCAGACAGGGGCCTTTTCCGAGCACGATTGCGAACTCTTGCAGGCCATCGGGGCCTATGCGGCGACGGCCATCGACCATGCCCGCCTCTATGAGGAAACCCGTCACCGCGCCCTGGCCCTGAGTTCCCTCTCCCACGTCGCGGCAGCGGTCAGCTCGACGCTGAACCTGGACAACGTGCTGCGGACGGTCTCCGCCTCCGTGCGGGAGGTCTTTGACTGTTACCAGTCGGCGATCTTTGTGCTGGACGAGCAGGCCAACGTGCTACGGCTGGCGACGACGGACGGCCTGAGCGAGGCGTTCATCGCTGCCTCGCAAGAGCTGCCGCTCAAGGTCGGCGGGCGCACCCACGCCGCCGCCGTCGGCGAGCTGCTGATCGTGGAGAACGTCGCCGCCGACGCCGCCGCGCCCAAGGTGGCCCCTCTGGCCCAGCAGGAAGGCGTGGCCGCCTTTGCCGATGTGCCGCTGCGCGTGGGCGAGCGCGTCATTGGCATGCTCACCGTCTCTTTCGACCATCCCCATCACTTTACCGCGCTGGAGCGCGACCTGTTGACTTCTTTTGCCGACCAGGCCGCCGTGGCTATCGAGAACGCCCGCCTCTACGCCCGCGCCGACCAGGAGCGCCAGCGGCGCGCCGAGGCCCTTGCCGGCCTGCAGCGCGTGGCCGAGGAGCTGAGCGCAACCTTCGACCGCGAGCGCATCCTGCGCCTGCTGCTGGAAGAGGCCATGCGCCTGGGCGATACCAGCCAGTGCGCCATCCTCTTCCGTCAGCCAGAAGAGGGCACCTGGACGCTGAGCCTCTGCGCCGGTTATCTGGAGGAAGAGCAGGCCGCCATGCGCCAGCGCCTGGCGGCGCTGGACAAACAGGACGTGTTGTTCGATCTGGAACGAGACGGCGAGCTGATCTGCCTGCCTGACGCAGCGAGCGAGGGCCGTGAAGTGGCCGGACAACCCCGCGCCCGCTCGGCGATGGTGGTGCCCATCCGCGCTGGCGTCGACCTGATGGGAGCCATCGTCCTCATCAGCCGCCGCGTCAACGCCTTCGACGCCGAAAGCTGCCAGTTCGTCGAAATGCTCTCCACCCAGGCCGCCATCGCCCTCAGCAACGCCCAGCGCTACCAGGAGCAGTTGGACCACTCGGCCCTGCTGCGGCGGCGCGCCGATCAGTTGAGCCACGTCCTCGAGGTCAGCCAGGCCGTGCGCTCCGACGAGCCGCTCGAAGACATCCTGAGCGAGATCGTCCACGCTGTCCAGGAAAGTGTCGGCTTCAACCTGGTGCTGATCAGCGTCATGGAGGGCGACCCACCTCACCTGCGGCGGGTTGCCGGTGCGGGTATCCCGCTCCCTGTCCTGGAGCAGATGAAGCGCATCCATCAGCCGTGGTCCTCGATGGAAGTGGTCTTGCGCGACGAGTTCCGCATCAGCCAGAGTTATTACGTCCCAGCCGAAGAACAGCTCCGCTGGCGCGACGTGCTGCACGTCTACGACACCACGCTGACCGAGGTGCAGCGCGAGCCGGGCCGCTGGCACCCGCAGGACCTGCTGCTGGTGCCGCTGCTCAACCCCAGCGGCGCGGTGCAGGGCATCCTCTCCGTCGACGAGCCGCGCGACGGCAAAGTGCCGGACTATGCGACCGTCGAGGCGCTCGAGATTTTCGCTATGCAGGCCGCCGTCGCCATCGAGAACGCCCGCCTGCTCGAAGCGCTCCAGGGCCAGTTGGAAGCGCTATCCGTGTTCAACGAGATCAGCCGCTCGGTGGCGGAGCAGCGCGACCTCGACCAGGTGCTGCGCTCGGTGGTCGAAGCGACAACCCAACTGGTCAACTGCCAGGGCAGCGTCATTTTCCTGGAGGACCCGCTGACGGGCCGCTATGTGGCGCAGGCAACCAAAGGACATGAGCTGAGCGTCCTGGCGACGCGTTCCTTTGCCCGCGGCGAGGGATTGATCGGCTCCGTCGTCCGCAGCGGCATGCCCCTCTCCGTGGCCAACGTAGAAGAGGAGACCGGCGGCCAGCCGGATTACATTCAGCAGGGGGCGGCGGTGATTGTCCCCCTCAGCATCGCCGGGCGGGTGGTCGGCGTGCTGACGGCCGACCGCTCGTACAACGAGCCGTTCACCCCCGCCGACGTGGCCACGGTCACCGCGCTGGCCGACCAGGTGGCGGTGGCAGTGGAGAACGCCCGCCTGCTGGCGCGCGCCAACAGCCAGGCCGAACGGCTGGCGCTGGTCAACCGCATCGCCACCGCCGTCAGCGCAACGATCCACCTGGACGACCTGATCCGCACCGTCTATGAGCAGGTCGCCCCCATCTTTCAGGCGGATGCCTTCTTGATCGTCCTCTACGACGAGGCCAGGAACGAGCTCGATTTCCGCCTGCGCGTCGACGAGGGCGAGATGTTGCCGCCGACAAAACAGCCGCTGGGGCCTGGCCTGACCTCCTACGTCATCGAGCACAAGGCGCCGTTGCTGATCGACGAGATGAGCGTCCGCCTGCAGGCTGGCGACCTGCCGGTGCCTGTGGTCTGGGGACGCTCCGCCGAGTCCTGGCTGGGCGTCCCGATGCGCAGCGGCGACCGCGTCCTGGGCATGATCTCGGTCCAGGCTTACCGCCCCCACGCCTACGACGAGAACGACCAGCAGTTGCTCTCCACCATCGCCGACCAGGTGGCCCTGGCGGTGCAGAATGCCAATCTCTTCGACGAAACGCTCCGCCGCAGCGAGGAACTGTCGCTGCTGCTGGAGGCTGGCGGGGCGCTGTCGTCGACGCTGGACCTCAACTGGGTGCTGCAGGCGCTGGGCGACCGCCTGCTGCGCATCACCGGGGCCGATAGCTGTCTCATTTCCGAGTGGAAGCGCGAAGAAGACCTGATCCGCGTCATCTGGGAGATGGGCAACCCGCGTGTGCGCCCGCTGCTGGGCACGACCTATGTGGCCAGCGAGCGCCCCCAGGCGATGGAGGTGCTGTTGATCCAGGAGCCGCTGCTCCTCTCGCGGGAGGAGGCCGCCGACGACCCTGACCTGCGCGCCTATCTGGAGATGCGCCAGGCTGATGCGGTGCTGATTCTGCCGATGGTCGCGCGGGGGCAGACGGTGGGGCTGGTCGAGCTGGAGCAGCGCCAGGCACAGCGTCCCTTCACCGCCGATATTGTGCGCATAGCCGAATCACTGGCCAGCCAGGCCGCCGTCGCCATGGCCAATGCCCGCCTGTACGAGGAAATCCGCCGCTTTAGCGAAGAATTGGAACAGCGGGTCGAAGAACGCACCCACGAGCTGGCCCAGGCGCTGCAGGAGCTGACCGTGGAGCGGGACCGCATCCAGGCCCTCTACCGCATCACCGCCGAGGTCTCGGCCAGCCTCGACCTGGACCAGGTGCTCAATCGGACGCTGGAACTGGTTGTCGAAGCGGTGGGGGCAGAGCAGGGAATCGTGCTGCTCGATCAGCCCGAATCGGCGCAGTTGATCCTGCGGGCGGCAGTCGGAACGGGCGAGCGCATCCCGCCCGGCGGCAAGCCGACCCGTTTCCGTCGCGGCGAAGGGCTGGGCGGCTGGGTGATTGCCAACAATCAGGCCCTGCGCGTCGCCGACCTGGAAGAGGACGCGCTCTGGCAGAAGAATGCGCAGCGTGACCCGGCCCAGCGGGCCTGTCTGGCTGTGCCGCTGGTGCGCGCTGGCGAAGTGCTGGGCGCGATGCTGCTCTTTTCGTCGCAGCCCGGCGCCTTTAGCGAGGAGCATCTGCGGCTGGCGGAAGCAGCAGCAACCCAGGTCGCCAACGCGGTGGGCAACGCCGCCCTCTACAACCTGATCCGCGAACAGGCCGAGCGGCTGGGCGTGATGCTCAAGCAGCAGCAGGTCGAGGCGGCCAAGAGCCAGGCCATCCTGGAAGGCGTCGCCGACGGCGTCGTCGTCGCCGACGCCAACGGGCAGATCATCCTCTTCAATGCCGCCGCCGAGCGCATCCTGGAACTGCCGCGCGAGCAGGCCATCGGGCGCAGCATCCGTGAGATGCTCGGCCTCTACGGCGTCGAAGGGCGCGCATGGCTGGCGGCGATGGAGGAATGGACACAGCAGGCACGCGAACATGCCCCCGAAGATTTCCTGGCCGAGCGGCTGGAATTGGGCCAGCGCGTGGTCAGCGTCCACGCTTCCCCCGTCCTGCGCGGCGGCACGGACTATTTGGGCACGGTCTCGGTCTTTCACGACATTACCGCCATGGTCGAGGCTGACCGCGCCAAGAGCGAGTTTGTCTCCACCGTCTCGCACGAGCTGCGCACGCCCATGACCTCGATCAAGGGCTATGCCGACCTGGTGCTGATGGGGGCCGTCGGCGCCCTGACCGAGCAGCAGCGCCATTTCATGGAGATCATCCGCAACAACGCCGACCGGCTGACCAACCTGGTCAATGACCTGCTCGACATCTCGCG
Organism: Anaerolineae bacterium; assembly: GCA_034435295.1. Taxonomy (GTDB): domain Bacteria; phylum Chloroflexota; class Anaerolineae; order B4-G1; family DUEL01; genus DAOTYD01. The sequence goes on along the minus strand of DAOTYD010000252.1, from coordinate 2,927 downwards.
CATCGAGAGCGGCCGCGTCGAGCTGAACCTGAAAGCGGTACACATGCACGACCTGGTCGATCAGGTGGTCGGCATGCTGAGCGGCCGCGCGCAGGGCCGGCAGATCACGCTGACCGAAGATGTGTCGCCGGACCTGCCGGCTGTGTGGGGCGACGATGCGCGCATCGTCCAGATTCTGACCAACCTGGTGGGGAACGCCATCTATTACACGCCGTCGGGCGGCAAAGTTCACATTTCGGCGTCTCTGGCGGGGGACATGCTCCAGGTTGACGTGGCCGATACGGGTATCGGTATCTCGGAAGAGAACAAGACCAAGATCTTTAGCCGCTTCTTCCGCGCCGACGACCCCCTGGTGCAGGAGACAGCCGGCACCGGGCTGGGGCTGCCCATCACGGCCTCACTGGTGTCCATGCACGGCGGCGAGATCTGGGTGGAGAGCGAACTGGGCAAGGGCAGCACGTTCAGCTTTACCCTGCCGCTGGCCAGCTATGTGCTGGCACTGGAAGAGCCCCAGGTCACGGAGGCGCACGTGCTGGTGGCCCAGTGCGAGGACGAGTTCGCCGACTGGATCGTCGCTGCGCTGGAAGAGGAGGGGTATCGCGCCACCGCCGTGCCGCGCGGCGCCGACATCCTGGCCGCTGTCCGCCAGGCCCAGCCGACGCTGATCGTCCTCGACGTCTGCCAGCCGAATGGCGCTGGCTTCGAGGCGCTGGCGCGGCTGCAGAGTGACCCGCAGACAGCGTCCATCCCCGTGGCGCTCCTTTCGGTGGTGATGGACGAAGAGGAAACGTTGCGGCTGGCGATGCTCGACTATGTCACCAAGCCCGTCGAGGAACAGGCGCTGCTGGAAGCGCTGAAAACCGCAGGCCGCGAAGGGCTGATCCTGGTGGCCGATGACGATGCGGACAACATCTCGACGCTGCGCACGATCCTGCGCCAGCACGGTTATCAGGTGCGGACGACGACCCAGGAGCAGCGGGTGGCGCGGGTTGCCCGCGAGGCCCAGCCGGCGCTGATCCTGCTCGACGCCCGCTTCGCCGCCGCCAACGGCCAGGGGGTGCTCGACGAGCTCAAGTCCGACGAGCGCACCTGGGATATCCCCGTCGTTTTGATGATGGCGGGTCTGGGAAGAAAAGTGCCATCCCTGGGGGCAGGCCGTTTTCTGACGCGGCCTTTCGAGATCGACGAGCTGATCGAAGAGATCCTGGCTTTGCTCCACCGCCCTCGGGCAGAGCAGGCCGAATCTGTCTAGAAGGAAGGAGATATGGCCAAGATTCTTATCGCCGAGGACGAAAAGGACATTCGTGAGCTGGTTGCTTTCACCCTGCGCTTTGCCGGCTTTGAGGTCGTCACGGCGACCAACGGCGTCGAAGCAGTCGAGGTCGCTACTGAAACCCAGCCAGACCTGATCCTGATGGACGTGCGCATGCCCAAGATGACCGGCTATCAGGCGTGCGAAAAGCTCAAGGAACAGGAAACAACCAGGAACATCCCCGTGGTCTTTCTCTCGGCCAAGGGCCAGGAGTCCGAGATCGAGCAGGGGCTTCAGTCTGGCGCCGCGCAGTACATCCTCAAGCCCTTTGCTCCGGATGAGTTGACCAGACAGGTGAGCGCAATTTTGGAGCAGACGAAGGCAAAATGACGGCGTTGGTGGCTGGGCTATGAGTGCGATCATCATCGAGAACGGGCTGGCTCACTACGAGGCCATTGGGCGGGGTCGGCCGGTGATCCTGCTCCACGGCTGGCTGGGCTCATGGCGCTACTGGGTGCCGACGATGGACGACGTGTCGGACCGCTACCGCGCCTATGCGCTCGACCTGTGGGGCTTTGGCGATTCCGACCGGCGCAGCGAAGGGTACACGCTGGCCTCGTATGTGACGCTGCTACAGCGCTTTATGGACGAAATGGGTATCGCACGCGCGCCGCTGGTGGGACACGCCCTGGGCGGGGTCGTGGCGCTCGTCTTTGCGGCGACGATGCCCCAGCGGGTGGAGCAGGTGATGGCGGTCAGCACTCCCCTCATCGGCTCGGCCCTGGCGCGTTCGCTGAGCACTTTTTCCGGCGATGACAACGACGTCGCCGGGCGCATCCTGGGGCGGCGACAGATTGCCGCCTATCCCGAAGTACAGTTGGAGGCCAACAAGACCGATGTGGCGGCCATCGTCAGCAGCGTGCGGGCGGTGACGCAGATGAACCTGCGCAAGGCGCTGGAGGTGATCGAAGCGCCCGTGCTGCTGGTCTATGGGCGCAATGACCCGCTGGTCGTGCCGCCCGCCGAGGAAGAGCTGGAAGAATACGAGGACAATACGCGGGCGATCTATCTGGACGAATCGCGCCACTTTCCCATGTTGGACGAGATGAACAAGTTCAACCGCCTGCTGCGCCAGTTCCTGGAGGTCAAGGACGACCTGGAAGCGCTCGAATTGAAAGAGGAGTGGCGTCGACGCACGCGCTGAGAAACAACTGTATAGTGCCCTTTGCGGGGGAGTCCGGGCGAGCCGGGCTGAGAAGGCGTCCACGGCCGTTGCCACCGACGCATACCCCTGGAACCTGATCTGGGTCATGCCAGCGGAGGGAAGCGAGAGGGAATCCATGAGGAGGGTGGAGCCGTCCCGCTGGCGGGACGGCTCGTTTGCTGATGCGCACAATCATCATTGCCAACGGACTGTTGCCCGACCCGGCGGCGCACCGTCGCCTGTTGCGGGCCGATGACCGGGTCATCGCCGTCGACGGCGGCGCAGCCCACGCCCAGGCGATGGGCATATTGCCCCACGAGGTCATCGGCGACATGGACTCGCTGCCAGCAGAGCTGCGCGCGACGCTGGAGGCTGCCGGCACGCGCTTCCACGCCTACCCGGCAGACAAGGACGAGACCGACCTGGAGCTGGCGCTGCTGCGCGCGGTCGAGCTGGGGGCTGCCGAGGTGC
>DAOTYD010000251.1:0-1862 GCA_034435295.1 Anaerolineae bacterium | reverse complement strand
ACTTGCAAACTTGCAAACTTGCAAACTTGCCCTACTCCACCCCCACATCCCCCGGCCACTGCGGCACCACCTCCAGCGCGCCGTGGTATTCGGCGACGACACCGCTGATGCGCGCTCGCGCCCCGGCGACCAGACGCTCGCTGCCAGGCACCCGCTGAGCGATGTTCTGCCACAGCAGCACCAGTACCTGCCCCGTGCCGTCGTCCAGCCAGATCCGCAGCCCGCTGGAGAAGGTTTCCGCCCGCGTCACTGTCCCTTCGATCGTCACCGCCGCGCCGATGTCCGTGGCGCTGAGGCTGGCGATCGCCCGTTGCGGCGTTTCGCCCCCAGCAGGCTGCAGCACCGTCACCTCCGTCGCTGCCGATGGCACCAGTTGCAGCGCGCCCTCATAGCTCTCCACACGGCCTGTTGCCCGCACCTGCGCCCCCCGTCCCAGCGCCGCCGGGTCGGGCAACGCGTCATAGACCGGCAGCCACAGCAGCAGCGTCACCTGCCCCGTGCCGTCGTCCAGCATCAGCTTGAAGCCGGCGGAGAAGGAGGTCACATCGACCACGCGGCCCTCGACGGTCACAGGCTCCTGCTGCTCTGCTCTCAGGTCAGCGATAGGCACCGGCGGCACGATCAGCTCTTCCACTGCCTCCATGCCGAGCGCCGTCACGTCCACCGGGCGCTGGGGGATCAGCTCCAGGCTGTCCCCATAGACCGCAACCTGGCCCAACACGCGCAGCCGCATGCCCACCGTCAGCGCCGTCGGGTCGTTCAGCGCGTCGACCATGTCCTGCCACAGCAGCACCAGCACCTCGCCGCTGCCGTCGTCGAGAAAGAGCCTGATGCCGGCAGGGAAAGGCGCAACCTCGGTGGCTGTCCCCTCTACCGCCACAAGCTGACCGGTGAGGCTCTTGTTCAGCGCGCCGATGGGCATTTCAGGCGCGACCGGCACCGTCTCGGCCAGCAGAACGACGTCCTGCACCGAAGCCAGGACGATCTGCGGCCTGTCCTGGTAGAGGTCGACCGTGCCGGCAACCATCACGGACTGACCTGGCTGCAACGGCAGCAGCGCGCCGCCGAGCGCTTCGGCGGCTGCCCCGGCGACGACGTCGATCTGCCCGCTGGCGTCGCGTATGGTGATCAGGGTCAGTGTGGAGCGGGGCTGGCGCACCGCCCAGACCTGGCCGCGCAGCCGCACGCGCAACAGGCGTTCGGCGGCAGTGATGGTGTTGATGCGGCGCTCCAGGGCGGCGGGGCGGGCGACCTCCAGGTGTTCTGGCACGTTGAGCGTCATCGAGGCGCTGCCGTCCTGCACCCGCAGCGTCCCGGCGACGGTTACATAGTCGCCCAGGGCGGGAATCCGTCCTCCCTGGCGCAGCGCGGTGACGACGTCGCGGTAGGCCGAGATGCGCAGTTGGCCGCTGCCGTCGTCGACGGTGAAGGAGAGGTAAGGAGGATCGACGCCATAGGTCGGCCCGTGCGTCACCTGCCCTCTGACCTGCACATAGGCCAGGTTGGCGGTTGCGCCGATCTGGCCGATCTCGACCTGAGGCAGGGGCGAGCGGGTGGCGGCGAGCCAGAGCAGGAAAAGCCCCACCGTGGCCAGCCCCACCGCTGTCGTTTTGACCGCGCGAAGCGAAAGGCGCCCGGAGGTGCGAGCGCCGCAGTAGGGACAGGCCGCGTAGGGCCCGATATACCGTCCGCACTGGCTGCAATGGCTCATGGTCTCTCCCTGAGCGGGCTATGTTGATTGACGGCTTTTGTTGTCTGACCCTAGTATACGCAGATTGGCGGAATTGTCCAGCGAGTTGCCCGCCATCGCCAAAGGTGCTATACTGGGCGGCGGTCTGGGGGGAGGGGACAAGGGGACAAGG
>DAOTYD010000250.1:0-5599 GCA_034435295.1 Anaerolineae bacterium | reverse complement strand
GGCAATAACGGTGGCGCCCGGCGGCACTGCCTTGAGGCCGCCCTGGGGGTGGATAAGCAGGGCGGCGAGCATGGCGGGGGTGACCGGCGTGCCGGGTTCGACGCCGAGGAGGCGGGCAGCGATCTCGGCGCGGTGGACAAACGGCGCGTCCAGCGGCCGGCCCAGCGCTTCGAGCGAGGCGGTGACGACGACGCGCTGGCTGCCGGCCGGGATTGCCGGTTCATAGTCGGCGGGCGCTTTGAGCATGCAGCCTTTGGCCCCGTCCGCTTCGACGATCCAGGTCACGCCGGGCAGGCGCCGTCCCAATTCGGTGATGGTCTGCGGCTCGAGGCCGACCAGCTTGATGGGGCGGGCGGGGTAGGGCGAGCGGGCGGCCATAGACACTGCTCCCATCTCGCCCCGTTCGGCGGCGAGGAAGAGGGCGGGGGAGGCGAGCAGCGCGGCGATGATGTCAGCCGGGTCAGGGTGAGGGTTCAAGATGAGCGGCGCCTGTTGAGGCTCAAAGATGCGGGTGGTGGTGGTAAGGACAGCGCGCTCGCCGGCGCGGACGAGGAGGCGCAGCAACTGCCACGCCGTCGACGTCTTGCCGCCAGCGCCGACGAGGGCGACCATTTCTCCAGGTTTCAGGTTGAGAGCTGTCAGGAGGTTCATTGGGGGGTATTGTAGCAGAAAGAGGACAAGGGGACAAGGAGACAAGGGGACAAGGAGACGGGTATTCGAAGCAAAAGGACAGAACGCCCCGCCCGCCCCGCTCCTGCCGGGTCTGTGACCTGGCGGGCCTCACTGGCGGGGGTCACAGACCCCCGCTGAGCAATGGGGTGCCCCCCGTCGGCGTTTTGCTTCGAATACCCGGTTCGTATTCTTCCAACTCCGTATCCTCAGGCTCTAGAGCGAAGAACTGAGCGGCGAGCTCGCGGCTGAACTGATCAAAGTCGGCCAGGCGCCGGGCCAGGTGGCTGTGTACCAGCGAAGCGTCGATCTCCAGATAATCGTGCACCAGAATGTTGCGAAACCTGACCATGCCCACCATGCGCTGAGCCAGGTCAGAGGAGATGATACCTGCCTGGCCGAGAACGATGAAGACGGTCTCCTGCTCATCCGGCACCTTGAGCCCCAGGTGAGCGATCAGGTAATTGGCGATGTCTATGCAGACCTGGATGGAGAGCTGTAATCGCCGCTCGACGATCATCTGCATGTTCTCGTTGGCCAGGTACTCCTCAAGGGGGATCTTCTGAAAGGGCAGCAAGCCGTGCTGATAGCCGTCGAGCTTCTTCAAGCGTGTCTTGATGACCGTGATATCCAGCACCCAAACCATCCTCTCGAATACGGCGGATCAAGTGAGCAAAGTGATAATCCAGGTACCGCTGAGCATCGTAGTACGCGCTCATCGTCCTGGCGGCAAACAGGCAGCGTTGTGTCCTGTTGTGATCAACCAGCACCCGGCCGTGCTTCAGCACCTGGAAGCGCAGCAGCAGTGGGGCGTCGTTGAGGACCACCACGTCTGCCGGGCGCTGGCTCAGTCGCTCCAGGGCAGCCATCACCTCCAGGCGTATGTCGAGCCGTTCCGCGGGCCCAGTGGTCAACGGCAATAGCAAGGCAACGTCCAGGTCACTCAGCCGATGGGCCAGACCCTCAGCCGCCGAGCCAAATACGTAAGCCGCGACAATGTCGTCTCGACCAGCCAGATAGTCAGCTATGGTGGCCAGATCAAGATCCTGTTCCACGGACCAACCCTCTGCTTTACCTCCGTTTTCGTAGCTATTATACCATGCGTCAACCATCTGCGCCAAACTGGGCTCAGTACGGGAGTTCGAAGCAGAACGCCGACGTGGGGCACCCTATTGCCCGGCGGGGATCTGCGACCCCCGCCAGTGGGGGGCTGCCGGGTCACAGAAAAACGATCCGTGTTACAAGGAATCCGTGTCGCAACGAGACCCTTCCCCTTCACTCCGTTCAGGGTCAGGGTGACAATGTTTTGCTTCGAGCACCCAGCATGGGTGTTCGAGGCAGTGGACATGCCCCTTCGGGGCACCATAAAGCATGAAAAAGGCCGTTGTCTATTTTCATACCAGGGCGGCCGGGGCGCCCCGTTTCCGGGTCGGAAACGCGATTTGCGATCAGCGATTTGCGATCAGCGATTTGCGATTTGCGATCAGCGATTTGCGATCAGCGATCAGCGATTTGCGATCAGCGATTAGCGATTTGCGATTTGCGCCGAAGGCATTGCATTTGAACTCCAGCGTGGTATAATGTCCCCGTCCGCAGGGACAAACCGTCAGAAAAGAGGTGTTGGGATGCAACTGTTCAGAAGCTTTGGGCTGCCGGAACTGCTGATTATCCTGGTCATCGTCATCCTGCTCTTTGGCGTGGGCCGCCTGGGCAAGGTTGGCGAAGAGCTGGGGAAAGGCATCCGCAATTTCCGCCGTGCCCTCTCCTCGAGCGAGGAGGAAGAAAAAGAGACCGACGAACCTTCTTCCTAGCCTCTCCCCTCTGCTCATCTGACATTCGCACAGATGGATTTCTTCAACATCGGCTCCGGCGAGATTCTCTTTATTGTCTTGCTGGCCATCCTTCTCGTCGGCCCCAAGCGGGCTGTCGAGTTTCTTCAGCAGGGCAGTCGCCTCATTGGCCGCCTGCGCAAGGAGTGGTACAGCGTCCAGCGCGAGGTGATGGCCGAGGTCAAAGCCATCCAGCAGGAAACGCTGGGCGGCACGGTCCAGGAGATTCAGACGCTGACGCAGGAATTGCAGGGTGAGGTGCGGGCGCTGCAGGAAGAGGCAGTGAGAGATTTACCCCAGTCCCTGACCAACCCCCATGAGTAAAGACTCTGCCAAATCTCTTCTTGAACACATCGAAGAGCTTCGCCAGCGTCTCCTGCGAGCGCTGTTGGCGCTGGTCATCGGCACCATCATCAGCGCGATCTTTGCCGAACGGCTGCTGGAGTGGCTGACCGCGCCCATCGGCGGGCTGGGCAACCTCAAGGCCATCGAGGTCACCGAGAATGTCGGTGTCTTTATGCAGGTCTCGCTGCTGGGCGGCGTCACCCTGGCTATGCCGGTAATCCTCTATCAGATGTGGCGCTTTATCGCTCCCGCTCTCTATCGCCACGAACGTCGCTACGTCTATCTGCTCGCGCCGCTGGCGACGCTGCTCTTTGTCTCCGGCGTCCTTTTCACCTACTATGTCATGCTGCCAACCGCGGTGCCCTTTCTGATGGGCTTTATCTCGATCCCGACCACCCCCCGACCGGCCAACTATATCTCCTTCGTCACCAACCTGATGTTCTGGGTGGGCCTCAGCTTCGAGACGCCGCTGGTGATCTTTTTCCTGGCCAGGGTGCGCGTGGTCAACCACCGCCAGCTCATCCACCACTGGCGCATCGCTCTGCTGCTCATTGCCGTCATCGCCGCTGTGGTCACTCCCACACCCGATCCCATCAACATGGGGCTGGTGATGGCGCCGCTGATCCTGCTCTACGGCCTGAGCATCATCCTGGCCCGCATCGCCTACCGGCCCAGGCCTTCATAATCAATCATTTCTGGCCCCTTGAGGTCGGGGAGGAAGCTGTGAGAAAAGTCGCTCTTGTCCGATTGCTGCCTGTCACTTTGCTCATTCTGGCGGCCTGCACCTCTCCTGCCATTACCCCACCCGTCGAGACGGTTGTCGTGCCAGGACCGACCCAGGTGGTCACGGCGACCCCCACCGCAGCGCCGCCGCCAGGCCCTTCCCGCCTGGTCATCTGCCAGGATACCGAGCCAGAGAGCCTCTATCTTTACGGCGGTTCCCGCGCCGCCCGCCACATCCTCGAAGCGGTCTATGACGGCCCCATCGACAACCGTTCCTATGGCTTTCAGCCGGTCATTCTGGAAAAGCTGCCCAGCCTGGACGACGGCGACGCCTATTTCAGCCCGGTGCTGGTCCAGCCGGGGGATATGGTAGTCGACATCAATGGCGTCCCCATCGAGCTCAACGACGGGGTACAGGTCTTTCCCAGCCATACCTGTATGGATGCAGCCAACCCGGCTTGTGTCGTAACCTTCGTCGGCACATCGACGCTGCAGATGGAGCAACTGGTCGTCTCCTGGCAGATCCTGCCCGACATCACCTGGTCGGATGGCGCGCCGCTCACGGCAGATGACTCGGTCTATAGCTACGAGCTGGCCTGCCATCCCGACACGCCTTCGTCCAAATACCTCTGCGACCGCACCGCTTCCTACGTTGCCGCGGGCCAAAGAACCGTGGTGTGGACGGGGCTGCCGGGCTATGTGGACGATCTCTACTTTGCCAATTTCTTCAGTCCGCTGCCGAAGCATCTGTGGCAAGAGCAACTGCACTATTCCCCGTCCAGCCTGCTGACCCGCCGCGAGAGCAGCCGTGAGCCGCTGGGGTGGGGGGCTTATGTCATCCGCGAGTGGGTGCAGGGCGACCACGTGCTGCTGGAGCCCAACCCGCTCTACTTCCGCGCCGCCGAGGGACTGCCCCGCGTCGACGAGCTGGTCTTTCGCTTTGCGCCCAGCACGGAGAGGTTGGTGACCATGGTGCTGGCCGGCGAGTGCGACATCGGCCTGGCCGAAAGCGACCTGACGCCGCTGTTGCCCGTGTTGATCGCGGCCCGCGACCAGGGGCTGCTCAACCTGGTGACGTCCTCCAGCGCGATCTGGGAGAATCTCTCTTTCGGCATCGCCTCGCTGGCGGGCGGCAACCGCCCCAATCTGTTTGCCGACGTGCGCGTGCGTCAGGCCATCGCCCACTGCATTGACCGCCAGACCATCGTCGACGAGGTTACCTTTGGCCTGGGGCGGGTCGCCGATGACTATATCGCGCCCGAGCATCCGCTCTACGCTGGCGAGCGCCTGACCCCCTGGCCCTACGACCCGCACGCCGGAGAGGCGCTGCTGGCCGAAGCGGGCTGGGCGGATGAGAATGGCGACGGCGTGTTGGAGGCGGTGGATGTGGAAGGGGTGCGCGACGGGACGCCTTTCCGTTTCACGCTGCTGCTGGCGCAGGACAACAGCAACGAGGAGACGGCGGCCCGCATCATCCGCTCCAACCTGGCCGACTGCGGCATCCAGGTCGAGCTGCAGTATATTCCGGTCTGGGAGTTTTTCGCCGACGGCCCCAACGGCCCCCTCTTTGGCCGCCAGTTCGACGCGGCGCTCTTTGCCTGGCACAACGACGTCGAGCCGCCCTGCAACCTCTATCTCAGCGACCAGATTCCCCAGCAGGGGCGGTGGGGGCTACCCAACGCGGTCGGTTTCTCGGACGAGCAATACGACGCGGCCTGTCACGCTGCGCAGGCTGCATTGCCCGGCACCTTCGAGTACACCAGTCAGCACATCGAGGCGCAGCGCATCTTTGCCCAGCAGCTTCCCGCGCTGCCGCTCTACTGGCACATCCGCCTGGCGCTGGCCCAGCCCCACGTCGTCGGCTTTACCCTCGATGCCGCGGAGGACAGCGAGCTCTGGAATATCGAGGGAATCGGCATCGCCCCGTGAGGAGCGGGGGATAAGGGGACAAGGGGACAAGGAAACAAGGGGACAAGGGGACAAGGAGACAAGGGGACAAGGAGACAAGGGGACAAGGGGACAAGGGGACAAGG
>DAOTYD010000249.1:0-11190 GCA_034435295.1 Anaerolineae bacterium | reverse complement strand
CTCCACTGCCGGCCACTGGCCCCAGACTTGCTTCTCCATGCACCATGACCAGTTCCTGACGGCCCTGGATAGAGAGGGGCACCCAGTAGTGCAACAGCACACCGGTGTCTGCTGGCGTTGTGTCTGGCCCGATGGTAGCTTGTTCATGGCTGGCGTTGTAGGTGGAAATGGTCAGGGGTTGCAGTGTGGGATGGAAGGCCACAGACTCAGAATGGTAGGGACCGAATGTGCCCGTATAGCTGATGCCACTTCCTGTTCCAGAATTAGGCGGCCGGACTTGGTGACCATTGGGGTCAATGAAGTTCAACGAGTTGTTGATCGCATAGCTGTAACGGTTGAGTTCCTGGGGGTTCCCCGGTTTTGGTACCACCGTGTCCGCGCTGGCAAACCGTCCCAGGGCCGGGATGTACCAACGCGCCCGGTAATCCATCAATCCCAGGTCGGTGGCGCGCTGACCGGTGTAGCCGTAGTCGGTGGGGGCGGGGCCGTAGGGACTGTAGGCATAGCGCACCGCGCCGTAGGGGTCGTAGAGCTGGCGCGTCCACACGCTGCCGGCGGGCAGGATTCCCCCCATCACCTCACGATCCTCCCCCGTGGTCACCAGGCTGATCGAGCCGAGAAGATCCGCGTGCAGGTAGTATACCACATCCTGCGTCGCCGACACAACCCGCACATGTCAGTTTTCAGTCTTGCACCTGCCGCCATGTTGTGCTACACTGTGTCCATCGCCCGGAAACCTGCGTGGGGCTGTGAAGGGGGAGGGGAAGCATGTCTGTCGTCGCAAAACTCAAGTCGTGGTTCGCGCCGTTTCGACCGCTCCGGCAGGAGCTGCTCCACTACCAGACGCCGCCCGACGCCGAACAGCAGTACCGCCTGCACCTGCGCATCGAAGCGGACGGGCGAGGGTTGCTGATCGTCAACGCGGCTACAGTGTTGCACCTCAACCAGACCGCCGCCGAGTATGCCCGACTGCTGATCGGGGGCGCCAGCGCCGCAGAGGCCGCCCGCGCCGTGGCCCGCCGCTACCGCGTCAGCCGCAGCCGCGCCGAGGCCGACTTTCGCCAGCTTCAGGAGACGATCCTGACCCTGGCCACCAGCACCGATCTCTGCCCGGTGACCTACCTGGGCCTGGAACGGGCGGAGCCGTTCTCAGCCGAGACGTCGGCGCCGTATCGCGTCGATCTGGCGCTGACTTATCGCGTCGACGAGAGCGGCGCCCTCGACCCCGAAGCGCGCCGCCGCGTCGAGCGCGAATTGAGCCGCGAGGAATGGCAATACATCCTCCAGCGCCTGTGGAACGCCGGCGTGCCGCACGTCTGCTTCACCGGCGGCGAACCGACGCTGCGCGAGGAGCTGGTCGATCTGGTGCGCTATGCTGAAAAGCTGGGCATGGTCAGCGGCCTGTTGACCGACGGGCGGCGGCTGAGCGATTTGGACTATCTCGACCGCCTCTTGCTGGCTGGCCTCGACCACGTCCAGGTGACCCTTGTCTCGCATCAGCCCCACGTGCACGACGCGGCAGTGGGTCGGCCAGGGGCCTGGGAGCAGGTCGAACGCGGCCTGCGCAACGCCGTCGCCAGTGATCTCTATGTCGTCGCCCACGTCCTCATCACGGAGGAGAATGCGGGGGCGATAGCCGAGACGATGGCCTATCTGGCTGGCCTGGGCGTCCATGCCGTGGCGCTGAGCGCTGCCCTGCGCGCCGGCGGGGAGGGGGATCAGGCGCGGCTGCGGGAAGCTCTGGAGACGGGCCAGAACGCCGCCCAGGAGCGCGGCCTGACCGTCGTCTGGGACCTGGCGGCGCCCTATTCGCGCCTCAAGCCGATCGAACTCGAGGCCGGCCTTGACCCCACGCAGGTCATCCGCCAGCATCTCTACGTCGAGCCGGACGGCGACGTGCTGCCGGCGCAGGGCTACAACGTCGTCCTGGGCAACCTGCTGCGGGACGACTGGGAAGCGATCTGGAACCACCCCGAGCGAAAAAAGCTGGGGGAGTATGACGAGGAATGAGCCAACCTTGACAGTTCAAGACTGGCACGCCTGGTTCTCTGTGCAGGCTGGCTGGACCGCAGCGACGCGGGAATGGCTCTACGGGCAGGTGGGGCTGGAGCGCGTCGCGGCGGCGTTGGAGGTCGGCTGCGGCACGGGGGTCATTGTCGGCGGGCTGGTCGGGCGGATCGCCGGACGGGTGGTGGGGCTCGACCTGGACGCGGCGATGCTGGCCTTTGCCCGCTGCGAGGCGGCAGCCCGCTGGGTGCAGGGAGATGCCCACGCGCTGCCCTTTGCCGACGGCGCCTTTGATCTGGTGGTCTGCCACTACCTGCTGCTCTGGCTGGCCGATGCCGGGCGGGCGGTCAGGGAGATGGCGCGGGTGACAGCGACGGGCGGGGCCGTGCTGGCCTGCGCCGAGCCGGATTACGGCGGCCGCATCGACCATCCGCCTGAGTTGGTCGAGGCGGGGCGTTTGCAGGCCGAGGCGCTGCGTCGCCAGGGAGCCGACCCCGCGGTGGGCCGTCGCCTGGGGGAGCTGTTTGCCGGCGCGGGCCTGCAGACGACGGTGGGGGTGATGGGCGGCTGTTGGGAGCTGCTGGCGTCCCCTGGCGCTGACTGGGAGGCCGAGCAGGCGATGCGCGAGCGCGACCTGCGCGGCTGGCTGAAGGCGGAGGAACTCGAACGGCTGCGCCATCTGGAGCGACAGGCTGTGCTGGAGGGACGGCGGATGTTGTACGTGCCGACGTTTTATGCGCTGGGGAGAAAGACGTAGAGGGGGTGGAAAATGATCAGTCGCACGGTAATTACGGTGCTGGCGGTCCTGGGCCTGATCGTCGCCTGTATCCTCATCTTTTTTGGCGTGCTCTTTATCTGGGCTGCTTTCAGCCCGGGGGCGGAGCAGGGCTGGCTCATCGTTGGCATTGTCACGGTGGGCATAGGGCTGGCGATCATCGCCCTGGGCGTGGCCGCGCTGATCTGGAGCCGCGCGCGGGCGCGCGCCGAGGCGCAGAAGCAAGAGATCGTGCAAAAGATCGACCTCAGCGGCGAGATCGCCATGGAAAAGCTCAAGTGCCGCGAGTGCGGCGCCGAACTGTCGAAGGACAGCGTCAGTGTGAAGGAAGGGGCGATCTTTATCTCCTGTCCCTACTGCGGCTCCACCTACCAGGTGGTCGAAGAACCCAAGTGGTGAGGCTGGCGACCGCTTCCAAAGGAGGAAGCCGATGAAAAAGATCCTGAGACTGGCCTGGCTGTTGACGCTTTTGTCGGTCTTTGCGCTGCTGCCTTCCTCTTCCTATGCGCAGGACTATTCTTTCACGCTCGACGGCGAGGTGGCGGAGGTGTGGATCAACGGGGATGGGTCGATCCGGCTGGAGTACTGGTTCTCCTTCACCTGCGACAGCGGCGCGCATCCCATCGACGTCGTCGACGTCGGGCTGCCGAACGGCAATTATCGCCTTTCGGAGATTCTCGCCGATGTCGACGGGCGGCCGGTCAGCCGCATCGATTCGGACTATGAGGGCGAGGGCGGCTATGGCGTGGCGGTCTGGCTGGGCAGCGGCACGATTATGCCGGGGTACAGCGGCACGGTCCACGTCGTCATTCCACGGATCGGTGGCATGGTCTATGAGGACAGCGACGACGCCAACTATGCCAGCACAGAATTCTCTCCTACCTGGTTTGGCAGTCACTATGTCCACGGCACGACGGCCATGACGGTTATGTTCCACCTGCCGCCGGGGGTGCAGCCGGCCGAGCCGCGCTGGCACCGCAGCCCATCAGGCTGGCCCGATGCGCCGCAGCCCTCGCTGGACGAAGAAGGGCGGGTGCTCTACACCTGGTACAACCCTGCCGCCAGGCCGGACCGGCAGTACAGGTTCGGCGCCTCCTTCCCCCGCCGGTACGTCGACGCGAGCGCCATCCAGCGCGGTCCCTCGGCGCTGGAGGCGGCCTTTGCCTTTATGGCCACGGCTGTAACCGGCTGCGCTTCGGTCGTCTGCAACCCGGTGACTATTTTCATCGTCATCTTTATTGGCCTGGGGATGTTGGGCAGCGTCTCTCAGCGACAGCGCAAGATGCAGTATCTGCCGCCGCAGATGAAAATCGAGGGGGTGGGGATCAAACGCGGCCTGACGGCGGTCGAGGCGGCGATCCTGTTGGAGACGCCGCTGAACAAGGTGCTGACGATGATCCTCTTCGGCCTGCTCAAAAAGGGCGCGGTGACGGTGCTGAGCGAAGATCCGCTGCGCGTCCAGGCCAACGAGCCGCGCCCGGAGGGCCTGCGCCCCTACGAGGTGGGCTTTCTCGACGCCATCGGCAAGGAAGGGCAGCTCGTCGAGGGCAGGCTGCGCAATATGGTGGTCGAGCTGATCAAGACGGTCAACGGCAAGATGAAGGGCTTTAGCCGCCGCGAGTCGGTGGCCTACTACAAGGACATTGTCCGCCGCGCCTGGCAGCAGGTGACGGCCGGCGAGACGCCAGAGGTGCGCAGCGAACGCTTCGATCAGGGGCTGGAGTGGATGATGCTGGACGAGAATTTCGAGCAGCAGACGCAGGGCCTCTTCCAGCGCGGACCGGTCTATATGCCGCCGTGGTGGATCTACTACCGGCCGTGGGGGCGTCCGGCGACGGTGGCGGCCGGCCCGGGCGTGGCCGCGCCAGCGCCGTCGATGCCGGCGAGGCAACTGCAACTGCCCACGCTGCCCGGCTCCGAGTTTGCTGCCAGGATCGTGCGCGGCGTCGAGGGCACGGCAGGCAAAATCGTCCGCAACGTGACCGGCTTTACCGGCGCGGTGACGGAGGTGACCAATCCGCTGCCCAAGACATCGACCTCATCGGGTCGGTACAGGAGCGGCGGCGGTGGCGGTTGCGCCTGCGCCTGCGCCTGCGCTGGCTGTGCCTGCGCCTGCGCCGGAGGAGGGCGCTGAGATCCGATGTCGCTCCTGCAACGGCTGCGGGACGCGCTGCGCGCCCCGCAGCCTCTTTCACCAGGTCTCCACGCCTACGAGCGGCGCGATGAGGAGGGCGGGCGGGTGCGCCTGCACCTGCGCGTCGAGCCGGACGGACGCGGCCTGCTGGTGATCAACGCCGCGCGGATGCTGCACCTCAACCAGACCGCTGCTGAGTATGCGCGCCTGATCCTGGAAGGGGTCGCCGAGGCTGAGGCCGTCCGGCGCATCTGCCGCCGCTACCAGGTCGACGCCGAGGCTGCCCTGTCCGACTACCGCCGCATGCAGGCCCAGATCGAGGGGCTCATCCGCGGCGGGGAGGGGAACTGCCCTATCGCCGGCATGGACCTGGAACGGGTCGATCCGTTCTCCGTGCCCCTCACCGCGCCCTACCGTATGGACCTGGCGCTGACCTATCGCTGTAACAACGCCTGTCCCCACTGCTACGTCGCGCGGGCGGCGGATTACCCGGAGATGGACACGGCAGCCTGGCAGGCGGTGCTGGAGCGGGTGTGGGACGCCGGCATCCCGCACGTCTGCTTCACCGGCGGCGAGGCGACGCTGCGCCCTGACCTGGTCGAGCTGGTGCGTTACGCCGAGGGCCGTGGGCTGGTGACGGGCCTGCTGACCAACGGGCGACGGCTCTGTGACCCTGCTTATGTGCAGGCGCTGGTCGAGGCGGGGCTGGATCACGTCCAGATCACGCTGGAATCGCACGACGAGGCTGTTCACGACCGCATGGTGGCGGCGCGGGGCGCGTGGGAGGAGACGGTGACAGGCATCCGCAACGCGGTCGCGGCGGGCCTCTACACCACGACCAACACGACGCTGACGCGCGAGAACGTGGCGGCGATCGAAGAGACCGTGGCGTTGATCGCGGCGCTGGGCGTGCCGACCTTTGCCTGCAACAGTCTGATCTACAGCGGGCGCGGGGCGACGGTGGGGACGGGCTTTGGCGAGGGCGAACTGGCGCCGGTGCTGGAGCGCGTCCGCCAGGCGGCAGAGCAACGCGGCCTGCGCCTGATCTGGTACACGCCGACCCAATACTGCCAGCTCTCGCCGCTGCAGTTGGAGCTGGGCGTCAAGGCCTGCACGGCGGCGCTCTACAACATGTGCGTCGAGCCGGATGGGGCGGTGATCCCCTGCCAGAGCTATTACAGGCCGCTGGGCCACATCCTGCGCGATCCCTGGGAGGCGATCTGGAACCACGAGCTGGCCCGTTCGTTGCGCGAGCGGCGTTACGTGCCGGAAAAATGCCACGATTGCCCCGAATTGTCCCTCTGCGGCGGAGGGTGTCCGCTGTACCTGGAACACGGCAGGCGCCCTTGAGACGCTGTTGTGCGCGGTTTCCGACCGCGCCCCCGCTTTCTCCCGCCGGTGGGGTCTGTGATCCTGCCGCCCGGCGGTGCTGGCGGGTCGCACACGGTGGAGCTGGCGTTATGGGCCAGACGCCGCCGACCGCCCGGCGACCCAGCCGGTAGAAAAGGCCGCCTGCAGGTTGTAACCGCCCGTGTCGGCGTCGATGTCCAGGACTTCGCCGGCCAAGTAGAGCCCGGCCACCCGCCGCGAGGCCATTGTCCGCGGATCGACCTCCCGCGTGTCCACTCCGCCGGCGGTGACGATCGCCTCGCGGAAGGAGCGGTGTCCCGTCACCTCGAAGCGGAAATCCTTCAGCCACGCCCGCAGCCGTCCGCGCTCGGCGGCGGTGATCTGGTGAGCGGGCCTGTCCAGGGGGATACGCACCTGTTCGGCGCAGACGAGGATCAGCGAGCGCGGCAGCAGGCCCTTGAGCAGCGTCTGGAACTGGCGTTTGCCCTGGCTGTCCAGATCGCGCAGCAGGCGCGCGTCCAGTTTGTCTTCGTCCAGCGCCGGCTTGAGGTCGATGGAGAGGGCGACGCGGCGCCCGGCGCGCAGCGCGTCGACGGCCTGGCGGCTGAGGGTGAGGATGACCGGCCCCGAGACGCCAAAGTGGGTGAAGAGCATCTCGCCGAACTGTTCTGCCTGCACCCGATCGTCGACCAGCAGGCGGACGCGGACGTTGCGCAGGCTCAGCCCCTGCAGGCGCGAGGCGGCGCTCCCCGCCGTTTCCAGCGGCACCAGCGCCGGGCGCACCGGCACGATCGTGTGGCCCACGGCAGCGGCCAGGCGGTAGCCGTCGCCGGTCGAACCGGTGGCAGGGTACGAGGCGCCGCCCGTGGCCAGGATGACCGCGTCGCTGCGATAGGCCCGCCCGCGGCTTTCGACGCCGATGGGCCGTCCTTCAGCGCCGATCAGCCGCTCGACCGGCGCATTCGTCTGCAGCTCGACGCCGCGCGCCTGCGTCCAGGCGAGCAGCGCGTCGACGATTTCCTGGGCGTCGCCGCTGGCAGGGAAGACGCGCCCGCCACGTTCGGTCACCATGCGCACGCCGAGCGCTTCGAAAAAGGCGACCAGGTCGGGGGCAAAGAAGCGGGTCAGCGCCTGGCGCAGGAACGGCCCGTTGAAGTGGGAGAGGAACTCTTCCAGGGGGTCTGTGTTGGTCAGGTTACAGCGTCCCTGGCCGGTGATGCGCAGTTTGAGCGCGGGGCGGCTCATTTTTTCCAGCAGCAGCACAGAGGCGCCGGCTTCGGCGGCCTGGCCTGCCGCCATCAGCCCCGCTGCTCCTGCTCCCACAACAATGATGCGTCGTGTTGGCATGGTGGCCAGTATAGCCGTTTTGGGCGGATTGGGAAGCGGGCTTCTGTTGGACCGCCGAGAACCCTTCCGCGGGTTAGAAAAAAATCTGTGTCGTGTTGTAGGGGCGAGCCGGTGGCTTGCCCCCCAGGGGCGAGGCGGCGCCTCGCCCCTGCGGAGAGGTGTCGAGGTGTTTCGATCAGCCCAGCCGCTCTTTGAGTACGGCGGTCAGCGCCGGCACGACCTTGAACAGATCGCCGACGATGCCATAGTGGGCCAGTTGGAAAATGGGCGCCTCCGGGTCTTTGTTGATGGCGACGATGACCTTGCTGGTGCGCATGCCGGCCTGGTGCTGGATGGCCCCCGAAATGCCACAGGCAACGTAGAGATCGGGGCTGACGGTCTTGCCGGTCTGGCCGACCTGGTGGTCGTAAGGGATCCAGCCAGCGTCGACGGCGGCGCGGGAGGCGCCGACGGCGGCGTTGAGCACCTGGGCCAGTGCGCGCACCGGTTCGAAGCCTTCCGGCCCGCCCACGCCGCGCCCGCCAGAGACGATAATCGCCGCGTCGGCCAGGTTAACCCCGCCCTCTGTCTCCAGAAAGCCGGTCACTTTGACCTTGATGGCGTCCTCGGCCAGCGCCGGTTCGACCCTGATCACCTGCCCGCTGCGGGCGGCATCCGGCTCGGGTTTGGGGAAGGCGCGCGGGCGGGCCGTAAAGACGGCGGGCCGCTTTTCCGGCACGGTGCAGGTGCACATCAGCTTGCCGGCGTAGATAGGCCGTGTGGCGACAAGCTGGCCATTTTCAAAGGTCAATGCGGTGCAGTCGGCGACGCAGCCGGCTTCCAGGTCGGCGGCGACTGCCGGGCCCAGGTCGCGCCCGCGGAAGGTGGCGCCGATGAGGATCACCGCTGGCTCATATTCGCGGGCCAGCCTGGCCAGGAGCGCGGCATACGGCTCGACGCGGAAATCGGCCAGCGTGGCGTCGTCGCAGAGCAGCACCTTGTCGGCGCCGTAGGCGATGGCCTCCTGGGCCAGCCCCTCCACGCCCTGCCCAAAGAGACAGGCGCAGACCTGACCGCCGGCTGTCTCGCTCAGGCGGCGGGCTGTGCCGACAGCTTCCCACGAGGAGGAAGCGACCTGGCCGTGGAATTGTTCGATCCAGACGAAAATGTCGTTCCCCATGGCGCACCTCCTAGATGACCTTTTCGGCCAGCAGCCTGTCGACCAGCAGGCGGGCTGCTTCTTCGGGCGTGTCGGCGCTGATGATCTCGGCCGACCCCTCGCGGGCTGGCGGCGGCGTGATGTTGCCCCAGCGGACGCCGGGTGTGCTCCCCTCGACGCCGACATCGGCTGCGCTCCACAGCGGATACTCGGCGCGGGTGGCCTTGCGGATGCCCATGAACGAGGGGTAGCGCGGCTCGTTGATGCCCTTGGTCGTGCCGACGACGGCGGGCAGCGGCGCCTCGACCACCTGGCGGCCTTCCTCCAGCAGCCGCTCGGCGACGATCTTGCCCGCCGGGTCCAGCTCGTTGATCTTGATGACATAGGTCAGCGGGGCAAAGCCGAGCTGCCGCGCCAGCGCAACGGCGACCTGACCGGTCTGGCTGTCGATGGCCGACTTGCCCATCAGCACCAGCGCGACGTCGCCCATCTTTTTGATGGCGGCGGCCAGAACGCGCGCCGTTCCCAGCGAATCGATGTTCTGGAAACTGTCGTCCCAGACGCGCACTGCCTCATCGCAGCCCATGGCGATGGCGTGCTTGAGCGCCTCCAGCGCGGCCTCCGGCCCGACCGAGACGACCGTCACTTTGACATCGCCGAGCCGCTCTTTGATCAGCAGCGCTTCCTCGACGGCATACTCGTCCCATGGGTTGATCACAATGGGCGAATCGCCCCACGAGACGACGCCCGCCGCATCGACGGTCAACTTGGCCGCCGAGTCGGGCGTTTGCTTGGTACAGACGACTATGTGCACGGTTCACCTCCTGTAGATGAGTTCTGCCACTCCTCTGCGTCATAGGCGGGCAATTCGCAGCGCAGTGGGCGGTCTTTGCGGTAGC
Organism: Anaerolineae bacterium; assembly: GCA_034435295.1. Taxonomy (GTDB): domain Bacteria; phylum Chloroflexota; class Anaerolineae; order B4-G1; family DUEL01; genus DAOTYD01. Next base: position 1,540 of record DAOTYD010000249.1, on the reverse strand, counting down.
CGAGGGCATAGGCGGCCTGCATGAGCTGGTGGATCTGGCTGGTGCCCTCGTAGATGCAGGCGCCTTTGGCATTGCGCAGGTAGCGCTCGACGTCGTACTCGTCCGAATAGCCATAGGCGCCGTGGATCTGGACGGCGTTGGAAGCGGCGGCAAAGCTGGCCTCGGTGGCAAACCACTTGGCCAGGCTGGTCTCTTTGGTGTTGCGCCGGCCGATGTTCTTGAGCCAGCCGACGCGCAGGTAGAGCAGGCGGGCGATTTCGTAATCCCGTTCCATGAAAGCGATCATCTGCTGCACCAACTGGTGCTGGCCGATCTCCTGGCCAAAGGTGCGGCGCTCGTGGGCGTAGCGGACGGCGGCCTCGCGGCAGGCGCGGATGAGGCCGGTGGCTCCGGCAGCGACGGTGTAGCGGCCATTGTCCAGGCAGCTCATGGCGATCTTGAAACCCTCGCCCTCTTCGCCGATGCGGTTCTCGGCGGGCACTTCGACGTCGTTCAGGCTGATCCAGCCGGTCGAGCCGGCGCGCACGCCCAGCTTGCCGTGGATGTCGCCGGTGGTCACGCCCTTCATCTCGCGCTGGACGACAAAGGCGCTGATGCCGTTGTGGGGTGGCTCGGCGCGCGGATCGGTCTTGGCAAAGATGAGGAACTGGTCGGCGACGTTGGCCAGGCTGATCCACATCTTTTCGCCGTTGAGGATGTAGACGTCGCCCTGACGGCGGGCGGTGGTGGCCATGGCGGCGACGTCGGAGCCGGCGCCCGGCTCGGTCATGGCGCAGGTGGCGATACGCTCGCCGCGCGCCTGTGGCAGCAGAAAGCGCTGTTTCTGCTCCTCGCTGGCCCATTGGAAGAGGCCCAGGCTGTTCAGGCCGACGTGGACGCTCATCACCACCCGCAGCGAGGTGTCGATCCGCTCCAGCTCTTCGCAGACCAGGCCCAGGGTGATATAGTCCATGCCCTGTCCCCCGTAGCGGACGGGGAGGCAGATGCCCAGGATGCCCAGTTCGGCCATGCGCTGCAGCGCTTCCCGGTTGACCTTGTGCTGGCGGTCGTATTCCTTGATCACCGGCGCGACTTCTTTTTCGGCAAAGTCGCGCACCATGCGGGCAGCCATTTCATGCTCTGCTGTCAGTGCCAGGTCCACCGTTCTTCTCCTGCGGGGTAGATAACTGACTAACGGTCATTATACCCACACTGCAAAAAGGCGCAAGTTGCGCCTGCCAGCGCAAGCGCGCTCTAGGGCGAGACAGTGAGGATTTGCCCTGCGGCGATGGCATAGTTCGTCCCCAGCCCGCTCCAGGCGGCGATCTGCTCTACGGTGGCCCCGAAGCGGTTGGCGATGGAGTAGAGGGTATCGCCCGGCTGGACGTAATAGCCAAAGCGGCCGCGCGGCGGCGCGATGGGGATGAGGATCATCGTCCCGGCGGGGAGCTGGTTGGGATCGCTGATGCCGTTGGCTGCGGCAATGGCTTCGCTGCTCAGGCCGAACGTGAGGCCGATGCGGTAGAGGTTCTCCCCGCGCTGGACGACGTAATAGATGCCC
>DAOTYD010000248.1:0-3396 GCA_034435295.1 Anaerolineae bacterium | reverse complement strand
GCTCCGGCGCAATACTCGGCAGCCTGGCCCGTCTCGTCGAGCAGGCAAAGTGCGACGTGATAGAAAGCAAAGCGATCGCGGATCAGTTGGACCACCTGTTGCGTCAACTGCTCCGGCTCCAGAATCGAAGCGGCGGCGCGTCCTACCTCCGCAGCGGCTTCGAGCTGCGCTGTGCGACGCTCCAACTCGCGGCTGCGGACCTCCAGCGCCAGACGGCCGGCCTCGGCCTGGCGCTGGCTCTCGGCCAGCGCCGCAGCGCTGCGGCGGAGCCGTTCGGCGACGCGCGCCATGGTGCGGACGGCGGAACGGAGCAGCATCGCCGTCAGGCCCATCACCACAATGAGAGTCAGCACTTGAAAGAGAGCAGGCTGCGCTTCGATGTGGGGCGTGATCCATCCCCCCAGCTCGGCCAGATAGACGCCCACGACCGAGAGCACACAGAGCAGGAAGGAAGCAAGCGAGCCGGGAAGGCCCAACAACAGCGTGGTAAGGATGATGACCACCACATAACCGGCCACCGTCAGGTCGCGCACGCCGCGGTAGGTGGCGATAGAGGCCGTGACGACCAGCCAGAAGGCCAGGGCCAGCAGGGCGCCGGCCAGGCGAACGCGGCCACGGCGCACCAGAACGATCAACCCCACGATAGCGGCCAGCAGGAAAGCAGAGGCGGCCAGGATGACCATCCCCTCCGAAGGCGTGAACACAAACGTGGCCAGAGGCACAATAATCAGCGCGCCGGCCAGGGTTAAGAGAAGCCCATAGATCAGGTCAGCGGCCTGCGTCTTTTCCTCGTCGGCAAAGACTGGCGGGCGAAAAATGGTTCTCAGCCAGTTCCCCATCGTCAACGCTCCCCCTTTGCGATGTCCCTGCGCAGCACGTCAACCCCTGTCCAGGCTGCCCAGAGCGGGGCCAGGACAAAATAGACCCCCAGCCCGATCAGCTCCAGCGGCCCGATCTTGACATCCCGCAACAGCATGAACAGGCCCAACACCACCGCGGTCCAGCCCAGAGCGCGCCGCTGGCGGCGCAGGAAAAGGCCAATGCCCAGCCACCACACGCCGCCCAGGAGCGGGTCGAGCAACCCCCACACCCCATCGTAGACAGCGCGGGTAAAAGCCAGGAAAATCGCCTCCAGCGCAGGGGCCTGCGTTCCAGCAGCCTGGGCACAGGCAGCGATCTGCGCCGGCAGGACCGCCGCCAGCACCGCTGCCCCTGCCGCGCCGCAGAAGAGATAGCCCAGCCCAAGCAGCGTCGCCAGGCTGACCCAGGCCGGGCTTTGTTCCCTGAGCCAGTCCCACAGCACCAGCGCCAGAGGAATCAGCAGCAGGTAAAAGCCCAGCATATCCGCGACCATCGACCAGCGCGTCAGGACGGCGCCTGCCGGGTTGCGGGCAATGATCTGTAGCCCTGCCTGGGCGTCGCTCAAGATGCCCAGATCGAACCCCACGGCCACGAGCGCCAGGCCGACGTTGGCATAGGCCAGGGGCATGGCGATGATCGCCAGCCAGCCCGCCACACGCCGAAACGTCCGATCGGTCATGGCCCCCTCCTAGTCGCCGCGCAGGCGCACCTCGACCTCGACGCCGCCGAGCATCTCGCCCGTGGCGCGGACGGCGGTGCGCAACATGGCGTCCATGTCCAGCGATTCGCGCGCCCGCGCCACCACCTCACTGACCAGGCGCTCGCGCTCGGCCAGGCGCTGCGTCTCCTCGAACAGACGCGCCTTTTCCACCGCCACCGCCAACTGGTCAGCGACAGTCGACAGCAGCAGTTGATCCTCTTCGCTGTAGGCATTGGCGCGGTACTGCTGCACCGACAGGACGCCGATGACACGGTCGCCGATCAGCATGGGCACGCCCAACCAGGAAGAGGGCATGGCATGGCCAAAAATGATCGGCGCTGGCAGGCTGGCCTTCTCCTTCTCCCAATCGCGGACGAGCAGCGGCTTGCGCGTGGCGATCACCACCGACGACAGGCCCATAGCCAGCGGCTGCCGACGGCGCGGTTGCACCTTCCCTTCGTCTATAGGCAGGCGAAAATCCAGCTCATTCGTCTCGGCATCATAGAGGGCGGCAAAAAAGGCGTCTGGCTCAAAGACGGGGGCCAGTTGGCGATAGACCTCATAGAGCAGATCGTCCAGCTTCAGCGTCGCGCCGATGGCAGCGGTGATGCGGTTGACCAGCGCCAGCCGCGCAGCCCGCCGCTGCGCTTCCTCCAACAGACGCACGTTCTCCAGTGAAAAGGCCACCCGCTCGGCCAGGCCCTGGGCCAGCCTGGCCTCGTCGGGACGCCAGGGCCGCTCGCGCTGCACGCCGATCACGCCAATGGGCACGCCGTGCAGCCTGACCGGCACAGCCAGGACTGCTTTCTCCTCGTCGCTCTGAGCGACAAGCGGCGTCTCCGCCTGCAATGCCTGGGCAGCCAGTTGCTGCCAGACCTCCCCGCCAAACTGGCCCTCCCCGGCCTGATAGCGGCGCAATTCCGGCCTGGCGCGGGCAAATTCATCCCAGGCCTGACCGGTGACCAGACGGTGGGCCTTTTCCAGTTCCTCCAGGCTGTAGCGGGTCTGAGTAAACAGGCGCGCGTTTTCCAGGCCCACTGCAAGCTGGTCAGCCAGGGCGCCCAGGATCTGCACCAGATCATCAGCCGGCCGGCTCTCCTCCTGGAAGTGAATGTCCAGCACCCCCAGCGCCTCGTTGCCGACGCGCAGGGGCAAGGCGACGATCCAGCGGCTCTGCGGCAGATCGCCCAGAAACCGCGCCGGGGTCGGCTCGACCTGCGGCTGGCGGGAGTGGAAGGCCTGCTCCAGCGGCCCGCTGCCGGCAAGCTCGATTTCAAAGCCGCGTTGAAGCATCCGCCTGCCCCCTGGGGAAGCGGCCGCGCGGAGCACCAGCGAGTCGCCCTTCAGGTCGAGCAGAAAGATGTCGACGTTGTAGAAATAGAAACGCTCATAGATCAGCGTGACGAAACGCTCGCGCAGCTCGGCCTCGTCGGTAAGAGAGGCGATCTGGCGGGACACTTCGGTGGCGGTCGCCAGGGCGCGGGTGCGTTCCGCCAGCAGGCGGTTGGTCTTTTCCAGCTCCTCAGCCCGCTGACGCAGGAGGTCAGAGCTCTGCGCCAGCTCAACCGCATTGCGGTGCTCCGCCTGCATCGTCCGCTCCTGGAAGCGAGTAAACTGCCACAGCAAAACGATCTCGACAGCCAATACCAGCGCCACGTCGGTTCCGGAATCCCACCAGAAATCGAGCGTGAGGGGATTGTCGTGGATGATCAGCCAGTTTTCCAGCAAGCCCAGGTGCGCCAGGAGTGCAAAAGCGGCATAGGTGACCAGCCCCAGCAAGGCAGTGACCATACCAGCGCGCGCGCCGACGATGACCACTGCCAGCACCGGCAGGA
>DAOTYD010000247.1:0-8765 GCA_034435295.1 Anaerolineae bacterium | reverse complement strand
CATAGCGCAGCGGCAACTCGTCGGCATCGAGGATCTCGTCGCGGTGCAGGTTGGTCAGCGGAATCTCGGCCGTGCCGACCAGCCAGAGGTCGTCCTCGACATCGTGGTAGATGTTGTCGCGGAACTTGGGCAGTTGACCGGCGCCCCACATACACTGTTCTTTGACCACGGTGGGCAGGTAGACCTCGGTGTAGCCGTGTTCCCGCGTGTGGACGCTCAGCATCCACTCGATCAGCGCCCGTTCCAGCCGCGCCCCGGCGCCCCAGAGGACGTAGAAGCGGCTGCCGGAGAGCTTGACGCCGCGCTCGAAATCGAGGATGCCCAGCTCAGGCCCCAGTTCCCAGTGGGCGAGCGGCTCGAAATCGAACTTGCGCGGCCGGCCGATCTCCCGCACCACGACGTTGGCGCTTTCGTCCGGCCCCCTTGGCACCGAGGGATGGGGGATGTTGGGGATGGTCAGCAGCAATTCGTCCCGCGCCGCCTCGGCCTGGCGGGCTTCTTCTTCCAGCGCGGCGATCTGCTCGCCGACGGCGCGCATCGCCGCGATGCGCTCCTGGCGCGCGGCGCCGTCCTTGATGCGGGCAATCTCTTTGGAGACGCGGTTGCGCTCGGCGCGCAGTTCCTCCAGGCGGGTCAGCACCTGGCGCCACGTGCTGTCGGCGGCGAGGAGTTGGTCAACCACGTCGACCGGCTCATTGCGGCTGGCCAGCGCCGCCTTGACTCTTTCCGGTTGTTCCCGCAAGATGGTGATGTCGAGCATGTGTCCTCTCTTCGCGTATCGCGTATCGCGTATCGCTCATCGCTTATTGTGATTCGTGCCTCATTCACGTCAATCGTGTTGGTCAGTCTCTGGGCCGCAGATGGGGGTACAGGATCACCTCGCGGATCGAGTCGTGGTCGCTGAGGATCATGGTCAGGCGGTCGACCCCCATGCCAAAGCCGCCGTTGGGCGGCATGCCGTACATCATCGCCTGCAAATAGTCCGTGTCGAGCGGGTGGGCTTCTTCGTCGTCGGCGGCGTAGAGGCGGCCCATCTCCAGGAAGCGCTGCTCCTGGTCGAGCGGGTCGTTCAGCTCGCTGAAGGCGTTGCCCAGCTCCAGCCCGCCGATGAAGAACTCGAAGCGCTCGACGTGAGTGGGGTCATCGGCTTTGGCCTTGGCCAGCGGCGAAATCTCGCGCGGATAGTCATAGACGATGGTCGGCTGGATCAGCGTCGGCTCGACCAGGCTGCCCAGCAGGCTGTTGTCGACCAGCTTGCCCCAGGTCGAGGCCGGGTCGGGCTGGCGGCCGATGGCGCGCAGCGCCTCGATCAACTGGGGGGCGGTGGGGTACTGGACATAGTCGATGCCGCAGACCTCCAGGATGGCCTGGCGCAGCGTCACCCGCCGCCACGGGGGGCGCAGGTCGATGGTCTGGCCCTGGTACGTGATGGTGGTGCTGCCCAGCACCTCGTCGGCGACGGTGGAGACCATCTCCTCGCACAGGTCCATCACGTCGCGATAGTCCATGTAGGCAGCGTAGAACTCGAGCATGGTGAACTCGGGATTGTGCTTGAACGAGACGCCTTCGTTGCGAAAGTCCTTGCCGAGTTCATAGACGCGCTCATAGCCGCCTACCAGCAGCCGTTTGAGGTAGAGTTCGACGGCGATGCGCAGGTAGAGCTCCTGCTGAAGCTGATTGTGGTAGGTGACAAAGGGGCGGGCGGCGGCGCCGCCATAGACCGGCTGCAGGATCGGCGTTTCGACCTCCAGAAAGCCGCGCGCGTCGAGGAAGCGGCGCAGGGCGGCGACGATGCGGGCGCGCAGGCGGAAAAGCTCGCGCACCTCCGGCCGCACGGCCAGGTCGGCGTAGCGCTGGCGATAGCGCTCCTCGACATCGCTGAGGGCCGAGTAGCGCACCACCTGGTCGCCGACGCGCTGCTCCTTGCCCCACGGCAGGGGGGAGAGGGCCTTGGCCAGCATGCGCAGCCGGCTGACCTGGACGCTGATCTCGCCGGTGCGCGTGCGCATCAGGCTGCCCTCGGCCTGGACGAAATCGCCCAGGTCAAAGTCGCGCTCAAAGGTCTTCATCGTCTCTTCGTCGACGTTGCCCTGGCGCAGAAAGAGCTGAATTTGCCCGCTTTCGTCCTCGATGTGGGCAAAGATGACCCGGCCCATGGGACGGAGGCTGCGCAGGCGGCCGACGACGGCGACGGTGCCCGTCTCGCCGGCCTGGCAGGCAGCGATGGCCTGCGCCGCCGTGTGCGTGCGGTGGGTGCGCGTCGGATAGGTCTCCCAGCCCCGCGCGCGCAGCCGTTCCAGCTTCTCCAGGCGCTGTTTTTGCAGGTCGTTCAGTTCCATCAGTGGCTCCTTAAGAAAAACGCCCGCCTGGCCGGGCGTCTGCTCTTCTCCCTTTGTGGCGGCTAGTGAATCTCGACCACGTGGAAAACGATCACGCCGTCGGGGGCGTTCACCCTGACCTCGTCGCCCACGCGGCGGCCCATCAGCGCCCGGCCGAGGGGGGACTTGAACGAGATCTTGCCCTCGCTGGGGTCGGCCTCGGCCGAGTCAATGATATGGTACGTTTCGGGCGGATAATTACCCTCGACGATCGTCACCCGGCTGCCCAGGCTGACCATCTCGCCGGACTGAGCCGCTTCGATGATCTCGGCGCTGCCCAGCATCCGCTCCAGTTCCAGGATACGTCCTTCGACAAAGGCCTGTTCGTTGCGGGCTGCTTCCAGTTCGGCATTTTCCAGGAGGTCGCCTTCGGCGAGGGCATCATGCAGGCGGCGCGCCACCTCCTGGCGGCGCACTTTGCGCAGATAGTCGAGCTCGGTCTGGAGTTTTTCGTACCCTTCTTGGGTGAGATAGACGGTCTGTTCGCTCATATCGGTTTAGATGCTTCTCCTGGTCGCATATCCGGCCTCGCAGCAAATGGCCTCACCGGGGAGGCCACTTGTCCGACGACAGAGCGGACTTGCGTCCGCTTTGGGTGATATCCGATCTGGCAATAGAAAAACTGAGAGGAGTCCCCTCAGTCAGTTATGCAGCGAGGCCTATTATAGCCGAAAACAGCGGTTTTGTAAAGCGTACTTGCAGCCCCGCCAATTCGCGTTATACTCGAAACGAGATGAAACGAGTGCTGCTCTGGTTCGACACACGCCGCCTGACCGTGGCGATCCTCTTTGTCGCGCTCTTTGCCATGGCCGTCCGCGCGCCCGTCGACACGGATACCTGGTGGCATCTCCAGGCCGGCCGCGTGACGCTGGAGAGCGGGCGCATCCTGCAGGTCGATCTCTTCTCCCACACCCGCGCCGGCTCGCCGTGGGTCAACCATAGCTGGCTCAGCCAGATCGTTCTCTACCTGCTCTTCGACCGTCTGGGCTATGCCGGGCTGGGGCTGCTGCTGGGGGCTGTAGTGACGGTTGCCTTTCTCTTTGTCTACCGGCAGATGGAGGGCGATCCCTTCGTGCGGGCGCTGATCGTCATCGTTGCCGCGGCGACGTCGGCGGTAATCTGGGCCGCCCGCCCGCAGATTCTCTCTTTCCTGCTGACTGCTGTGGTCGTCTACCTGCTCTACCTGTTCAAGTGGAAGCGGGTCAACCGGCTCTGGCTGCTGCCGCCCCTTTTCGTGCTCTGGGTCAACCTCCACGCCGGCTATGCGCTGGGCTTTATGCTGCTGGCCGCCTTTGTCATCGGCGAACTGGTCAACCATCTGCTGGCGCTGCTGCTGGGCGAGGACGCAAGCTGCCCGGCGGTTCCGTGGCGGGGGCTGGCGTTCCTGGTGGGGATGGCGCTGCTCTCGCTGCTCCTGCTGACGATCAACCCCAACGGCATCCGCATGTGGGTCTATTACCTGGACACGGTCAAGATTGGCGTGTTGCAGGATTTCATCCAGGAGTGGCGCTCGCCGGACTTTCACCCGCTCTACACGCAGCCCTTCATCTGGCTGCTGCTGGGGACGCTGGCGGCGATGGGGCTTTCGGGGCGACGCGCCGACGGCAGCGACCTGGCGATGGTGGGCATGTTTGCCTATGCGGCGCTGCTGGCCGGGCGCAACTTTGGGCCGTTCGCGCTGGTGACGGCGCCGGTGCTCAGCCGCCACGCCGCGGCCATGCTGGAGCGCTGGGGCTGGAACCGCCTGCTGCGCCCTCCCCGGCGGCGCGTGCTGCTGGGCGCGGTCAACGTGGGGCTGCTGATCGCGGTGATCGCCCTGGCCGGGGTCAAGATCGCCATGCCGCTCAGCGCCGCTTTCAACGAGGCCGAGCAGCGCAAGATCGTGCCGGTGGACGCCGTGGCCTGGGTGCGCGCCCATCGGCCTGATGGGCAGATGTTCAACCACTACAACTGGGGCGGCTATCTGATCTGGGCGCTGTGGCCCGATTACCAGGTCTTTGTCGACGGGCGCACCGACCTCTACGGCGACGACCTGCTGCGCGACTATATCGAGATCCAGCGCGGCGGGCCGCAGGCAATGGCGCTGCTGGACGAGTACGGCGTCGATTGGGTGCTGACCGGCAGCGGCGACGGTCTGAGCCTGGCCCTGGACTGCGCCCCCCACTGGCAGCAGGTCTATCAAGATGCCCAGGCGACAATCTATCTCCGCCAACACGAATGACACAAACTGCGATCAGCAATGAGCGATCAGCGATCAGCGATAAGCGATGAGCGATACGCGATACGCGATGCCCCACTTGCTCCCCCTCCCCTCCGTGTTATAATACGCCCATCTGCCCCTGTAGCTCAGAAGGACAGAGCAGGAACCTCCTAAGTTCAAGGTCGCGCGTTCGAATCGCGCCAGGGGCACCATAGCAGGAGCGGCAGGCCGCCGCAGAAACGAGCAGCCCGGTCAGCCGGGCTCTTTCGTACAGAAGGGCATATGAAGAAAAGAGCCATCCGCATCATCGCTGCCGTTGGAGGACTGGTTGCCTTGCTGGTGCTGCTGGGTTGGGCCAGCCAGCTCAGTACCGACCTGGTGCCACGGGCCTCCGACGATTGGAGCCGGGCGCGCGTGCTGGGCACCACCGCCGTCAGGCGCCCGCCAGCCCTCAACGCCGCCCCCGGCGGAGGGGTTTTTGTCCTCTGGGCCAACGTCGAAGGCGACCTGCAACTGGCGCGTCTCGACCAGGCCGGCAACGTCGTGTTCAACCGCACCCTGCCCCTCAGCTCTGGCACGGCCCGCGACCCCCAGCTCGTTGTCGATACAGAGGGGACCCTTCACCTGCTGTGGCGAGACGAGTTGGGCGGCGCAGCAGCGGTCCGCTACGTCCAACTCGACAGCGAGGGATACACCCTCAGCGAGCCGATCGAGCTGTTCCGCTCCTCCCGCTGGGGCATCGACGCGCCCGGACTGGCGCAGGACAGCGCCGGGCGGGTGCACGCTTTTTGGGTCAGCGGGGAAGGGATCGAGCACGCCGTCATCGGCTCCGCTGCAGAGCCATCGCTGCTGATCCCCAACGGCAGCCTGCCGTCGGTCCAGCCCGCCAGCGACGGGAAACTCTACCTGGCCTGGCGGCAGCGAGCCGGGGCCGGCGACGACGGCATCTACTACGCCGCCTACGACCCGGCGGCCGGCGAACTGGGCCAGGCCAGGAAGCTGACCACCCTCTTCCTGCGCACGGGCCAGCATCTCGAAGGGCTGTCTGTTGGACTGGCAGGCAGCACAAGCTGCGTCTTTTGGTCCATTGAGGACCTGCGTGACGTCTCCACAAGCAGCACCTTCACCTGTTTCCCTGCCGCCCATGCCGAAGCGGCCCACCCCGCGCCGCTGGACCTCTACCTGGGCTGGAACCCCGGCGGGATCGCCACGCTGGCCGGCCCGCAGGAGCGGGCGCAGGTGGCTCTCAGCGCGGCGACGCTGGCCACGCCACGGGGCATGCTGTTGGAAGGACTCTTTGAACGACAAAGCTCGATCGCTGACGCCGTCTCGCAGGTGATGGTGATCGAGCTGGCCGGCGGGCAAATCGACGAACAGGTTGTCACCGCCTCGCGCCAGGCCGTCGTCAGACCGGCAATTGCCGCCGCCGCCGACGGCTCCCTGCACGTGGCCGCCCTCCAGGTGGGCGGCTCGGACCTTTACCGCGTCATCTATGCCAGCAACGCGCCAGCAGTGCGGCGCGCCTATAACGCCGTCACCGTCTTTGACGTGGTCGATACGCTCTTCAACGTGCTCATGCAGAGCGCCCTCCTGGTGCTGACCGCCATCCCCATGCTCCTGCTCTGGGCGTCGCTGCCGATGCTGGGGCTGATCATCTACCACTGGTTCAGCGGCGACGAAGAGCTCGACCGCATGCGCTCCCGCGTCGCTCTGAGCCTGGCTATCGGGCTGGAGATCGCTCTGACCCTCATCTTTCCGCTGCGGGTGGAAATGGCCTGGCCGCCGCTCGTCTGGGTCGCCCCGCTCGTCACGGCAGCCCTGGCGGGCATCCTGACCTGGCGCATCCTGCGCCGCAGGGACCAGAACCTGCTCTTCCTCTCCTTCCTCACCTTCACCGGCCTGTACGTCGTGCTGTTGTGGCTCGCTTACCTGGTATTCTAGGAGGAAACCTTGAAAAGTCGGCTGGTATGTCTTTCCCTGGTCGTCGTTCTCATCGCCCTGATGGTGGCCTGCCGGCCTGCACCGACAGCCACACCTGCGCCGCCGGAGCTGATCCTGCGCAACTGGGAAGGCGACATTTCCGCGGACATCCTGGCCGCGTTCGAGGCCGAGTATGGCATCCACGTCATCTATCTGCCCTACGACTCGCAGGAAGAAGCCGTCGCTGCCATGCGCGCCGGCGCGGTCTATGACGTGGTCGTGCTGGAAAACCAGTTGATCCCGCCGCTGGTGGAAGAGGGGTTGCTGGCCGAAATCGATTACAGCAACGTACCCAACTTTCGCAACATCTCCCCCAACTTTCGCGACCTGGCCTACGACCCTGGCAATGCCCATTCGATCCCCTACAGTTGGGGCACCACGGGCCTGGTTGTCCGCACCGACCTGGTGGAAGAGCCGGTGACCCGCTGGGCCGATCTGTGGGATCCGCGCTACGCCGGGCGGGTAATGGGCTGGCCGCTGCCGCGCTACATGCTGGGGATTGCGCTCAAGTCGCTGGGCTACTCGCTCAATTCCAAAGACCCGGCGAAGGTAGAAGCGGCGCTCGAACGGCTGATCGAACTCAAGCCTGCCATCATCCTGCGGGAGTGGGAACCGGCCGTGGCAGCGCCGTACCTGGTCAGCGGGGAGATCGTGATCGCAGTCGGGCAGGCCGACGACGTCATCCAGGGGCAGGCCCAGAACCCCGCTATCGCCTACGTTATGCCCGAGGAGGGCGGCATCCTCTGGGGGGACAATTTCACCATCCCGGCGAATTCACCGCACAAGCGGGAGGCAGAGCTGCTGATCAACTTTCTGCTCCAGGCCGAGATCAGCGCCCGGATCATCAACGAGACCTACTATTGGCTGCCCAACGACGCCGCGCTCCCGCTGGTCGAGCCAGAAATTCGCAACAACCCGGCGATCTTTCCCCCAGTGACGATGTTGCGCGGAGCCGAAATTTTGCTGCCCCTGAGCCCCGCAGGCGAAGCCCTGCACGCAGCGGCCTGGGAGCGTTTTCTGTCAGCCGGAGAATGAACCACACAACGCAAGGCAAACTCAAAACCAGCCTCCGCCGCCGCGTTATGCTGGCGCTGGCGACGGTGGTCTTTTTGGCCGTCATGTTCATCACCGCCATTGCGATCCGCTTTGTCTACCAGACAGAGCGGAACGCCTGGCAGAGCCGCCAGCGGGAAGAGAGCCAGGCCGCAGCGCGCGCTGTCGAGAGCCTGATCGAGCAGGTGCAGGATGACCTGCGCCTGATCGGCCTGCTGGAGCAGGACTATTTGCTCAGGTCCGGCGTGCTGACCACCATCGTCCAGCAGAACAACGCCATGCTGGAGGTCATCCGCCTGGATCGCGACGGCAACCTGATCGTCGATGCCTGCTACCACGAAACTGAGCCGGTGCTGGGCAATCTCTTTACCATTCCCCAATCGACCTGGTTTCAACTGGCGCTGGCGGGGCAGCTTTACGTGAGCGACCTGCAGATCTCAGCGGTCAGCAAGCCGTATGTCATCCTTGCCGCGCCGGCCAGCGACGGCGGCGTGGTGGCGGCGCGGCTGCGCATGGACTTGCTGTGGGATGTCGTGGAGAGCCTGCAGATCGGACAGGCCAGATACGCCTACGTGATCGATCGACGGGGATACATCATCGCTCATCCCAACAGGGAGGTTGTCCTGGCCAACACCAACATCGGCGGGCGTCCCGAGATCGCGGCCGTGCTGGGGGCTCCAGACAACCAGTGGAGCGGCTCTTACCGCAATTTCGAAGGCCAGAACGTGCTGGGCATCTCGCAGCCGATTGCTGGCAGCAGTTGGGTCATTGTGAGCGAGATTCCCCGGCGCGAGGCAACCATGACCACCAGCCGCGCCCTGGTCATCCTGGGAGGAGGAACACTGCTCCTCGGCCTCTTCACCGTCTTCAGCGCCAATCGGCTGCTGGTACGCCTGATCGTCGCCCCGCTGGAACGGCTGCGGGACGGCGCTGAACGCGTCGGCTATGGCGACCTGGACTTTCGCCTGGAGAGTCGGAGCGCCGACGAGATCGGCCAGGTTGCAGCCGCGTTCAACGACATGGCCATTCGGCTGAAAGAGCGCGAGGCAGCGCTGGCCGAGGCGCAAGATCGCCTGCGGGATGCCTTCAGCCGCTACGTGCCCTCCCGCCTGGTCGACCAGGTCATCGAGCATGGCGTAAGCCTGGGTGGCGAG
>DAOTYD010000246.1:0-2816 GCA_034435295.1 Anaerolineae bacterium | reverse complement strand
GTGTCGGCGGCTCGGGCGTCGGTGTCGGCGGTTCGGGCGTCGGCGTCGGCGGCTCGGGCGTCGGCGTCGGCGCTTCGGGGGTCGCGGTGGGCGTTTCGGTGGGCGTGGGGCTGACCTCCGCTGTCGGCGTCGGCGTGACGGTGGGCGTCTCGGTCGGCAGGCCAACAAAGCACTGCGCCCGCCCCTCCATCGAATGGCCATGGCGGTCCCACGCCGTCACCCGCAGCGTGTAGAGGCCCGGCGCCAGGCCGGTCGTGTCCCACAGCGTCAATTGCCCCTCGCGCACCTGAGCCAGATGCGGCCCGCTGATCCAGCCCCAGCCGATGGGGTTGTCGCCTACGCCGTACTGCACTTCATAGTGGTCGAAATCGGGCAACGAAACGGTGCCGATGATCGGCACAAGGCCATAGACGACCGCACCGTTGGCTGGCGAGGTGATACGCACTTCTGGCTGAACCGTGCCCCCTGAACAGGCCTCGGTAGGAGCCAGTTGCAGCCCGCCCCAATCCTGTTGCAAGGCCCACGCCCGCCCCTGCGGGTCGGTGATGACCACCATCAGCCGCTCCTCGACGTTGTTGGGGCAGTACTCGTTCGCCAGCAGCCCGCTGAAAGCGTCGATGCGCACCATCTGGATCCAGTTGTGCTCCGGCCCCAGCGGCGGCTGGTCGGCAGCAAAGAGCTCCATGCGTCGCCGTTCGGGGGGGCAGTACTCGTTGGGCACAGCGCCCGAGTCGCTGCAAATTTCCCGCTCGACGATGCCATCCGGGCGAACGAAATTGCGCACCGGCGTGTTGGCCAGGGCAGCCTCCATAAAGTCGTGCCAGATGTAGCCGGCGCCGATCGAACCGGCGACGCGGTTCATGGGACTGTTGTCTGCATTGCCCACCCAGACCCCCACAACCAGGTCCGGCGTGTAGCCGATGGTCCACGAATCGCGATAGTCGTTGGTCGTGCCGGTCTTGACCGCTGCCGGGCGGGAGAGCTGGAGGACATTGGGACAGCCAAAAGCGGGGCAACGGGCCTGGTTGTCGGAGAGGATGTGGGTGATCAGATAGGCGTGCTCGGGCCGGACGACCTGACGGCGGGCCACCGGCGCGCTGTTGTCGACCAGGACGTTGCCCTGCGGGTCTTCGATGCGCAGGATGGGCGTGTAGGAGACGTTGAGCGGGCTGCCCTCCTGCTCGCTGTAGAGGAGGCGCACGCCGTTGTTGGCCAGGACAGCGTAGGCGGCGGTCATTTCCAGCAGGCGCACCTCACCCCCGCCGAGGGTCAGGCTGAGGCCGTAATCGTCGCGAGTGAGGGTGGTGATGCCCAGCCGCCGGGCCATCTCTTTCAGCGCCGGCACGCCGACGAACTGGAGCGTCTTGACCGCCGGGACGTTGTACGAGTTGGCCAGCGCGCTGCGCACCAGCACCGGGCCGTGGAAGCGGTCGTCATAGTTGCGGGGCACGTAGGGCGGATTGGCCCCGTCAGGGAACTGGGTTTCCAGGTCCCAGATCAACGTCGCTGGCGTCCAGCCCTGTTCGAAAGCGGCCAGGTAGGTAAACGGCTTGATGGACGAGCCGGGTTGTCGCTCGCTCAGGGCGATATTCACCTGCCCGTCGATCTCTTCGTTGTAAAAGTCGGCGCTGCCGACCATGGCCAGGATTTGGCCCGTTGCCGGGTCGAGGGCGACCAGCGCGCCGTTAGTGACGCTCTGGTCGGCCAGGGCAGCGACGCGTTCGGCGACCTCCTGCTCGGCCAGACGCTGCAGGTCGGGGTCGAGTGTGGTGTAGATGCGGTAGCCGTCGCCGCGATAGAGCGCCTCCGGGCCATAGGTCGCCTCGATCACCTGACGCACAAAGACGACAAAGTGCGGCGCAGGGATGACATCGCTGGCGACGGGCGGCGTGAACGGGTAGGCCGCCATCTCGACGGCGGCGGCAGCAGCCTGGGCCTGGCTGATATAGCCCTGCTCGACCATCAGCCGCAGCACGTCCTGCTGGCGCATCAGCGCCCGTTCGCGCCCGCCGGCAAAGACATCGTACATCGCCGGCGACTGCGGCAGGCCGGCCAGGAACGAGGCCTGGCTCAGCGTCAGATCGGCGGCAGAGACGCCGAAATAGGTCTGCGCCGCTGCCTCGACGCCATAGGCCAGATTGCCATAGTTGTTCTCGTTGAGATAGATTTCCAGGATCGTGTCGCGGGGATAGCGGCGCGTGATCTCATAGGCCAGAATGATCTCTTTGATTTTGCGCCAGGCAGTGCGCTCCATGCGCTCCTCTGGCGAGAGCAGCAGATTGCGCGCCAGTTGCTGGGTGATGGTCGAGCCGCCAGAGACAAACTCGCCCTCGGTGAGCGCATAGTAGAACGACCGCACCAGGGCGATGGGATTGAAGCCGGGATGGTGGTAGAAATCGGCATCCTCAGTGGCAATGGTCGCCTGGATCAGGTGGGGCGAGATGCGGTCCAGGGTCACATACGTGCGCCGGCCGCCGTGAGGGTCCATCACCTCATAGAGCAGGTTGCCGTCCCGGTCATAGATGCGTGAACTGACGAACTCGGTCTGGCGGTTGATGAGTTCTTCCGGCGGGGGCAGGCGGGCAGCGATGACGGCGTAGGCGGTGACGACGGCAGCAAAGGCCACAAAGAACAGGACGACAACGACCAGCGCAGCGACGAAAAAGCTCTGCAAAAGGCACGCCCCACGCTCGGAGCGCCGTCCGGCCGAGGGCGGCACGGAGCGGGCCGAGGTTTTTGGCGGCGTTGCGGCCACAAAGCCGGTCCGTTCCGGCGGCGACAGAGGGCGAGTCCACGCCGGCGGGATGACGCGGGTC
>DAOTYD010000245.1:0-8696 GCA_034435295.1 Anaerolineae bacterium | reverse complement strand
CACAGCAGTTTCCAGTAACTGTACCCCTGTATCTGTCTTCCACTTCTGAATCCGCTCTTCTAATTCTTTGAGCGTGCATTTTGGATGCTCCTTTGCCCATTGGAGCAACTCCTGTGTGGAACGTTCGATCTCTGTCAAAATTGTCTCTGACTTTCCCATGATTCACCTCCTGTCCCTATTTTACCTCGCCCGACAAAATTGGGACAGACCCCACCGAGGGGTGAAGCAGAACGCCGGCGTGGGGCAACAGCGCCGGGTCCGCAGAGCTACAAGAGGTTTCTCTGCGGACCCGGCGTGCTCTGCAGTGAGATGCGGCGTATCATCAGGGAAGCATGGCGGGCAACGAACTCGGGAGCTGCCCGCCAGCAGCGCCTGCATCCACAGCGCATATCTGCCCTAGCGCACCACCATCGGTACATAGACGCGCCGTGGCTCGACCAGAACGACGCGCGATATACTGGGAATGCCATTGGCGAACACCGTCAGCAGCGCATGGCCAGGCTGGAAGCCGCTCAGCGGCGTGGACTGGAAGCTGGTGGGCGTCGAGGCGCGCGCCAGGCGCAGCCAGATCATCATCTCATTGTCCAGGCGGCGCAACTGCACCAGCGGATAGCCGCTGGCCGAGTCCTGGTTGCCGTTGCCGCCCGATGCCTGCGACAGGCCGAAAAAGCCACTCCCGCTGGCCTCCAGTGCCCGGCCGAGAGGCAGCGGGTTGGTCGCCGAAGTGACGCTGGGGCGCCAGCCGGCGCTCTGCCCCAGGCCACGGTCGTACCGCGTGGTAGTGGCCAAGACGTTGGCCCCCTCGCCGCCAGCGATAAAGAGCTCTCCGCTCAACAGCAATGTGGCGCTGTGATTGCGTCGTCCACCGCTCATCGCCGCCGCCACGGTAACCCATTCATCGGCGGCCGGATCATAGATCAGGGCAGTGCTGAACGTGCCATCTGCGTTCTGCCCTCCAACCACCAGGACGCGTCCATCGGCAAGCAATGTGGCAGTATGGTCAGCGCGGGCTGCCGGCAGGCTGCTGGCAGCGCTCCATGTGCCAGCCGTCGGGTTGTATATCTCGCAACTGCTCAGGTAGATCACACTGCCCGCTGGCTTGCTCCGCCCCCCCACCACCAGCACCCGTCCGTCGGGCAGGAGCGTGGCGGTGTGTTCACTGCGGCCGCTGTTCATGCTGGCCACGGTGGTGAAGGCGCCACTGGACGGATCGTACAGTTCGGCCGAAGAGGTGTAAGGGAACATGAGAGCGCCGGTATAGCCGCCAGCGATCAGCACCTGGCCATTGGGCAGGAGCGTGGCGGTGTGGCTGGCGCGGGCAGTGGCGAGGCTGTCGGTGAGCGTCCATTGTTCCGTGGCGGGGCTATACAGCTCGGCGCTCCTCCGGTAGCCGGGGACAGGCGTCGCCACATAAGAGCCCCCAACGACCAGTACCTGACCATTGGGCAGGAGTGTGGCGGTGTGGTCGTGGCGGGCCTGATTCATGCTGCCCGTCTCATACCACATCAGAGCATTGGGCCAAAAAACCTGGGCCGAGCTGTGCGAGGCGCTTGCGTTGCGCCCGCCGGCTACCAATGCACGGCCGTTCGGCAGCAGGGTGAGCGTGTGGTTGCTGCGATAGTCAATCATCTGGCCGACCAAACTCTCCCAGGCGTTGGTGTTGGGATTGTACACGCCTGCGTTGCGGAGATAGATGCCGCTGTTATCCTTTCCGCCAGCGACCAACACGCGGCCATCCGTCAGGAGCACAGCGGCGTGATAGGTGCGCGTCGTGCTCATGGCGGCTGAACTGCTCCATGTCGGCGTGGCAGGGTCCCAAATCTCGCTGGTCTGAAGATGGCCAAACTGCCAGCCGCCGACGACCAGCACGCGCCCGTCCGCCAGCAGCGTGGCAGTATGCCACTTGCGCCCCTGGTTCAGATCGCCCGCCGAGGACCATGTTCCGGCGGTCGGGTTAAAGACCTCAGCTCTAACGACACTGCTCGAACCATTGGTTCCGCCAACTACCAGCACGCGCCCGTCAGGGAGAAGCGTGGCGGTATGATGGGCACGGGCATTGCTCATCGAGCCGGTGGTGGCCCAGCCGGTGCCGGCAGCATTGTAGAGCAGCGCGGTGTCGAGATACGTCGTGCCGCTGTAGCCGCCCGTGACCAGGATGCGCCCGTCGGGCAGCAGCGTGGCGCTGTGCTCGACCCGGCGGTTGGTTGCCGGTTTGTTGATCCAGTTATCGGCAGCGGGGTCGTAATACTGGACCGTGTTCAGGCAGGCAGAGCCGTCGTATCCGCTAAACGTCGCCAGGTAGCCGCTGGCCGTCACGGCAGCAGCGTGCCCCGCGCGCATGGCAAAACTGCCGCCGGTCAGGCTCCACGTGCCGGTGATGGGGTTGTAGATCTCGGCGCTGGCCAGGTAGAGCGCGCCACTCGTGCCGCCGGTGACGACGATGCGCCCGTCCGGCAGCAGCGAGGCGGTGTGATTGGCGCGGGAATAGGTCATGCCACCCGTCGTCGACCACGTATTGCTGACCGGGTCATAGATCTCGGCGCCGCTGGTGGCCACGCCCGCGCTGGGAAAGCCGCCGGTGACGAGCACCCGTCCGTCGGGCAGCAGCGTGGCGGTATGCTGACTGCGCGCCTGCTGCATGTTCGCCGCCGCCGACCAGCGGCCAGTGGACGGGTTGTAAATCTCGGCGCTGTTCAGCGACCCCAGGGCATTCTCGCCGCCGGCCACCAGCACCCGTCCGTCGGTCAACAGCGTGGCCGTGTGGTGGATGCGCGGCGTGTCCATGTGATCGGGGGTCAGGACCCACCCGCCCAGCGCATAAGCCCGTGGGGCATGCACCAGGCCAGGGCCGATAGCCATCGCCAGGCCCAGCATGACAAACAGACAACGTAGCCAGAATCTTGAACGACTTGCTTGCAACATTTTTCCTCCTTCAAAAGAATAAGACGCGACCAGGCGCAGAAAACGCAGGGCAGGTCAGGTTCTGCCTTTTTCAACCGATGATTCGCCTCCTTCTGTGTCCACCAGTTCCCGCAAAAAGGCCACTAACTCTTCCAGGTTGGCAAACCCACGCCATTCGTCCGTGCCGGGGCTCTGGAGCGAAAACCGCCACACCTGTCGGTCGCCATCCGGCGTCTGCCACAGCCGCAACAGGTAGGACAGGTAAAGGGAACGGTTTTGCCGTTTTCGCCGCCACGGGCCAGGTTCTATGCTCACATTTCCTCAAAAGTATCATCGACTGGCAGCCAGTATAGCGGCACACCGTGAAAAGAACGTGAAAATGGTCACCACCACCCAGCAGGCCATGCGTTTGCCGCTACCGGCCGCTGTGTTATAATCCCCTCAGGTGAGGCCAATGCCCCATTTCTCGATTTCTCTCCTCGGCGCCGTAGAGGTGACGCGCGACGGTGCAGCGGTGGCCTTTGCCACCGACAAGGCGCTGGCTTTGCTGGTTTACCTGGCTGTGGAAGCGCACCGCCCCCATCGCCGCGAAATACTGGCCGGGCTGCTGTGGCCCGACCAGCCCCAGGACAACGCGCTGCAGAGCCTGCGCCAGGCTTTTGCCCAACTGCGCCGCGCCCTGGACGACGATTCGTTCCTGCACGTGGAGCGCCAGACCGCCCAGTTCAACGCCGCCAGCGACCACTGGCTGGACACAGCCGAGTTCACCGCGCTGTGGAACGCCTGCCAGCAGCACCGCCACCGCCGCCTGGAAAGCTGCCTGCCCTGCATCCGCCGCCTGGAGCGCATGGCTGACCTCTACCGGGGTGAGTTTCTGGCGCACTTTGCCATCGGTGACAGCGACCTCTACGAGGAATGGGCCACCATGACGCGCGAGGCCCTGCACCGGCAGGCAGTCACAGCGCTGACCATTCTGGCAGAGTACCACGAGCGAAGGGAAGCCTGCCAGGACGCCCTCCGCCTCGCCTACCGCCTGGTGGAACTGGAGCCCTGGCGCGAAGAGGCACACCGTCAACTGATGCGCCTGCTGGCGCTGAGCGGGCAGCGCAGCGCGGCGCTGGCCCAATTCGAGACCTGCCGCCGCCTGCTGGCCAGGGAGCTGGGCATCGAGCCGACCGCTGAGACAGTGGCACTGTATCGGCAAATCAAGGAAACCAGGAGACCAGGAGACCAGGAGACCAGGAGACAAGGGGACAAGGGGGCAGGGGAGCAGCCGACGCCGTTTGTGGGCCGCCAGGGGGAACTGACCGAGATCGCCGAGCGGCTGGCCGATCCCGACTGCCGGTTGCTGACCCTCGTCGGGCCTGGCGGTGTGGGCAAGACCCGCCTGGCCATTCAGGCAGCGGCAGACCAGCGCGGCCTTTTCGCCGACGGCGTGGTTTTTATCCCTCTCACTGCTGTCGAGACGCCCGAAGAGATGATTCCGGTCATCGCCGAGGCGCTAAACCTGACTTTCCACGGCCTCAAGACGCCCCTTCAGCAGCTCGTGGGCTACCTGCGCGCCCAAGATATTCTGCTGGTGCTGGACGGCATGGAGCACCTCCTGGAAGGGGCCGATCTGTTGTCCGCTATGCTGCAAGAAGCGCCAGGGCTGACCATCCTGGTCACCTCACGCGAACGGCTGGCCCTGCGCCAGGAGTGGGTCTATCAACTGGAGGGGTTGGGCTATCCCGATGCCGCTGCAGTGAAGGAGGAAGAGCTGACCGGCTACGACGCGGTGGAGCTGTTTCACAAACGCGCCCTCCAGGCCGACCGACGCTTTGCGCTCAGCGAGGCCACAGCGCCCGCCGTCGCGCGCATCTGCCGCCTGGCCGAAGGCCTGCCGCTGGCGGTCGAGCTGGCCGCCGCCTGGGTCGCCACGCGCTCGTGCCAGGAAATTGCCCTTGCCCTGGAACACAATCTGGATATTCTGACGACGAGACTGCACCCGGTGCCGGAACGGCAGCGCAGCGTCCGGGCAACGTTCGAATATTCCTGGCAGATGCTTTCGGCGCCAGAGCGGGATGCGCTGGCCCGCCTGGCGATCTTTCGCGGAGGATGCCGGGCCGAGGCAGCCCTTGAGGTCAGCGGGGCCTCGCCGGAGACGCTGGCAGCGCTGGTGGAGAAATCCCTCCTCCGCCGCGACCCCGCCGGCCGCTGCAGCATGCACGAACTGTTGCGTCAGTACGCGGCAGAAAAGCTGAATGCCGAACCGGCAGCAAGGGAGGAAGCTCTGGGCCGCTACATCCATTGTCTGGCGGCCTTCCTGGCCCAACAGGCCGAACGCCTGAAAAGCCCGCAACAGAAAGAGGCGTTGGAGGAAATTGGGCAAGAGTTCGAGAATGTCCTCCTTGCCTGGGGGCTGGCCGTGGCACGGGGAGACGCGCAAGCCGTCGCCCAGAGCCTGGACAGCGTCTACCGCTTCTGTGACATACGCGGCCACTTCCCCGAGGGGATCAAACTCCTGGCCCAGGCCATCGCTCGCTGGGAGAGCGAGCCCCAAGAGCAGGCTCTGGTCGCCCGGCTGCTGGCGCGGCAGGGGATGCTCCACCAGCAGCAGGGCCAATATCCCCAGAGCCGGGCAGCGCTGGAACGCGCCCTGGCGCTCATCGAGCAGCAAGAGCCAGTCGAGCAGGTCTTTGCCCTGGTCGGCCTGGCCAACATCGCCCGCAAGGAAGGACACAGCGAAGAAACGGCCCGCCTGGCCCGACAGGCCCTGACGCTGGCGCGGAAGATCGGCGACGACGAGGGTGCCGCCCGCGCGCTCTTTCTGCTCAGCGCCGCCCGCTCCGACAGCGGCAAGGTCGACGAAGCAGAGGCGCTGCTGGAAGAGAGCCTGGCGCTCGCCCAGGCCAGCGGCGACCCGCATTTGGTGACGATGGCGCTCAACGCCCTGGGCGATGTCTTCACTCATCGCGGCGATTACGCCCGCGCGCAGCAGGCCTTCGAGGAATGCCTGAGCCTCAGCCGCGAACTGGACGACCCTTTCAACGTCGCCGTTCACCTCAACAACCTGGGCACCGTCCTGCATTGTGAGGGACGCTATGCGGAAGCTCGCGCCATGTACCAGGAGAGCCTGGAAATCTGCCGCCACATCGGCGATACGGCTGGCGAGGCCATTGCACTCAGTAACCTGGGAGAAATCGCCCTGATCCTCGGTGACCATGCTGCCGCGCAGCAATCCTATCAGCAGGGGCTGGCCATCGGGCGCGCCATCGGCGACCGCTGGGCCATCCTGTCCTGCCTGAACAACCTGGGAGAGATCGCCAGCCTCGTCGGAGACGATGACCTTGCCATCCGTTACCTGACCGAGGCGCTGGAGGAGGCCGTCCAGAGCCAGACCACGACGATGGCGACCAAAATCCTGCTGAATCTGGCGGCGTCCTATGTCCGACAGGGCCAGAAGGAGCGGGCAGCCGGGCTGCTTGCCGTCGTCCGCAGCCACCCCGCCAGCGAGCAGGACGTGAAAGAAAAAGCCGCCCGTCTGGCGCAGGAAGCGGGGCTGAGTTTGCCAGATGGGCAGCCTTTAGCGCTGGAAGCGGTGATTGCGGCGGTGATTGGGAGAAGGAAATGAGCTGGACCCGCAGACAATTCATCCGCGCGGCGACGCTGGGCAGCCTGGGCGCGCTGGCCGCTGCCTGTGGCGCGCCACCCCCCTCCACCCGCCCCACCTCCGTTCCTACCCAGGCCAGCCAGCGAGCGCTGACCAACCAGAACCGTCCGGCGGTGAACCCAAACTGGAACGTGCGCTACTTCCGCCCCTACGTCCCGATTGACCACCGCCTCTGGCAGTTGACGGTGGACGGGTTGGTAGACGCGCCGCGATCCTTCTCGTTGGACGAACTGCGCGCCCTGCCGCGCGTGGAACAGAACACGCGCATGAAGTGCGTCGAGTGCTGGTCGGCCCGCGCCCAATGGGCCGGCTTTACCTACGACGCCCTGGCGGAGCTCGTCCGTCCGCGCCGCGAGGCCACCTGGGTCAGCTTTGAGTGCGCCGACGGCTACCACGAATCGCTCGCCATCGCCGAACTCGCCCGCCCGCGCGTCCTCCTGGCCTACGAGATGGACGGTGCGCCGCTGCTGGACGAGTTCGGCGCACCGCTGCGGCTGATCGTCCCCCCGCTCTACGGCTACAAAGGGCCGAAGGTCATCACCCGCATGCGCTTCACCGACCACGAGGAAATCGGCACCTGGCCCGCCACCGGCGCGTACTCCCCCGAAGGGTTCATCGCCGCCGGACGGGACTTTCCGCTCGACCTCAACGAGACCCGCACCATTAGCGGTGGGGAGATTACGGAATATTGAGCAGGAAGGTAATTGCTCAGGCTGGAGATCAACTGCGTGCTTGTAGCTTCTGCGAATGTCATTCTGAGGCGCGAAGCGCCAAAGCCTGCCCTGAGCGAAGGCGAAGGGAATCTCGTTAGGGGATGGGGGCATTGTGCTCTAAGAACGAGATTCTTCGCGCCCTTCGGGCGCTCAGAATGACAGGCTGAGCAGTTACGCAGAAAGTTTCATATTCTGAAAGCTGTAGCCAGATTCCCCAAGGAAAGGAGATGAATGAGCACAAGGACCGTTCTGATCACGCTGTTCGTCCTTCTGCCACTGGCCGCGGGGATGCTGTCGGCCTGCGGCGGCACGGCACCCGAACCGCTAACCACACCCACGCAGACAGATCAGCCCGCCGCCAATGGGGCAACGCTCCTGCAGGATCGCTGCACCGGCTGCCATTCGCTCAACCGGGTGACCTCGGCCCAGATGACCCAGGAAGAATGGGCGGACATCGTCGCCCGCATGGTCAACAAGGGAGCACCGCTGAACGAGGCCGAGCAGGCCATCCTGGTCAACTACCTGGCCCAGACCTACGGGCCGTAGGTGAGACGGTCATCGTCGAGGGCCGCCGGGCGGCCTGCTTCGTCGCCGCCTGGTGTCGGAGTAGCCATTGAAGTGCGATTTGGGCTGCAAATTGCGCCCCAACCTGCGGGAGGGCAGGCAGTTACGTTGGGGATAGGTGATCAGGCCCTGCCTCCACGATAGATGAAATAGTCCGTCCGGCGGCCTTCGACATCCTCGACCACGACGCACTCGTCCGCCCAGGCAAAGGTCTCCTCCAGCGCGACGAAAAAGTCGGGGCACGCCTCGGCAGCCCACACGGCCAGCACGCCGCCCGGCCTCAAGAGCGAGCGCATGCGCTCCAGCGCAGCGCGGCTATAGACCGCCGCGTTTTCCTCCACCACCAGCCAGGTCGGCCCGTTGTCGATGTCCAGCAGCAGCGCGTCATAAGGGCCTGTCGCCGTCTCCAGGTAGCGCGCCAGGTCGCTCACCGCCACCTCTACGCGCGCGTCGGCCAGCGCGTCGCCGTTGAGCGGGCCAAAATAGGCGCGCGCCCATTCCACGATCAGCGGCTCGACCTCCACCACCTCGACGCGGGCCACGCCGGGCTGCTCCAGCGCCGCCTGCAGCGTGTAGCCGATGCCCAGCCCGCCGACCAACACGCGCAGATTATCCCGCTCGCGCAGCGGTTCCAGCCCCAGGCGGGCCAACTCGCGGGCGGAAAAGGCATTGCTGCTGGCCATGAGAAAGACCCCGTTCGAGATGATCTCATAGACCGGGCCCTCCGCCGTTTCCCGCCGCCGCAGCACCACCTCCCCGCGCTCTGTCTCTTCGCGCGCCAGTGTGACAATCTCTTCCATCTCCGCTCACTTTCCGGGACAAGGAGAGGGGGAGAGGGGGAGAGGGGGAGACAAGGAGACACGGAG
>DAOTYD010000244.1:0-8310 GCA_034435295.1 Anaerolineae bacterium | reverse complement strand
CGGCATCAGCGGACGACAGGAAGGGCTGGAGGGGATGGTGTTCGACCCAACGCCGCCCCAGGACGGCCAGCCGGCCGCCTACATCTGGGTGCGCTGGCGCAGCCTGGACGCCGAGTGGCGCTATGACCCGACCAGCGGCCGCTACCTGCGCTGGTCGGACGGAGAGCCGCACCTGGACGCGCTCGACAACAGCCAGCTCAGCGCCGCCAACGTCGTCGTCCTCTACGTCGCCCAGTGGGATACGGACATCGTCGAAGAGCCACACAGCGGCGCCCTCTCCATCCGCTGGGCGCTGTGGAACCAGGACAACCCCTACCGCCGCGCCCTCATCTTCCGCGACGGCGTCCAACTGGTCGGCGTCTGGAACCGCCAGGAGCGCTGGGACATGCTGACCTTGACCGATGAACTCGGCAATCCCATCCCGCTCAAGCCCGGCAACACGTTCTTCGAGGTCATCCCCACCGAGGGGCTGGAGGTGGTGGTCGAGCCGTAGGGGGGAAGGGGACAAGGCATGGGAAGGTGGTTGTTCGAGTTCAAGTATCTGAGCGGCAAGGCGCCGTGGAACAGCGGGATCGTCCCGCCGGAGGTGGTGACGGAGGTCGAGGCCGCGCCCTCCCCTGGCCGCGCCCTCGATCTGGGCTGCGGCAGCGGCACGAACTGCATCTACCTGGCCCGCCACGGCTGGGAGGCAGTGGGGGTCGATTTCTCCGCCCTGGCCATCTGGCAGGCGCGGCGGAAAGCCCGGCGCGTTGGCCTGCGCATCGCCTTCTACCGCGCCGACATCAGCAATCTTTCCTTCCTCGACGGCCTCTTCGACCTGGCGCTCGACATCGGCTGCCTGCACAGCATCCCCCTCGACAAACGCAGCCAGGCCGCCGCCGAAGTGGCCCGCCTGGTGCGCCCCGCCGGCCTCTACATGCTCTACGCCTTCCTGCCGCGTCCAGCCCGCCGCGCGCCGGGGCTTGCCCCCTCCCAGGTGATCGATCTCTTCGGCGGAGCATTCGCCATCGAGCGCCAGGAGCAGGGCAAAGACCCCAACGGCCGCGCCTCTGCCTGGTACTGGCTGCGACGACGGTAACACGCAACACGCAACACGCAACACGCAACACGTAACACGCAACACGTAAAACGTAACGATGAGAGCCCGACGCATCCTCGCCCTGGCGCTGGTCTTGCTGGCCATTGGCGCTGCCGCAGCAGGGTTGGCGGCTCACGCCCTGCTGGCTGACCTGCCCTCGCCGGAGAGTCTCTATGAGCACCAGGCAGGCGTCTCGTCGCGCATCCTGGACCGCAACGGCCGGCTGCTGTACGAGATTTCCGACCCCCATGCCGGCCGCCACAGGCCGCTGCCGCTGGAGCAAATCCCCCTCTACTGCCAGCAGGCAACCATCGCCACGGAAGACGCCAATTTTTACACCAACCCCGGCGTCGACGCGGCGGGGATCGTCCGCGCCCTGTGGATCAACCTCCAGGGCGGCGAAGTGCTGGCCGGCGGTTCGACCATCACCCAGCAACTGGCGCGCAATCTGCTGCTGAGCCCGGAGCAACGGGCCCAGCAGACGCTGGCGCGCAAGCTGCGCGAGTCGATCCTGGCCTGGCGCATCGCCCGCACCTACAGCAAAGAACAGGTGCTGGCCCTCTACCTCAACGAGGTCAATTACGGCAACCTGGCCTATGGCATCGAGGCCGCCGCCCGCGCCTACTTTGGCAAGAGCGCCAGCGAGCTGGACCTGGCCGAGTGCGCCCTGCTGGCCGGCCTCCCCCAGGCGCCGGCCGTCTACGATCCGCTCCTCGATCCCCAGGCGGCGCGGGAACGGCAGGCAGTCGTGCTGCGGCTGATGACGGAGCAGGGCTATATCAGCGCCGCGCAGGCCCGCCTGGCCGCTGAGGAGCGCCTGCACTTTGCGGCAACCCCCTTCCCCATCGAGGCCCCCCACTTTGTCATGGCCGTGCGCGCATGGCTGGAGCGCGAGTTCGGCCTGGAAGCGCTCTACAACGACGGCCTGGTCGTCACCACCACCCTCGACCTGGACCTGCAACACACCGCCGAGCGCATCATGCGCCGCCACCTGCACGCCCTGAGCCAGGTCGAGGAGGACAGCCCGCTCCACGATGTCAACAACAGCGCGCTGGTGGCGCTGGACCCGCAGAGCGGTCAGGTGCTGGCGATGGTGGGCAGTCCCGACTATTTCGACCCGGCCATCGACGGCGCGGTCAATGCGGCGCTGGCCCTGCGCCAGCCGGGCTCGGCGATCAAGCCGCTCACCTATGCCGCCGCCTTCGACCCCCGCCGCCCCGCGCCGCTGACCGCCGCCTCGGTGCTGCCGGACGTGCGGACGGCCTTCCCGACGCGGGAGGGCCGCCCCTACGTGCCGCTCAATTACGACCAGCGCTTCCACGGCCCTGTCCCGGCGCGGGAGGCGCTGGCCTGCTCCTACAACATCCCGGCGGTGTACGTCCTGCAGATGGTGGGGGTGGAACAGATGGTCGAGCTGGCAAACGACCTGGGCCTCTCCTCCTTCGGCACGGGAGAACGCTACGGCCTGGCGCTGACGCTGGGCGGCGGCGAAGTGCGCCTGCTGGAATTGACCGCCGCCTACGCCGCCTTTGCCAACGGCGGCTACCGCGTCGAGCCGCACTTTGTCCTGACCGTGCGGGACGCCAGCGGCGCGCTGCGCTACCAGAACCGCGCCGCGCGCGGCCCGCAGGTGCTGGACCCCCGCGTGGCCTATCTCATCACCGACATCCTCTCCGACAACACCGCCCGCGCGCCCGCCTTTGGCCGTTACAGCGTCCTGCGCCTCTCCCGCCCGGCAGCGGCCAAGACCGGCACTTCGTCCGACTGGCGGGACAACTGGACGGTGGGCTACACGCCGCAGCTCGTGACCGGCGTCTGGGCCGGCAACGCCGACGGCCGCTCGATGGTGCACGTCTCCGGCATCGACGGGGCCGGGCCGATCTGGCACGACTTTATGGAAGCGGCACTGCGCGGGCAGCCCGTGCTGTCCTTCCAGCAGCCGCCAGGGATGACGCGGGCGCAGGTCTGCATACCCTCTGGCCTGCTGCCGACGCCCTACTGCCCACGCACGCGCAGCGAGCTGTTCATCGAAGGCACCGTCCCCCTGCGCGCGGACGACTGGTATCGCCCCGTCCGTATCGACGCCCGCACAGGCCAGCCGGCCACAGCCGACACGCCCCCCGCCGCTGTGGTGGAACGGGTCTATGTCTTTCCCCCGCCGGAGCTGGAAGCGTGGGCGCGGGAGCAGGGCTGGCCCCTCCTCCCTGCCCCTGGCGCGGGGACGCTGGCAGGCAGCCTCATTCCAGAAGAGGAACTGGTCATGGCCCGGCCCGACAACGGCGCCATTTACCGCCTCTCGCCGACAGTGCCTCTGGCCTACCAGTCGATCCGCGTCGCCGTCCGCCCGGCGGGCGACATCGCGCCCGCAGAGGTGACCCTCTACGTCGATGGCGCGGTCCTGGCGACATTTTCCGCGCCGCCCTACGAGTCGCTGTGGCAACTGACGCCCGGCGAGCACACCTTCACGGCAAGGGGCATAGACAGCGCGGGGCGCCCCTTGCGGAGCGCCCCCGTCTCGATCCTTGTCCTGCCCTGATCACTCCATCGTGTGCAAGACAAAGCTGAAGGTAGAACCTTCACCAGGCCGGCTGTCGACCCAGACGCGGCCGCCGTGCTTTTCGACCACCGACCTGACAATCGAAAGCCCCAGCCCCGTCCCTTCGATCTGCTCCGTCTCTCCTCCCCTGACACGGTAGAAACGGTCGAAGATGAAAGGCTGTTCGGCAAGGGGAATGCCTATGCCGTTGTCCGAAACATGCACCACAACGTGCTCCCCGTCCTGGGCGGCCTCGACGGCAACCCAGCCGCCAGGATTGGTGTACTTGATGGCGTTGCTGAGCAGATTTTCCATCACCTGCCGCAGCCGCTGCGGACTGCCGCGCACGAGCGGCAGGGGCTGGCGTTTCCAACGCAACGTCAATCCCTTCTGCTCCGCCTGCGGCATGAACTCGTCGACCACGGCATCGATAATGCTCTCCAGATGGAGCGGCTCCATCTCCAGATCATAGCCGGCCTCGATGCGGCCCAGGTCGAGCAGGGTGCTGATCAGACCAATGATGTGCTCCATGCTGTCGCGCACCCGGCCAATAAACTGCATCTGCGTCTCATTCAGCGGCCCCACCTTTTCCAGCAGGTCGACATAGCCGCGGATGGTGGTCAGCGGGGTGCGCAGGTCATGGGAAACCATGGCCACGAACTCGGACTTGACCCGGTCGAGTTCCTTGAAATGGGTGATGTCCTGCATCGTCAGGACATAGCCCACGCCCTCGACCGGCCGTATCTGGGCGTCATACATGCGTCCGCTGCGGCCCTCGACCTCGGCGCGAAGGGCCTCTCCGCTGCGGGCGCCCCCCAAGATCAGCTCTTGTAAAGCGGACAACCGGATAACCTGGAGCGCGGGGGCGCCCACGACGGGGCAGGTGAACTCGAGCGCCGCCCCCGCCGCCGGATTGCAGAGGAGAATGGAGAGGTTGGGGTCCAAAATGACCACCGCCTCTTCGATTTCGAGCAGCACCGCTTCGAGCCTGTGCCGTGCCGCCTCGACCTCCTGGTAGAGGCGCGCGTTCTCCAGCGCGATGGCCGCCTGATCGGCCAGGGCAGCCAGCAGCCGCACGTCGCGCGGTGTAAAGGCGCGATTGACGCGGCGGTTGGTCACGCCAAGGATGCCGATCACCCCCCGTTCGCGCCCGCGCAAGGGGACATAGACCAGCGAGTTCACCAGATAGCCGGTCGCCACTTTGGGCTGTCCCTCGGCTATGAGCAGCGGCTCGCCGCTGCGCACCACCTGGCCGGCCAGCGAATCCTGAACGCGGATGCGCAGCTCGCGGGCCTGCTTATCGTCGATGTTCCTGGCAGCCCGCAGCACCAGGTCACCGCTCTCCGGCTCCAGGAGCAGGAGCAGCCCCTCTTCGGCATGCGTCAGAAAGACCGCCGCTTCGACCACGCGCTTGAGGACCGTCTCCAGGTCGAGCAGCGCCGCCACGGACTGACCGATGGAGCGCAGGGTGTTCATCTCCTGCACCTGCTGCTGCAGGCGCTGGTTGGCCTTTTCGAGCTGGTCGATCAGGCCATCCCGCTCCTGGCGCAGGCGGCTCTCGGCCAGGGCACGGTCGATTGCCGTGGCCATCTCGGCCGGCTCGAAAGGCTTGATCACATAATCGCGCACGCCCAGGCGCAGGGCCTGCACTGCCAGTTCCTGCGAGCCGTGCGCGGTCATCAAGATCACAGGGATGGTGACACCGCGCTCGCCGAGGGCCTGCAGGATCTGCATGCCGCTC
This sequence comes from Anaerolineae bacterium, assembly GCA_034435295.1. Lineage (GTDB taxonomy): Bacteria > Chloroflexota > Anaerolineae > B4-G1 > DUEL01 > DAOTYD01. Next base: position 2,955 of record DAOTYD010000244.1, on the reverse strand, counting down.
ATGCCGGGCAGTTGAACATCGAGCAGGATCAGGTCGGGTTGCTCCTGGAGAGCCAGCCGCAGCCCTTCCGGTCCGTCCATCGCCTGCAGCACGCGATAGCCCGCCGGCCTGAGGATGAGGTCACGGATGATGTCCTGAATCTCGACGCTGTCGTCGACAACCAGTATGCGCTCGCCTCCCACTGTTGCGCTCCAACCGGCGGGAGGGTAGGGCCCTCCCCCTCTGCCTGCAATATAGCACAGAATGGCTCGCTCGTCCAGAAGAGGGTGGGGAGTGTATCGCAGCGGGGATATAGAGATGGCTCTTTTTCCACTCGAATGGGGTTTACCCTCGCGCTTTCCAACCTATACGCTCCCCGCGGTCTTGCAATACCGCAACCGGTCAAGTCATGGTAGAATGGTCTGCCAGCGCTATCCAGAAATCTCCAGAGATCAGTAAAACAAGAACAGCCAGCCGTTGAGTGGCACACTGCTTACAAACCTGAGGTTACATCTATGGCGACTGGAAAATCAGGCAGGCTTTGCCTATTTGTGCTGAGTTTGACTTTTTTCATTCTGGCACTCATCTACAGTCTCGTCACTCCGCCCTTCGAATCTCCTGACGAGGCAGGGCATTTGCATTATATCGTCCATGGTAACTGCCTACCCTCCCGCAGGTCTGGGCGCAATCTCCGCATCGGAGTGCGCCGCAATGAGCTGCTTGCCCTCTTGCCTGCCACTTTCTAACCTGCGGGAGGGTAGGGGTAGGCAGATACAGACGGACGATTTCAACTTTGGTAACAAGTTCAGACTGCAACAACACATTTGCGCTGTAGAGAAAAAAGGGCTACAATCGCCCTATACCCCTGCAGCCAGTCTATCGAAAGGAAAACCGAGATGAAGCAACCAAGCTGGTTTGTCTCTGGATTGACCTCGATCGTTGTTGCCGCCCTTCTGTTGACCGCCTGTGCGCCCCGCGGGACCCCCGTGCCGTCCGGCGGGTTCACCACCCTCACCGTCGGCACGACCTACATCTGGGATACGGCCAATCCCGCCATCGGCTGGTACGGCTATGTCATCCGCTATCTCATCTATGACACGCTGGTGGAAGAAGCGGGCATCGGCCGCTTTGTGCCTGGCCTGGCCGAAAGCTGGACTGTCTCGGACGATGGGCTGGTCTGGACGTTCAAAATCCGAGAGGGGGTAACCTTCCACGACGGCAGCCCCTGTACCGCCGAGGACATCGCCTGGAGCCTCAACTGGACCATCGAAAACAAGATCGAGACCTTCAGCTTCTACCTGGCCAGCTTTCAGGAGATCGTCGCCCTGGACGAGACCACCCTGCAGGTCACGCTCTCTGAACCGGTGGGCAACATGGAATACCTGCTCATGTACGTCTGGATCCTGCCGCGCAGCGTCTGGGGCGAAATGACCCCTGACGAGATCCTCGAGTTCGAGGACATTGCCGCTGGCATCGGCACCGGCCCCTATCGCCTGACCGAGTGGGTGGAGGGCGAGTACCTGGTGCTGGAAGCCAACGAGAACTATTGGCGCGGCATGCCCGAGATCGACCGCGTGGTCTGGCGCGAATTTGCCACGGAGGACGCGGCAGTGCAGGCGCTCCTGGCCGGCGAGATCGATGTCATCGCCGCCGATACCATCCCCGCCACGGCCCTCCAGACGCTGGAGACCGCCGAGAACATCGAATTGGCGATCATGGAATCGACCTCGATCGACGAGCTGATCATCAACTCGCACGAGAACGGCACCCAGCCGGCCAGCCTGAACGATCCGGCGGTGCGGCTGGCTATCGCCCACGCCATCGACAAGCAGCAGATCGTCAACGTGGCGTACCTGGGCTATGCCGAGCCGGCCACAACGATCATCCCCACCTCTATGGGCGACTGGCATAACAGCGACATCCAGGACATCCCCTTCGACATCGCCGCGGGCAACCGCGTTCTCGAAGAGGCCGGCTACATCGACAGCAACGGCGACGGCATCCGCGAGGATCACAACGGCAATCCGCTGCGGTACCGCCTCTACGCCACCGAGGGCGCCAGCAACGCGCGCATCCTCGAAATCATCTCCAACGGCCTGGCCCAGATCGGCATCTCCGCTCCGCCGACGCTGATGGACCAGGACAGCCTCATCGGCCTCTATCCCGACTATGACTTTGACATGATCTATTGGGGCTGGGGCCTCGACCCGGATCCCGACTTTGCCATGCTCATCTTTACCTGCGACCAGCGCGAGGAAGGCGGCTGGAACGACAGCGGCTACTGCGACGAAGAGTTCGAAGAGATGTACGCCCGGCAGGCCGTCACCGTCGACCACCAGGCGCGCCGCGAGATCATCTGGCGCATGCAGGAAAAGCTCTTCAATGACCGCCCCTACATCGTCCTCACCTACGCCAAGACGACACAGGCCTATCGCAGCGACCGCTTTACCGGCTTTGGCCTGGAAGCGGGGGACATCCTCTGGAAGTCGGCTTTCCTCACGGCAAGGCCCGTGATGCCCTGACGCGAGGCCCATGCAGCGCGGCAATCTCTTTCTGCGCAAAGTGATCTTTGCCACGGTCACGCTGGTTGCCGTGATCGTGTTCAACTTTTTGCTCTTCCGCGTCCTGCCGGGCGATCCGGTGCGGTTGATCATCCACAGCCCGCGCATGACGCGCCAGGCGCAGGAGCGCCTCCGCAACCAGTTTGGCCTCGATAAGCCGGTCTGGCTCGACGTGGAACGGCTACGCGAAGGCGACGTGATCGGGGCGTTCGACACCCAGTTCACCGCCTACTGGCGCAACCTCTTCCAGGGCAACCTGGGCATCTCGTTCGCCAACCGGCGTGATGTCAGCGAGCTGCTGGCCGAGCGGGTCTGGCGCACGGTGGTGCTGGTGCTGGGCGGCGAGATCCTGGCCATGATCATCGGCATGGCGCTGGGGCTGCTCGCCGCCTGGCGACGTGGCACGCGCCTGGAT
>DAOTYD010000243.1:0-5465 GCA_034435295.1 Anaerolineae bacterium | reverse complement strand
GACAAGGTGAGGGGGGGACAAGGTGAGGGGGAGACAAGGTGACAAGGGGAAGGGGTGACAGAGTGATGGAGCTCAAAACCTGCTTACGGGTGCTGATGCGCCGCTGGTGGCTGGTCGCCGCGCCGGTGCTGGTTGTGCTGGTCCATACCGCAGCGACCTATCGCCCGCCGGCGGCGCTCTACCAGGTGGTGATGCGCTTTTCCGCCGGCACCGCCCCGGCCGGGCTGAGCCAGGACTATGACCGCTACTATCCGTGGCTGACCTCTGAATACATCGCCAACGGCCTGGCGGACATTGCCGAGACCGGCGCTTTCGCCGGCGCGGTGGCCATGCGCCTGGCGGATCAGGGTATGGCGGTCGAACCGACCGAGATCCAGGGGCGCATCACCACCGACAACGCTCAGTCGATCCTGGTCGTCTACCTGACCTGGCCGGACGCAGCCGGGGCGCAGGCCGTGGCCGAGGCGGTGTCGCTGGAGCTGACCGAGAACGGGGCAGCCTACTTTCCCCAGTTGGAGGGGCTGGAGTCGCCTGTGCGGCGGCTGGACGATCCCCGGCCTGCTCCCGTCGGGCCGGGGCTGCGGGCGCAGTTGATGGGGCCGGCGGTGCGCCTGGGGCTGGCGCTGGCCGTCGGCGCGGGACTGGCGTTGGCGTGGCATTACCTCGATCCGACGGTGCGCGAGCCAGAGGAACTGGAAGAGATGGGAGTGGCGGTGGTGGGGGTCCTGCCCCGGCGCGGCGCTTGACGCTGTTCTTGCGTTATGGTATTATGTAACCATGACCCGGCGGCTCAAATATAGGAGGCAGCAGATGAACAAACCCCGTGTATTCCTGTTGGTGGCTGGATTGGTGATGACCGCAGCACTGTTGACAGGTTGCTACATGCCCGTCGCGCCGGATGTGACCCCTACGCCATCCCAGATGCAGCAGGTCGAAGAGGGGATGGATCAGTTGGAGATTGAAGCAGCCATCTACAACGTCACGATGACGGCGAGAGCGGCGGCCTACACACCCACGCCTGAGCCTACACCCACCGCCACCGAGGAGCCAACCGTCGTCGTGACGGAGGAGCCAACGCCCGAGCCGACCGTGGAGGTTGTTGTCACGCCTGTCCAGACGCCGGAGGTTCAGCCCTCCCCTGTGGTGTCTGGTGGCGAGACGAGCTACACCGTTCGGCCTGGCGATACGCTGTTCAGCATCGCCCGGCGCTATGGGCTGACCTTCGAGGAGGTGGCTGCTTTCAACGGCATCACCAACCCCAACCTGATCCAGCCGGGGCAGGTGATCCGCATCCCGGCGGGCGGCACGTCCATCCCTACGCCCCAGCCGGGCGGCGAGAGAACGCACGTTGTTCAACCGGGCGAAAATCTCTTCCGCATCGCCCTGCGCTACAATATGAGCTATCTCTACCTGGCCTCCTACAACGGCATCGCCAACCCCCATGCCATCTATGTCGGCCAGGTGATTCGCATCCCACCATCGCCGTAGCAGCGTCGGCACGAGAGGGGCCGGAAGCAGGTTCCTTTCCGGCCCTTTTCCTGTTCGCATGATCACGAGCCTGAAGAATGAACGCGTTCGTCTGGTCCTGGCCCTGCAGGAACGCCGCCGCGTCCGCCAGCGCGAACGCCGCTTTGTGATCGAAGGGCTGCGTCTCTGCGACGAGGCCGCCCGCGCTGGCGTCATCCCGCACCTGGTTTTCTATACCGCCGAGGCTGAAAGCGACTCCCGTGCCCTTGCCCTGCTGGACCGCTGGCGGCAGGCCGGCGCTTCCTGTGAGGCGGTCAGCGACGAGGTGATGGCGGCATGTTCGGGCACGGAAACCCCCCAGGGGCTGCTGGCCGTCATCCCCTTGCCCGAACTGCCCCTCCCTCCCCACCCCACGTTGACGCTGGTCCTCGACCGGCTGCGCGACCCCGGCAACCTGGGCACGGCGCTGCGCGCGGCGCTGGCCGCCGGCGTCGACCAGGTACTGCTGGCGCCCGGCACGGTCGATGCCACCAACCCCAAAGTCGTGCGCGCGGCGATGGGCGCCCACTTTCACCTGCCCATTGCCGCGCTGCGCTGGGAACGGATCGCCGCCGCGCTGGAAGGCTGCCGCATCTACCTGGCCAGCACGCGGGGAGGGCTGGACTATGCGGCGGTCGATTGGCGCGAGCCGGCAGCGCTCGTCATCGGCGGCGAGGCTGCCGGGGCAGATGCCCAGGCCGCGGCGTTGGCCGACGCCGAGATCACGATCCCCATGGCCAGCACAGTCGAATCGCTCAACGCCGCCGTCGCAGCGGCGGTGATCCTTTTCGAGGCGGCGCGGCAACGCAGGGCCGCCTCCCCGACGGAGACTGTCCCATGACCGAACATTTGCGCATCGTCCCCCTCGGCGGGCTGGGCGAGGTCGGCAAGAACATGGCCGCCATCGAATATGGCCGCAACATCCTGGTCATCGACGCAGGGCTGATGTTCCCCGAGTTCGACATGTTCGGCGTCGATTACGTCATTCCCGATTACAGCTATCTGCACGACAAGAAAGAGCGCATCCGCGCCATCCTCATCACCCACGGCCACGAGGACCACGTCGGCGCGCTGCCCCATTTCCTGGCCGAGTTCAACGCCCCCATCTATGCCACGCGGCTGACCCAGGGCCTGATCGAGGTCAAGCTGCACCGCGCCCACCTGGGCGAGGCGGTGACGATCCACACCTACGCGCCGGGCGATACGCTCCAGATCGGCCCTTTCACCATCGAGCCGTTCCACGTCTGCCACTCGATCCCCGACACGGTGGGGCTGGGCATCACCACGCCCGCCGGCCTGATCGTCCACTCGGGCGATTTCAAGCTCGACTATACGCCGGTCGACGGCTGGCCGACGGACGTGGCCAAACTGGCCGAGTTCTGCGGGCGCGGGGTGCTGGCGCTGCTGGCCGACAGCACCAACGCCACCGAACCCGGCACCACGCCCTCAGAGCAGGTCGTCACCAACGCGCTGGAGGCGGTGATGCGCGACGCGCCGGGCCGCGTCATCATCGCTACCTTTGCCTCGCTCATCTCGCGCATCCAGCAGGCGATCGACGTGGCCCACCGCTACGGCCGCCGCTTTGCCATCGCCGGCCGGACGATGGCTGAAAACGTCAAGATGGCGGTCCGCCTGGGCTACCTGCACATCCCCGAAGGCAGCCAGGTGATGCTGAACGAGACGCACAAGCTGCCGCCGCGCCAGGTGCTGATCCTGGCGACCGGCGTGCAGGGCGAGCCGACCGCCGTGCTGAGCCGGCTGGCCAGCGGCGGGCAGTCCACCCTGCGCGTCGAGCCGCAGGACACGGTGATCCTCTCCTCCCACACCATCCCCGGCAACGAGGAAATGATCCACCGCGTCATCAACCGCCTCTTCCAGAAGGGCGCCAACGTCATCTATGGCCCCTATCACCCCATCCACGTCTCGGGCCACGCCAGCCAGGAAGAGCTCAAGATGCTGCTGAACATCGTCCGCCCGCGCACTTTCATCCCCATCCACGGCGAGCTGCGCCACCTCTACGCCCACGCTCGTCTGGCGCGCGAGATCGGTTTTGCGCCGGAGCAGATCGCCGTGGTCGAAAACGGCTACCCTCTGACCTTTCACGGCGAGCGGATTCAGATCGGCGAGCGCGTGCCGGGCGGCTATGTCTTTGTCGACGGCAAGTCAGTGGGCGATGCGGTCAAACCGGCGGTCATCCGCGACCGCGAGACGCTGGCCAAGGCAGGCATCTGCGTCGTGGCGCTGCGCTATGATCAGCAGCGCGGCAAACTCGTCGGCGGGGCACGCATTGCCCTGCGCGGTTTCGTCGCCCCTGAGGCGGAGGCGGAACTGTTGAGCGGCGCCTACCAGGCCGTCCAGCGCGCCATGCAGGGGATCAGCCCGAACACGCCGCCGGCGACGGTGGAGCGGGCGGTGCTGCGCGCGCTGACCGACTTTTTCTACCAGCAGACCAGGAACCAGCCCGAGACGGTAGTGCTGGCGCTGCCGGAATAGCCGTGGCCCGCATTCTGGTCGTCTACAAAGAGTTTCCCGCGCCGTCGGTTGGCCATGCCGGCGGGCGGGCGGTCTTTTTGTTGTTGGAAGCGCTGCGGCGGCGGGGACACCAGCTCTACCTGGTCGCCCGCCTGCGCCGCGAAGAAGCCCCGCTGGTGGCCGAAATGGCCCCCTACTGCGAACAGATCGTCACCACGCCGCATCACCAGGCGCTGGGCGGCCCGCGCGCCTGGGCCTGGCTGCGCAGCTATCTCCTCCTGCGGCGGGCGGCAGCCCGCGCCCTGCGACAGGTGCAGCCCGACTGGCTGCACGTGGAGCTGACGCAGACGGCGATTTTCCTGCTGGGGCTGCGGCGGCCCCTCTCCTCGCTGCGCCTGCTCGACGTCAACTGGTTCATGTTGGAGCAGCGGGCGGCGGCGGCGAGCGGCCTGCGCCGCCTGGCGGAGCGGGCGGCGGGGTGGGCGATGCGCTGGTTCGAGCCGTGGCTCTACCGCCGCTATGATGTCATCGCCGCGATCTCGGAAGGCGACCGCCAACTGCTGGCGGCGCCCTGCCGACCGCGGCCGGTGCTGATCCTGCCCCTGGTGCCGGCGCAGGTGCTCCAGGCTGACGTGGCGCCGGCGGTGGAGGGCGGCCCCAACGTCCTCTTCGTCGGCGCGATGTATCGCACCTTCAACGTCCAGGGCGTGCGCTGGTTCCTGGAGTCAGTCTGGCCGCTGGTGCGGGAGCAGGTGCCAAAGGCGCGCTTTTTCGTGGTCGGTTACGACCCGCCAGCCGAGATTCGGGCGTACCATGACGGCGAGAGCGTGGTGGTCACCGGCGCGGTCGAAGACGTGGCGCCCTGGTATCGCGCGGCGACGGTTTTCGTCTCGCCGCTCCTGGTGGCGGGGGGGCTGCTGCAAAAGGTGATCGACGCGCTGGCGGCGGGCGTGCCGGTCGTGGCGACGACGGTCAGCAACCACGGCCTGGGCGCGACGGCGGGCGAGCACCTGCTGCTGGTCGACAGCGCGGCTGACTTTGCCGCGGCGGTGGTGCGCCTGCTGAACGACCCGCACGAGCGAGAGCGGCTGGCGCAGGCCGGGCAGCAGTTTGTCCGCGGGCGCTACGATCTGGAGGAGGCGGTCGGGCGCTGGGAGGCGCTGATGCGGAGACGTCAGAAGACCTTTGAGGTCTAAAAGACCTCAAAGGTCTTTACAGACATTCAGCGCGCTGGCCGAGCACGCGGCCCGACCAGATGAGGCCGACGAGGGCGGCGAGGGCCAGCAGGGCCAGGATTGCCAGGAAGGACAGGATCAGCAGGCCCAGGAAAGCCACCACGATGGGGTTGTCACCCTGGCCGATCGCCAGCATGCCGGAGACGGCAACCCCTACCGCCAGCGCGTTCCAGACGCTGTGCAGGCCCATCGCACCGAGAAAGGCCAGCGCTGCCTGCCGCGGGCGCCGCTCGCTCCACAACTGTCCCCAGC
>DAOTYD010000242.1:0-13822 GCA_034435295.1 Anaerolineae bacterium | reverse complement strand
GGGCGAAAGGGGCGGCGAAGGGAGGGGCGGCGACGGGCTGGGCGGAGGCGCAGGCGTCGAGGCCGGCGTCCCCAGGTAGACCAGCATGGCGGGCGTGTCGACGCCGAGACGACGGGCCAGGCTGCTCAGCATGCGCATCGTCTCCGCCGGGCGGCCCTGGTCGGCATAGCTCTCGATCAGCGCGGCGAGGGCGGTGTGGACCTCTTCGTCGTCCAGCGCTGCCAGCCGCGTCAACGCCCGCTCCAGGTCACCGTCGACGGCGTAGCCCAGGGCGGCCATGCGGATCCAGTCGTGCTGATAGTCCCAGCGGAGATAGGCAGGGGTGGTGTTGTACAGCTCGACCGGGTCGATGACCCAGGCGTAGGTCAGCCCCAGCGCCAGGCCCAGACCCAGCCCCACAGCCACGGCGAGCAGTTCCTTCCAGCGGCTCACGGCTGCGCTCCCAGGTAGGGTTCCAGGGCGGGTGTCGTCTCTCCCAGCGCCTGAGCCAGGCGGGCCAGCAGGCGGATGTCGCCGGGGCGCCCGCCGTCGGCGATCAACTGCTCCGCCAGGTCGATCACCGGCCGGGCCGGCGCTGCGGGGTCGAGCAGGCTGAGGCGGTCGCGGGCGGCATCGAGGTCGCCATCTACCCGATAGGCCGCAGCGACCATCAGCACGTAATCGTTGGCATAGTCCTGCCGCAGTTGAGCGGGCGTGGTGTTGGTGTACTGCACCCGCCAGAGGCCCCAACCGATGAGCAGCCCCAGCGCTACCCCAGCGACCAGTCCGATCAGGGCCAACAGGAGGATTTTGCGCATCATTCCCCCAACATAGAGACGGGGCCGCGACGATGGGCCCCATCTACAAAGCGTCTTTCAGTGCCGGAGGTGGGATTCGAACCCACACGCCCCTGGGGGCAACGCATTTTGAGTGCGTCGTGTCTGCCTGCTCCACCACTCCGGCTGTCCGTCACGACTTGTACTGGCGAGTATACATCGTAAGAAACAAACTGTCAAACCTGGCTACATCCCTCCCTCGTGCGCGTCGGTGGCGTGGGAGACGGGTGCGGTTTCCAGCACGCCTTTCTCGCTGACTGCGCCTGCCAGCGCTCCCAGCGGCACCTCGATAAAGAGCGGGCGCTGCACGTTCTCTGTGACCTGGGAGAGCGGGACGCCTTCCTCGCGGAAGAGGCGCTTGATCAGGTTAGCGCACGTCTTGGCCCCGCAGGCGCCCATGCCGGCGCGAGTGACCGCTTTGATGTGGTTCATGTCCCGCACGCCGGCGCGGATCAGCGCGCGAATCTCGCCCGCTGTCACCCGCTCGCAGCGGCAGACGATCTCGTCGTCCTCCATGCGCTGGACAGCCACGTCCAATGCCGCGCTCTCCCAGGGCTGCGGGGCGCGGATGCCGGCGACGCGTTTGGCGATCTGGCGCGCCACCCTCACCCGCACCAGCAAGCCGCGGTCGGCAAACTTGGGCGAGCGCAACTTGACCACCTGGCCGTTGCCCAGGATCGCTCCCTCCGTATCCAGCAGCGTCACCACGTCGCCCTCGTGAATCGCTTTGGCCGAGAACTCGTAGGGCACGGTCACGATGGGATAGTCGGCGTCCTTGCGGTAATCGACCAGCGTCAGAGCCAGGCCGGGGCAGATGGCAACGCAGCGCTCGCAGCCCAGGCACTCGTTGCCGACGTACTCTGGCAGGCCGCGCATGTCGTCCCCCTCGATGACGATGCACTTTTGCGGACAGACGGACGTGCAGGGGTTGCAGGGGATCTCTTGCGAGCAGTGAAAGACGGGAAAGACCCCTTCTTCGCTTGCCGGGATGTCCTCCGTGACCACTGCGCCGGGCCGCGATTTGAGGATCTCGGCGGTGCGGTGCCACTCTGGCGGCACCTCGCCCACGTCGCGGCCCAGCGCTTTGGCGATCTCCAGGCCGCGGATGCGCCCGGTGAACATGGCCGCCGAGGCCTCGGCGATCTCTTCGGCGTCGCCCGCTGCATACGCCGGCAGTCCAAACTCGCGCGCCTTGCGGTAGAACTCGTCCACCGGGTCCAGCCCCACCGCCACCAGCACCGTGTCGCAGACAAACGACTTTTCCGTGCCGGGGATGGGTTGCCAGTTCTCGTCGATCTGGGCGATGGTGACCGATTCGACCTCTTTCCTGCCGTTGGCGCTGAGGATCGTGTGCGAGAGATAGATCGGCACGCCCAGCCGCGCCAGCTTGTCTTTGTGCACCTTGTAGCCGCCGCATTCGGGCAGCGCTTCGCACAGGCCGACCACCTCGATCCCCGCCTGCAAGGCGTGATAGCCGGCGATCAGGCCGACATTGCCGCCGCCGACGATGAACAGCCGCTCCGTCGGCCGCACCAGGTCGCGGTTGACCAGCGTCTGGAATGCCCCCGCGCCATAGACCCCTGGCAGCGTGTTGCCGCGAAAGACGAGCGACTTTTCCCGCGCCCCTGTCGCCACCAGCAGCACATGGGGCAGGACGATGATGTACTGCCCGCTGCGCAGCACGCCCACCTTGCGGTCGGAATAGACTGCCAGGGCGGTGGTGTCGAGCCAGAACTGGACGTTTTCGTACTGGCGCACCTCCTCCTCCAGTTTGCTGGCGATGTCGATACCCCGCGTCCCGGCGTAGCAGTCGTCCACCGAGCCGAAGAACTTGTGCGTCTGCAGCACCAGCTTGCCGCCCAGGCGGTGCTTGTCGTCGACGATGAGCGTGCGCACCCCGGCCTTGCCCAGTTCGATCGCCGCCGAGAGTCCCGCCGGCCCGCCGCCGATGATCAGGCATTCGACCTCCACGGTGGGGATGTCGCGCATCTGGGGCACCCCTTCGACGTCCGGCAGAACTGGCTTGCCTTCCAGCGGCTCGACCTTCATCCCCGGCCGCACCATGGTCATGCACGACTTGACCGGCAGGCCGTCGGCGACGACGGTACACTGGGCGCACTGGCCGTTGGCGCAAAAGATGCCCTGCGGCGCGCCGTCTTTGGGGTGATGCCCAAAGATGCGCACGCCGTTGGCAAAGAGGGCCGAGGCGATGGTCTCACCCTCGCAGGCGTGCATCACCTGGCCCTGCCAGGTGAACTCGAAACCCGGCCGCTCTGGCAGCGGCAGAATCGGATGTTCGGCGATGCGAAACTCGGACACGACACACCTCCAATGACAAGTTGCCGCCAGCTCAGGCTGGTGGTATAATGTCTCCCACATCTGCCGGATCTGGCAGGCTGTTCAACATGATAACAAGGAGCGACGCCCGATGGAGGGCATTCTTCGAATCATCTCGGATCTGCTGTTCTGGTTTGCGCTGATCGGCGGTGTGGTGTTCACCGCGCTGCATGGCGGGGTGATCGTCTGGACCTTTCGCGACATGCGCGCCCGCTCGCGGGACTTTTTGGCGCTGATTTTGGCGACGATTCTGGTGGCGTTGCTGCCTCTTGTTGGCTTCATCGTCTATCTGATGTTGCGTCCCCGCGAGACGCTGGCCGAAGCCTACGAGCGCTCGCTGGAACAGGAAGCCCTGCTCCAGGCGATCGAAGAGCCTGAGGTCTGCCCGGGCTGTGGGCAGCGCGTGCGCTTCGAGTATCTGTTCTGTCCTTCCTGCCATACCCGTCTCAAGCAGCTCTGCATCGCCTGCAACCGCCCCCTCGACCCGCGCTGGTCCATCTGCCCCTACTGCGGCACCGGCGTCACCCCCAAAGTCGTCGAACAACCCCCCGTCTCCGAATAGCCTCTCCCAACCCACCTGCCCACTTGCAAACTTGCAAACTTGCAAACTTGCAAACTTGCAAACTTGCAAACTTGCAAACTTCCCGCTACCCCACCTCATGCACCTTCAGCATATTCGTCATCCCCTCCCCGCCGAAGGGAATGCCTGCCGTCAGCACGACGCGGTCGCCCGGCTGCACGAACCCCGCGCGGCGGGCCGCTTCGACCATCAGGGCGACCATCTCGTCGGTATTGGCAAAGTGTGAGACCTGCAGCGGCTGAACGCCCCAGACCAGCGCCAGCCGTTTGAGCGTGCGCGGCTGCGGCGTGGCGGCGATGATCGGCACGGCCGGGCGGTGGCGGGCGACCATGCGCGCCGTGGCCCCGCTCATGGTGGCGGTCAGGATGGCCCTGGCGCCTACCTCGAAGGCGATCTCGACCGTCGCCTGGCTGATCGCCTCGGTGACGGTGCAGGCGGGAGCCTTTTCATCGCGCAGGTACTGAGCTGGCGGCAGGTGCGCCTCGGCGTGGACGCAGATCGACGCCATCGTCCGCACCGCCTCGACCGGATAGGCCCCCACCGCCGTCTCGCCGGAGAGCATCACCGCGTCCGTGCCGTCCAGGATGGCATTGGCGACGTCGGAGGCCTCGGCGCGGGTGGGCGTCGGCCAGTCGATCATCGACTGGAGCATCTGCGTGGCGGTGATGACCGGCTTGCCAGCGCGGTTGCAGGCGCGGATGATGCGCTTTTGGTGGAAGGGCACTTCTTCGGCGGGCGTCTCCACACCCAGGTCGCCCCGCGCCACCATGACGGCGTCGGCTGCGCCGAGTATCTCGTCGAAAGCCTGCAGCGCCTCGCTCTTTTCGATCTTGGCGACGATGGGGATGTCGGCCCCCCATCCTGCCAGCAGCGCGCGCAGCTCCTCCACGTCCTTTGCGGTGCGCACAAAGGAGAGGGCCACAAAATCGACCCCCTGCTGGGCGGCAAAGCGGGCGTCCTGGCGGTCTTTGGGGGTGAGGCTGGAGATCGTGAGAAAGGCGCCGGGCAGGTTCAGCCCCTTGCGCGAGGTCAGCCGGCCGCCGGTGACGACGCGACAACGGGCGCCTTCCCCCTGCACCTCTTCGACCCGCAGTTCCAGCCGCCCGTCGTCGAGCAGGATGCGCTGGCCTGGCTGCAGCTCGCTCAGCACCTCCGGGTGGGGCACCGGGATATGGCCGGGGGAGAAGGGCTGCGTCGACAGCAGCCACTCTTCCCCCTCGGTCAGCATCGCCCCCTCATCGGGCAGCGCGCCGACCCGCAGTTTGGGTCCCTGCAGGTCGGCCATCACCGCCACCAGACGGCCTTCTTCTTCGGCCACGCGCCGCACCGTCGCGATGACGCGGGCGTGGGTCTCGTGGTCGCCGTGGGAAAAGTTGATGCGGGCGACGTTCATGCCGGCGCGGACCAGCGCGGCGATGACCGCTGCCTCCGTTGAGGCCGGCCCCAGCGTGCAGACGATCTTGGTGCGCGGCATGCGGACTGCTTCCTGCTCAGCGCCCGATGTGGGCCAGCGCGTCCTTGCCGGCATAGACGGCTTCTTCGTCCAGCTCCTCCTCGATGCGCAGCAGTTGGTTGTACTTGGCGACGCGGTCGATGCGGCAGGGCGCGCCGGTCTTGATTTGACCGGTGTTGAGCGCCACCGCCAGATCGGCGATGAAGGGATCGTCGGTTTCGCCCGAGCGGTGCGAGACCACCACGCCCCAGCCAGCCCGCTGCGCGAGCTGCACGGCGGCGATGGTCTCGGTCAGCGTGCCGATCTGGTTGACCTTGCACAGCAGCGCGTTGCAGGAACGCTCGGCGATGGCCCGCCGCACCCGCTCGACGTTGGTCACCAGCAGGTCGTCGCCGACGATCTGGATGCGCCCGCCCAGTCTCTCTGTCATCAGCGCCCAGTTCGGCCAGTCGTCTTCGGCCAGCCCGTCTTCGATGCTGACGATGGGGTATTTCTCCACCCAGTCGGTGTAAAAATCGACCATTTCGGCTCCGCTGAGGGTGCGGCCCTCCTTCTTGAGCACATAGCGGCCGTCCTGGTAGATCTCGCTGGCGGCGGGGTCAAGGGCAATGGCGATCTGCTCGCCAGGGGTGTAGCCAGCGGCCTGGATGGCCTCCAGGATCAGTTCGATGGCTTCCTGGTTGGTCTTGAGGCTGGGGGCAAAGCCGCCTTCGTCGCCGACGCCGGTGGAGTAGCCCTTGTTCTTGAGCACCTTCTTGAGCGCGTGGTACGTCTCGGCGCCCCAGCGCAGCGCCTCGGCGAACGTCGGCGCGCCCCAGGGCATGATCATGAACTCTTGCAGGTCAGGCCCGTCGACGGCGTGCTTGCCGCCGTTGAGGATGTTCATCATCGGCACCGGCAGCACGCGGGCATAGACTCCGCCGATGTAGCGGTAGAGGGGCAGTTGCAGCGCGTTGGCTGCGGCCTTGGCCACCGCCAGCGAAACGCCCAGGATGGCGTTGGCGCCCAGCTTGCCCTTGTTCGGCGTGCCGTCCAGTTCCAGCAGCAGCGCGTCGATGCCGGCCTGATCGGCGGCGTCCCAGCCATACAGCTCATCGGCAATGATGTCGTTCACATTGTTGACGGCGTCGAGCACGCCCTTGCCGCCGTAATAGTCGGGGTCGCCGTCGCGCAGCTCCAGCGCCTCGTGGGCGCCGGTGGAGGCGCCGGAGGGGACCGTCGCGCGCCCCCAGGAGCCGTCCAGCAAGATCACCTCGACCTCGACCGTCGGGTTGCCGCGCGAGTCGAGCACCTCGCGGGCGACGATATGTTCGATCAGGCGTTCCATGGTTTCCTCCTTCGGTTTATGTTGTCAGTCCCATTCCTTTGTACAGCCGCGCAAAATCGAAATGCTCGGCCACCAGCGCCTCGAAGCGCTCCAGCTTCTCCTTCTGCCCCAGCCGCGTCTTGCCGAAAACCCGCTCGATGGCCTCTACCGCCGCCAGGGTGTGGTGGCGCACCAGCAGCACCGGCACGCCCAGCTCCTGGGCGCGACGAAGCACCTCCGGCTGTGGGTGCATCTGGCCGGTAAGGACCAGACATTGGCTTGCCGTCTCCAACGCCGCCAACTGCATATCCGTGCGGTCGCCGCCGGTGATGACCGCCTTGGACCCCGGGATGCGGCGCAGCCGTGGCAGCGCCTGTTCCACGCTCATCGCTCCCACGACCAGGTTCTGGATCAAGACATCCTTCTTCTGCGGCGCAGCCAGAAACTCGGCGCTCAGCACCTGCGCCAGCTCACCCACCGAGATCGCCTGCAGCTCGTCACGGCGCGGCAGGACTCCCAGCACGGCAATGCCGCGATCCTCCAGACAGGGGCAGCAGACCGAGCGGACGAACGCCAGCGCCTCGTCCGGCACGGCATTGACGACGACGCCCAGCAGGCGCTCGCCCAGGCGGATGCGGGCCACCACGCAGTCATCGACCAGGTTCATCTCGTTGTCAAAGCGCACGACCGCCAGCACCGGCACGTCGAGCGCGTCGGCCACCTCCGCCGGCCCCAGGCCGATGCCCACGCCTTCGCGCAGCGAGGCGCCGCCCTCCACCACCAGCACGTCCTTGCCGGCGACCACGCGCTCATAGGCACTGCGCACCTCGGCCAGCAGGTCGCGCCCGGCGCACTGACAGAGCGTGTCGCGCAGCAGAGAGGGCGTCAACACGACCCCCACCAGGTTGTCCGGCGGGTCGTCCAGCCCCAGCGTCCGCCGGATGAAATCGGCATCCTCATCTACCGCCCGTCCCGGCACCGGCTCCCACGCCTGGGTCGACAGGGGCTTGAAATAGCCCACCCGCCATCCTTCTGCCTGCAGATGCCGGCCCAGCGCCGCGCATAGGGCCGTCTTGCCACTAAAGGTCTGTAGCGAAGTGATATACAGAGATTTCATCTTTCCCCCTGGCTCTTCAAAACCAGGCGCATATCCAGCGCCATTGCTCCCCGCCCTTCTTCGAAAACCATCAGCGGGTTGATGTCCAGTTCGACGATCTCGGGAAAATCGGTGACGAGCTGACTGACCCGGCAGAGCGCATCGGCCATGGCCGCGTGGTCGGCGGACGGCTCTCCGCGCACGCCTTCCAGCAGCGGGTAGGAGCGGATCTCGCGGATCATCTCCTCGGCCTCTTGCCGGCTGAAGGGCGCGACGCGAAAGACGACGTCCTTGAGCGCCTCGACATAGATGCCGCCCAGGCCAAAGGCCACCAGCGGCCCGAACTGCGGATCGCGGCTGACGCCGATGAGAATCTCGCGCCCCGGGGGCACCATCTTTTGCACCATGCAGCCCCAGATGCGCGCCCCTGGCACGTAGCGGGCGGCGCGATAGACGATCAGGTCGAACGCGTCGCGCACGTCGACCGGCGAACCCAGGTTCAGCCGCACCCCGCCCACGTCCGTCTTGTGCAGGATGTCGGGCGAGGCGATTTTGAGCGCTACCGGATAGCCCATCTCGTCGGCGGCCTCGATCGCTTCCTCCGGCGTGGCGGCCAGGCGAGAGGGCGGCACGGGAAAGCCATACGCCTGCAGGATCGTCCGCGCGTCGGCCTCGCCCAGGCTGACCCGCCCTTCGCGGCGGGCCTGCTCGAACAGCGCCTGCACCGCCGCCGCGTCGACCGGGTAGCGCGTCGGCTCGTAGATGGGGCGCTCGCGCTCCTGGCGGTAGGCGACCATCGCCGCCAGCGTCTCCGCTGCCTGCTCGGGGAAGGGATAGTTGGGCACGCCGTACTGGCGCAGCAGCCGCACCCCGGCCTCGATGCGCGCCTCGCCCATAAAGCAGCCCAGCACCGGCCGGTCGGCCCCCTGCGCCGCCCGCCCGACGACGTGCGCCGTCTCTTCGATCTGGGTCATCGCCTGCGGCGTGACGATGACGATCACCCCGTCGACCCCCGGATCGGCCAGCACCAGCTCGAGGGCGTGGGCGTAGCGGTCGGCCAGCGCGTCCCCCAGCACGTCGACCGGATTGGCCGCCGAGGCGGCGCTGGGCAGGTCGGCCAGCAGCGCCTCGATCGTCTGCGGCTGGAGGCGGGCCAGCTCCAGCCCGGCGTGCTCCAGCGCGTCGGTGGCCAGGATGCCGGGGCCGCCGGCGTTGGTGACGATGGCCATGCGCCGGCCCGGCGGCAGCGGCTGGCAGGCAAAGGCGCGGGCATAGTCGAAGAGCTGCTGCATCGATTCGGCGCGGGTGACGCCGGCCTGGCGAAAGGCCGCACGGTAGGCCGCCTCCGAGCCGGCCAGACTGCCGGTGTGCGACGAGACCGCCCGCGAGCCGGCCTGCGTCACGCCGGATTTGACCGCCACCACCGGTTTGCGCCGCGTGACGCTGCGGGCCACTTCCATGAACTCTTGCCCGTCGGGCAGCCCCTCGACATAGATGAGGATGACGCGCGATTCGGGGTCGTCGCCCCAGGCGCGCAAGAGGTCGACCTCGTTGACGTCGGCCTTGTTGCCCAGGCTGACAAAGCGCGAGAAACCGATGCGCCCGGCCAGCGCCATGTCGAGCACTGCCGTGCCCAGCGCGCCGGATTGGGACATGAAGGCGATCGGTCCGCCCGGCGGCATGCCCGCGGCAAAGGTCGCGTTCAGCGGCGTGCGCGTGTCGATGACGCCCAGGCAGTTGGGGCCGATGACGCGGATGCCATAGCGGCGGGCGATCTCGATCAGCTCGCGCTCCCGCTCCAGCCCTTCCTTGCCGGCCTCACGGAAGCCAGCGCTGATCACCACCGCCGCCGGGATGCCCTTCCGCCCGCACTCTTCCAGCACCGCTGGCACGAATGGGTAGGGAATCACGATCACCGCCAGATCGACCGCCGCCGGGATGTCCAGGACGCTGGGGTAGGCTTTCAGGCCCAGGATCTCGTCAGCCTTGGGGTTCACCGGATAGAGCGCGCCGGCAAAGCCCCCTTCGACCAGGTTGGCCAACACTGCATAGCCCAGCTTGTCGGGGTCGCGCGATGCGCCGATGACGGCGACCGAGGATGGCCGGAAAAAGGCTTCGAGCATAGAATCCCCCTGACGGCGACGTCAAAACAGTATACAACGGAAAGGGAGGGATGACAACCTTTCAACGCAGAACCTGATAGATGTTCACTCCATTGCGGCCATAGACCAGGCGCAGTTGCCCCTCGGCGGCCATGAGGTTGAACTTGGCCAGCCCCTGCCGGTCATAGTAGAGGCGCTCGTAGAGGCCGACGTAGATGTACTCGATGTCGTACCGCTCGATGATCTGCCAGGCGCGGCTGATGTCCGGCGTGTTGTAGAACTCGATCACTTCGATCTGGCGCTGGTTCACCTGCTCCGGGTTGGCGGCGATGCGCTGCTGGTATTGGTGCCAGCGCCAGCCAACGATGGTCGGCAGGCCGGTATAGATCGAGACGCGGTTGCCCCACAGGTACTCGCGCTCGCCCAGCCCCTCGATGAGCACTGGCGAGCCCTCGACGTGATCCTGTAGCCAGACGATCGCCTGGTAATCTGGCTGCAGGTCGACCTGGCCGCGCACGTCCCAGATGAGGCCATCCTGCATGTAGGCCATGCCGTCCAGCGTGACCTGGCTGCTGCCCTCGATGCGGTCGGTCACTCTGGCGCGGATGCTCATGACGGGGAAGAGCGCGGCGATGCAGAGCAACATGCCCATCACCAGCCACCAGCCCTGACTGGCGTCGATCGGCCAGCGCCGCAGCCGGTCGATCAGCCAGACCAGCGCCGCCGCCGCGCTGACGGCAAGCAGGTTCCAGACCTGGTTGTAGAACTTGAAGACGGTGTTCATCCGCCCGATGTCGCCCACCAGCACGACGATCTCGACGGCCAGGCACAGCCCCATCGCCAGCGAGACGCAGAACCAGACCAGGCGACGCGCCAGGGGCGCCTGCGCGTCCAGCACCAGCGCCAGGCCCAGCGCCGCCACGGGGAGCGTCAGCAGGGCGATGTGGATGCCGCTCAGCGCCAGCGCCAGGCTGAGCGTCGCCAGCCCAAAAGCGGCCAGCGCCAGGGGCAGGCGCAGGCTGCCGCCCTCGACCGCCGTCACCCGCCGCCAGGCCTGCCGCACGTCCCCGGCCAGCAGGGTGAGCAGCGGAAAGAGGAACTGCCCCACCAGCAGCAAGTAGATGCCCAGCGGCGAGTAGAGGCCCTCCCAGCGCTGGATGCGGGTGTAGCCGGCAACATAGTTCTGGCGGTAGGGCTGGAAGAGCAACAGGGTCAGACCAACGAGCAGCGCGGCGCGCCCCACAAGCGAGAGAAGCCTCCGCTTCCACGGCTGTTCCGTCTCCTGGCCCCACAAGTCGGCGCCCAGCGTCATCCCGGCCAGGCCAAGCAGGAGATAGGTCGGATAGTCCCACGTGTTCATTGCCAGCAGGCTGCCGATGACCAGCCCGCCCGGCAGCAGCGAAAGGAGACGACGGTCGCCCCGCGCCCAGTTCAGCGCCAGGGCTATAGCCGCCAACCCGTAGGGGAGGGCCAGCATGTGGGCGTGCAGATCGGCGTAGAGGAAGGTAAAGGCCGGAAACTCGGTGATTGGCCCTATCCCCCACTCGTCGGCGGGGAGCATGCGCGTCGGCTCCCAGTAGGGCGTCTCTGGCCGGAAGGGCAACGACGCGCCGCGCAGGACCATGCCAAAGCCCTTGATCGCCTGCACCAGCTCGGCAAAGCCGGGGATCGTGCTCTGGAACGTCGGCTCGCCGGCGACCAGGCGAAAGCCGTTGACCAGCAGGCGAATCTCGCCCAGGTTGCCCAGGATCAGCAGCAGCAGCACGGCCAGCAAGCCGGCCATGTAGGGGCGTAGCGGGCTCTTCTCGTCGCCGGTCAGGTTGAAGGCGACGGAAAAGGCCGCCCCGCCGGTCAGGGCGTAGAACAGCGCCAGAGCCAGGTTGTAGCTGATGGTCGGAAGAATGCCCAACAGCCTGGTCAGTGTGCCGACCAGCACAAAGCCAAAGTAGTAATAGTTGATATAGCCGCCGGCAAACCACGGGTCGTAGGGCGGGAACCAGGTCGACTTGATCACCGCGTTGAGATAGGCCAGATCCATCGGCTTTTCGCCGCCGACGACGGGGTGCCACAGGTCAGGGTTGAGCGCGCGCACAACGGCCCAGGCGGCAAAGAGGAAGAGGAACAGCGCCTCATAGACCAGGATCGTCGTCCGCTCCTGACGCAGAAAGGCGCGCAGGGCCTGTCGCTGCCGCCAGGCGAGCAGGCCGCTGATGGCAGCCCACAGGAACAGCGCCGCCAGGATCGTGCCGCGCGTGTTGGGCAGCAGGCGCAGGCTGGCCAGCAGCCAGACCGTATAGCTCAGCCCCAGCAGCCCCAGCGCGCGGGCGATGCCATAGCCACGGTCGCGCAGGCGCGGCAGGGCGGCAAAGAGCAGCGGAAAGGCCAGCCAGCCCAGCGCCGTCGCCGCCAGATACCAGACGACCGCCGCCAGAAGCGAGGAGCGGTTAAGCAGGCTCTCGCGGTCGAACATCGCCGACCAGGTGCCGCCAGCCCGCTGCGCCGCCCAGGTCTCTGCGTCCAGCAGCGGCTGGCGCACCCCGCGCGTGGCCTGGCGCGGCGTTACCCAGATGACATGGTCCAGCAGCGATGCGGGCAGCAGCGCCTCGGCCCGCTCGCGGCTATAGGCGGCCGTCTTGCGAAAGATCAGCACGCGGGGGTGGTCATAGACGCTGAAAGCCTCCTCCGCTGGCGGCAGCATGATCGACAGCGAAGCCGGCAGATACTGGTAGGCTGCCTGCGGCACGGCGAAAGGCTCCTCCTGGTCGGGAAAGTTCACCGCTCCCAGGGCGGGATACGAGGCAAAGTCGGCCACCAGCTCAAAGCCCAGCTCGCCGCTGAAGAGGGCCTGGTAGTAGGCGATGGTCAGCGGGTAGCGGGTCGGCAGGCGGGGAATAGAGGCATAGAGGCGGTTGCTGGCGGTGATGATATAGTCCGCCTCGTCCAACCAGTCCAGCAGTTGTTCCCGCTTGTCCGGCGTGTCCTCGTGGTAGAGGAGCAGCTCGCCGGTGGGGCTGGTGGTGAGGCCGCGGTACATGCCGCCGAAGGGATCGCGGCCGTCGACGCGCAGCGGCGGCGCCCAATCCCAGTGCTCCGTCGCCAGGACCGAGGTGTAGAGCATGGCCGGGGCGCCGGCGGTCGCGTCAACCAGCAGATAGTAGCGCGAACCGGGCAGCAGGCGCACGCCGCTCAGGGGGAAGGTCACCATGACGCCTTCGCGGCGCGGCGGGGCGTCCACAGCGATGGTCTCCTCGGCCAGCACGGTCTGACCATTGCCGTCGGTCGCCAGCGCCAGGCGCAGCACCTCCGCTTCTGCGTCGCCGTTGGGGTCGGAGACGTAATTCAGCGTCACCCTGGTGACGTCGCCCTCCTCGGGCACCTGGAACTCGGCGACGGTCGGCATGTCGCCCATCAGCACCGTCCCGCCGACGATAGTGACCTGCACCGCTCTTTCCCCCGTCGCCGTGCGCAGGTGGACCGTGGCGGCGGTGGGGACATGCTCAAAGATCCAGCGCGAGGCGGCGACGCGGGTGTGGGAGTGGGTGTAGATGGACATAAAGGCCAGCGCCCAGACCAATGCCCCGCCGACGGCCAGCGCGGCCAGTGCGCTCCCCGCCCAGCGCGCCCGGCGACGCCGCGCCCGTTCGATCAGCGTCATCGCCAGCCAGGCCGCCAGCAGCACCAGCGCCGGATAGATCGGCAGCAGGTAGCGCATCGACTTGACCCACTGCGCGCCCTGGTAGACGAAATAGCCGCTTGTCCAGACCCACGCCAGGAGCAGCGCGGCGGTGGTCGGTTCGAGCAGGCTGGCGCGCCTCTTGCGCCAGCGGCGGATCAGCAGGACGAGCGCGGCGGCCCAGCCGGCCCAGGCGATCAGTCCCAGCGGCAGCCCCAGCCCCCAAAAGACGATGTTGACCCACGGAAAGAGCAGCGGCGTGCGGTTGGTCCACTGATGGCCGGGGTACGTGTCCACCGCGCCCGACATCAGCCCGCGCACCTCGGCCATGTTGCTCAGCCACTGCTCGTTGAGCGCCAGCCCGAAAAAGCCCGGTCCGCGGAAAGCATACGGCTGAGCCACGCGGAAGGCAATGAACGCCACCACGCCGGCCAGCGCGATTTGAGAGAGGGGGAGGAGG
>DAOTYD010000241.1:0-16059 GCA_034435295.1 Anaerolineae bacterium | reverse complement strand
GTAGAGAACATACCTGTTCCTTAGGCTGGGCCGCCGCCCAACCTGCGGCTGCTAAGAACGTGCGCTTTGTTCGTTCATCTGGTTGGAAGGCTGGCCGCGCCAGCCAGGGGGAGTTGCACCTGACGCGGCTATCTTGGGCGGTTGCGAGGTTGGCTGGGCCTGCCGCCGAGGTCTGTCGCGGAGGCTCATCGCCCGTGCCGCCACGCAGGTGAGCCGCCACCGATAGACGACATGCGATAAGCGATAGGCGATATGCGATATGCGATAAGCGATAAGCGATAGGCGATATGCGATAAGCGATAAGCGATATGCGATATGCGATACGCGATAGGGGCACAAAATCCCTCACCAGAAAGGAGCGTTGCCATGAAGAAACTCGCTGTCCTTCTCATTGTCCTTGTGTCACTGGGCTTTGTTGCTGGCGTCCGCGCTGCCCCGCCTGCCCAGGCGGGGGTCGATCTGGCGGTGACCGGCCTGACATGGACGCCTGTCTCTGTTTCTTCCGGCGACCCGCTCACCTTTGTCGCCATGGTAGAGAACCGGGGCGATCAGGCGGTGACCCAGGCAGTGACGCTGCGAGTCGGCTTCCAGACTCCCGGCGAGGCGCCGCAGGCGGCAGGAACGCCCGTCGAAATCGAGATCGCCGCTGCCAGCCTGGCCCCGGCCACGCCCTTTGAGGTGCGCGGTGAGCTCACGGCGCCGCTGGCGGGCGATTATGCGCTCGTCGCCACGATCGACAGCGGCAACGTCGTCGCCGAGACCGACGAGGAGAACAACGAGTTTGTCGTGCCTGTCACCGTCAAGAGCGCCCTGCCGCCAGCGCTGACCCAGCTCTTTGCCGGCCTGGGCGTCTTTGCCGCCGTGATGGCCATCATGGCCGTCGGCACGGAGGTGGTGATCGACTCGCTCAAGCTGGCGCTGGGGATGAAGGAAAAGATCAGCGCCCTGGAGGCCCTCGACACGCTGCGCAGCGAACTGCCCGGCCAGCTCAGCGCCCTGGGGGTCGACCTGAAGACGATGCAGGAGGTCGACAGCCTGTTCGATCAGCTCGAGATCACCCTGACGCCCGTGACGACCGTGGCCACCATCCCCGGCCAGCTTCGCGCCGGCCACTTTGGCCGGGTCGTCGAGGCGCTGCAGCAGATCGGCGTGATCGACGCCGGGCAGACCGCGAAACTGAACGAACTGAAGGATCAGGCCCGTCTCGGTCTGCAAGAGGGCTTTGTCGCGCTGCGCCAGCGCCTGCCGCTGACCGCCGGCCTGGTGGACGGCGTCGAAAGGCGGCTGATGCTGTGGGTCGACGGCGTCACCCCGCAGAGCGCGGCGCAGACACTGGAACAGGTCTTTGGCGAGCTGCAAAAGATGCTGAGCGAGGATGGCCCGCAGATGACCGCCAACTGGCTGCGCAACCAGTTCGACACGCTGCTCAGCCAGGGGCGGAGCAAGGTCGACGAGTGCCTGGAAAACGACGTCATCGCCACCCTGCGCGGCCTGGGCTTTGACGAGGCGACGCTGTCCCGCCTCCGCGATACGGTCAAGGCCAGGCTCGACGCCGCCGAAGAAAAGGGCCACACTGCCTCCAACATCTATACGACCGCGCTGCAGAACCTGCTCCTCGCCGTTGCCGAACGGCGCAATCAGATCCAAAGCCCGCTGCGCAAGCTCTACCGCCACATCCGCGACAACAGCACCATCTCCTTCTGGGGCACGCTGGCCGGCGTGGTGGTCGGCGTTGTTGTCGCCTTGCTCGTTGGCGGCTGGGTCGGCAGCCTGCTGGGGGCCTCGGTCAGCCCGTTCGGCGCTTTGCTGGCTCGCCTGGGCGCCGGCCTGCTGGTGGGCACGGTCAGCGGCTGGTTGATCGGCAGCGCGATCGGCTCGGCCGTCCCGGAGCCGACGCTGGGCTATGCCCTCCGCCACGGCTTCGAACGGGGCTTTAACACGATCACCGGCCGCGGCGGCGACCCCGAACGGTACGGTAAGGTCGATCCCAGGATCGAGGAGCAGATCGCCAACCTCAACCCGACCACGGCAGCCCAGATCCTGCTGCAACAGGAGGATCGTCACCGCGAAGAGGAAATCTCGCGCCAGCGCTGGCTGCGCGTGGTCTCGGTGCTGACGGGCATCACCCTGGCCTATCTGCTGCAGATCGACGCGGCGGTTCTGCTGGACCAGGCGCTGCCGGGGGCTTCGGCCACGATCAACGCCGTGCTCAACATCTCCGGCGAGCGGCTGCACGCCTTCTGGCCGCTGCTGCCGGCGAACAGCTCGCTCACCGCCGGCATCCTGCTGACCGGGCTGGCCGCCAGCGCCGGCTCCAAGTTCTGGCACGACCTGCTTGGCCGCCTGCAGACGACCAAAGAGCAGGCGGAAAAGGCCGCCGTCCTGGCGCGCAAGGTGCAGGGGATGGTCGGCAGCAAGGAAGAGTAGAGCGATGGCGACAAACCTGGAACTGGTCCGCAAATACGAGCCGGTCCTCCGCTTCAGCAAGGACGGCAAAGGCCGGGCGGAGAACTTTTTGCCCCTGCCCGCCTGGAGCTATGTGCGCACCTGCGGCGTGCGCCGCAAGCGAAGCGGCTGGGAGAAGGAGCCCGGCACCGCCCTCCTGCGCCACCTGGAACTGCTCCCTGCCTCGCACGAGTGCTACCTGGCCTATGGGATCGGCGAGCTGGTCAGGCAGGAGCAGGCTATTGGCGACGCGCTGCTGATGATGATGGACGCGGGCCTCGAGCTGGCCCGCCCGCCAGAGAGCGAGGTAACGCCCGGCGGCGTGCAGCCCTTTGGCTTTTCGCCGCAGCCAACCGGCGAGGAGGCCGACGCTGTGCCGCGCCTGACCGTCGACGCAGCGACGGCGGACGAATTGGAAAGCTATCTCACCCGGTTCGGCCTGGAGGTTGAACAGCAAACCTTCGACCCGCTCAGTGTGGCCGGCCAGATCGACCGGACGGAGTTGGCCGAAATCGAACTGCCCACGGCGGGGATGGCAGCGATGGGCCTCGGCGGGGGCGCGCCTGCCGGGCTGGTCGCCATGAGCCTGCCCAGCCTGGGCGCGCTGCCGCAGACGCTGCGCCAGCGGGCGCTGGAGCGCTATTCGGCTTACCGCAGGCGCTACCCGCCTGTCTACCACTATGCCCTGCGCAACGACCGCGGCTACCGGGTCATCCAGTACTGGTTCCTCTATGCCTTCAACGACTGGGCCGGTCACGGCGGCTACAACGACCACGAGGGGGACTGGGAGATGATCTGCGTCTTTCTCGACATGGACAACCGACCCCGCGCCGTTGCCTCCTCCTGTCACGTGCTCAAGCCGGGCGTCGCCCGCTGGGAAGACCTGCGTCAGTCCCCTGGCGCGATCTGGCAGGACACCCATCCCGTGATCTGTGTCGGCTGTGGCTCGCACGCCAACTACCTGGAGAGCAGGATACACCGCCACTGGGTCTATAATGATTATGCGCTGGGCAACGACGTCTCGGTGGGGCCAGGGCAGGAGATCGGCTGGGGCGTGCCCATCTCCATCGCCGATAAGTCGTGGAACGTGCACTTTGCCGGCAACTGGGGCGCGCTGGTCAAGAGCTGGCTCGGCCTGCCGCTGCCGGGCACGGCCGGACCGACCGGTCCGGCGCAGAAGGGCAGGCAGTGGAGCGAACCCGCCCGCTGGGCCGACCTGCCTCCGCTGTGATCTCTCATCCAGGCAGCCGGTGCAGCGCGAGCTGGTGATGGAGCTGGCGTGGGCGGCGCTGGGCGCGGCCAACCCGGCGCGGGCGGTGGCCCGCTGTCTGCGCCTGGAAGCGCCGCCCGCCCGGCTGTGGGTGGGCGAGAGCGCCTGTGACCTGAGCGCGCCGGGGCGCGTGGTCGTCGTCGGCGCGGGCAAGGCCGGCGCGGGGATGGCGGCTGCCGTCGAGGCCTTTCTGGGGCCGCGCATCGACGCGGGCTGGGTCAACGTGGCCTATGGCTACCAGCCCGCACATCCCCTCTCCCAGGTGCACATCCACCCCGCCGGCCATCCCCTCCCCGACGCGGCGACCCTGGAAGGCAGCCGCCACATCCTCTCCATTCTCGACGGCCTGAGGGCGGGCGATCTGGCGCTCGTCCTGCTCTCCGGCGGCGCGTCGGCCCTGCTGGAACAGCCGCTGGAAGAGGTCTCCCTGGCCGACCTGCGTGCGGTGACCGGGATGCTGCTGCGCAGCGGCGCGGCGATCCGCGAGATCAACGCCGTGCGCAAACACCTCTCGCGGGTCAAAGGGGGGCGGCTGGCGCAGCGCGTCGTCGAGCGCGGCGCTCAGGTGGCGGTGCTGGTCATCTCCGACGTCGTTGGCAATCCTCTCGACGCGATAGGCTCCGGCCCGTGCGCGCCGGACCCGACCACTTTTGCCGATGCCTGGGCCGTGTTGGAGCGGCGGGGCCTGCTGGAGCAGGCGCCGCCTGCCGTGCGCCGCGTGCTGGAGCAGGGCTGTGCTGGCCTGTTGCCCGAAACGCCCAAGCCCGGCGACCCGCTCTTTGCGCGCGTTCGCCACGAGATCGTGGCCGACAACCGGACGGCGGCGCAGGCGGCGGTGGAGCGGGCGCAGGCGCTGGGCCTGCACGCCCGCCTGCTGACCACCTCGCTGGAGGGGGAGGCGCGTCAGGCTGGCGAGATGCTGGCCGCGCTGGCCCGCCAGCTCAGCGCCGACCCATCGCTGCCGCGTCCGGCCTGCCTGGTGCTCGGCGGCGAGACCACCGTGACCGTCCGCGGCGGCGGGCGCGGCGGGCGCAACCAGGAAGTGGCGCTGGCGGCGGCGCTGGCGCTGGACGGCTGTCCGGGCGTGCTGGTGGCGACGCTGGCGACGGACGGCGTCGATGGGCCGACCGACGCCGCTGGCGCCATTGTCGACGGCAGCACAGTGGCCCGCTGTCGCGCGCAGGGGCTCGACCCGCAGGCCCATCTGGACGCCAACGACGTCTATCCCCTCTTTGCCGCGCTGGGCGATCTGATCGTCACCGGGCCGACCGGCACCAACGTCAACGATCTGGCTTTTGTCCTGATTTTTTGAGGACTGTTTGACAACCCTCCAGGCGCGTGTTATACTCCGCGTTGCGGGCCGTTAGCTCAGTCAGGCAGAGCAGGGGCCTTTTAAGCCTTTGGCCGCAGGTTCGAATCCTGCACGGCCCACAGCGGCCCGGCCTGGTTAAGGTCGGGCCGCAGCTTTTTGCAGGGGGGAATCATGGTCTTGCCGGTCTGGGCCTTTTGGGTTGCCCTGGTCGTCATGTTCATCGGCCTGCTGGGCGTTGTTCTTCCTGGTGTCCCCGGCGTCGGCCTGATCTGGATCGCCGCGCTGGTCTATGCCATTGCTGAGGGCTTTACCCTCATCGACCCCCTCACTTTTGTCGCCCTGACCATTCTGGCCGCGCTGGGGGTCACGTCCGACATCTGGGTCAGCCAGGCGGGAGGCAAGGTGGCGGGCGCGTCCTGGCAGGCGATGCTGGCCAGCCTGGGGCTGGGCCTGCTGGGCGCGCTGATCGGCCTGCTCTTTGGCGGGGTCGGTGCGCTGCCCGGCGGGGTCATCGGCGCGCTGCTGGGCGTGACGCTTGTCGAGTATTACCACCGCCGTGACTGGAAAGAAGCGGCGCAGGCGGGCGGCGGGTGGATCGTCGGCTGCCTGGTCTCTGGCGTCGTGCAACTGGTCATCAGCCTGCTGATGATCGGCCTGTTCGTCTGGCAGTTCATCTGGCAGGCGCTGAAAGGGTAGAATGAGGCGAAGCAACTACAGGCAAAGCAGCTACCGACGGCGCACGCCGCGGACAGGCCGCCAGTTGCTCGAAACCCGCGCCCCGCGCCGTGGGACGCTCATCGTCTCCGCCGTACTCTACGTGGTTGGGCTGTTCGGCTATCTCGATTGGTTTCCGATCAGCGATGACCTGGCAGTGGGAATGCTGGCGCTGGCCGGCGGCCTGCTGATGCTGGGCGCCCTGATGCGTGACCTCTAGCACAACTTTCTGCCGCAGTAACTGTCTACCCTCCCGCAGGTTTGGACGCAATCTCCGCATTGGAGTGCGCCGCAATGGGCTGCCTGCCCTCTGACCAACACTTTTTAACCTGCGGGAGGGTAGGGGGTAGATAGCTACCGCATGCGCTGCCATGTGACAGCCGCTGCCAATGCCAGCAGCAACCCTATCCCCATGCACAGCCCCTTGTCGGCAGGCCCCGAACCCGGCGTGGCGAGGGGCTCGCCGCTGCCGGGCCGCGCAGGCGTGGCGACAGCCTCAGGCGTTCCGGTGGGCGGGATGGCGATCTCGTCCCCCTCGCCGGTGACGACCTGGTAAGCCGTCCCTTCGGCGACAAAGATCACCCGCTCGCCCAGCGCCATGTACGGCCCCCACGCCGGGCGCGCTGCCAGCAGCTCGAAATAGGCGTCGGAGGCAAAGCCCACGCGCACAGTCTCCATCCGCTCTGCGTCGAACTCGCTGTCGATCCATACCCCGTCTTGCAGGAAAAAGGTCTTGGAGCCGGCATAGCGCACCACCTGGGCGACCTCTGCGGGCAGGGCGTTGACGCCGCCGCCTGTGTCGGCCCCGCGCAGGCTGCCCTCCAGATCGGCCTGTTCCGCCGCAGACGAGCCGACCGCTGGCGGGGTGGGCAGCGCCAGAAACTGGTCTACCGCCCCCTCCCGACCGGCGCGGGTGAAGAGGTCCTCCTGGATCAGGAAGGAGGTGTAGGGGGTGATGATGCCGTAGCGGATGCTCAGTTCGACCACGGCCTCGACCCACTCTTCCCGCTCGCCGTAGAGGCGGATCTGGGTGAGCAGGTAGCCGATCTTGCGCGCGGCCCACAGGCGTGGGATGAAGCTGTCGCCGCCGTTGCTGCGGAAGGTGCCCTCATAGACGGTCGATTGCCGTTCGCCTTCCACCGTGCCGCTCAGCTCGATGCGCATTGGCCCCTCGCCGCGATAGCGCCCGGCCAGGATCAACTGCGTGCCGGCAAAGAGGTCGGGCAGCGGATCGGGATAGACGTCAAAGGCCTCCACAGTGCCAAAATCGAGATCGATGTCGGTCAGAACAGGCGCGCTAACCCTGGCGTAAAAGGCCGAAACCTCCTCGTCGATGCGCTCGCCGGGGCGGACGTAGGCCGTGGCGCCGCGATGCTGCGCGGCCAGGGCGTCCAGCAGCACCGTGTTGACGTCGTCGCCGACGCCAAAGGCAAAGAGGCGCACGCTTCGCCCGGCCGAGGCCGCCGTATTGGCCAGGATCTGGTCGATCTCTGTGACGCCCTCGGTGGGCTGCCCGTCGGTGAGAAAGATGAGGACAGTGGGGCGCTCGTCGTCGGCCTGAGCCAGCGTTTCCAGCAGGGCGCGGTTGATGTCAGTGCCGCCGATAGCTTCCAGCCGCTGCACCCAGTCCGCCGCTTCGTCCGCCTCCCCTGCCGGGCGCAGGTCGCGGGCGTAGGTGCGTATCCCCGAAGAGAAGGCGACGATGTTGAAGCGGTCCTCCGCGTTGAGGTGACGCAGGACATAGCGTAGCGCCTCTTTGGCCTGCTCGATCTTTTCCCCCTCCATCGAGCCGGATGTGTCCACCACCAGCAGGACATCTTTGGGCTGAATCTCATCCTCGTCCGCCTCGACGCGCGGGGCGACCAGCAGCAGGAAAAAGCCGTCGTCGGGCGGGTCGCGGTAGGTGAGCAGGTTGAGGCCCACGTCCTCCGCGCTGACGGTATAGACCAGTTCGAAATTTTCATCGGGAAGGACGTCGTTCTCCTCATAGCTCAGCGTGGCGCGGTACTCGCCGTCGCGCTCGACATAGACGCGGTCCTGGTGGGTGGGCGAATAGACGGCGTGCAGCGGGTCGGCGGAATCGATCTCGACGTGGATGCGCACCTCTTGCAGCGGACGGGCGGAGAAGCGTTCCGTGTCGAGCGGGTAGACATAACGAACCAGGCCATCTTCGACGGGCAGCACCTGCACATATTCGAGCTCGACGCGCCGCTCGGCGCCGGGCGGAATGGGAAAGATGCGCGCCTGGACGGCGTCGCGGCCCACGTATTCGAGCAGCGCCGGGTCGCGCTGGCGGCGGACGATGTCCTCGTAGATGCGGCGGGCCTCGTCGGCCGGCAGGACCTCGGCCTCGATCCGTTCGCCATCGACCCACATGGCGAACTCGGAGACGGTCGCGCCGGCGGGCAGCGGAAAGATGTAAGTGCCTTCGACCTGCCAGTCGTGCTCGTTGACAAAGACCTGGTCGATGTGGGTTGTCGCCACCTGGTTCTCGATCGTGACATCGACGCGGTGGTAGCGGATGGTCAGCCAGACCGGTTCGGGGATGGGAATGGGGGGCGGGTCGATGATGATGATGCCGTCCGCCCGCGCCGGGGCTGTCAGGGCCAGCACGGCGGCCAGAACGGCGATAGCTGCAAAATAGCGAATCCCTTTCATGGCGTCCCTCCTTACCGTGTCGCTGCCTTCTAGACGACGGGGGGAGGGGCCCAGTTCCGGGGAACTTTACCGCTGTCGCAGCACGCGCAGCAGGGCAGGACCGTAGCGGGCGCGCTTCCAGTCGCCCAGGCCGGAAATCTTCTCCAGCTCTGCCAGCGTGACAGGGTTCTGCTCGGCCAGCTCCCACAGCACGGCGTTGGAGAGGACGACATCGGCGTCGACGCCGCGGCTGGCAGCGATTTGCCGGCGCCAGGCGCGGAGCGCTTCGTAGCGCGCCAGCACGGCGTCGTCGTGGCGGGGCGTCGGATCGGGACGCGGAGGCAGGGAGACGCTGTCGCTGGAGGCCAGGGCTTCCAGGATCGCCGCGCCATAGCGCTGGATCAGGTAGGGGGTCATGCCGGGGATCTCGCGCAACCATTCCAGCGTGCGCGGTCGTTGTCGGGCCAGAGCGATCAACGTGCTGCTGGCAATGATCTTGAAGGGGGGAACGTTCCGCCGTGCTGCCTCCTGGTCTCGCCAGGTGTACAGCGCCCACAGCGGCGCCAGCTCTTGCGGTTTCAGGTCATGCAGGCCTTTGATGTGCCAGAAGGCTTCCGGACCAAAGGGGGAGGCGGCGGGCGGCGTGGCGGCCAGGCGGGCAAAGACCTCGGCTGCTTCTTCGATGCGGCCGGCCTGCTCTAGCGCCTCCTGCTGCAGCGCCTGCAGCGGCAGGAGGTAGTGGGTGTCCAGGCTGGCGTAGGTCAGCGCTTCGGCGGAGAGGGGACGTTTGCCCCAGTTGTAGCGCTGATAGCGCTTGTCGGTGTTGACCCCAAACGTCTCTTTGAGGATGTCCGCCAGGCCGACGCGGGGCCAGCCCAGGATGCGCGCGGCCCACATCGTATCGAAGAGATGGGCGAACGAATAGCCCAGATCGCGCTTGAGCCCGGCGACATCCTGCTCGGCGGCGTGAAAGACCTTTTGCACGGCAGGCGAGGCGAATAGCTCACTCAGAGGCGCCAGGTCGATCTCTGCCAGGGGATCAACGATATAGTCGACCCCCGCAGTGGAGAGCTGGATCAGGCAGATGCGCTCGTGATAGGCGTAGAGCGAGTTGGACTCGGTATCGACGGCGACGGCGGGGTGGCGGAGAAGCTCGCTCACCACTTCTCGCAGGTGAGGTGAGGTGGTGACCATGACGGGGCCGGGCATCGAGCGAGTGTAGGGCGTGCTTTTCCCGTTCTGATTCATGGGGCTATTATGCCATAGCCAGGACGCAAGTCAAGCAGGGGGAGGCGGGGCGGCGCGGACGGGACGTCCGCGCTCCCAGAGTGGCGTCATAAGGCCCTTGCAGGCTGTCGAGTCGCCTGGACGAACAATCGTGGTATAATACCGCCAGGAGAGTCTGTGGTCGAAAATCCGGAGCCCCTGAGCGAGCGCGAGCTGGAAATCCTGCGCCTGGTGGCCACCGGGGCCAGCAACAAGGAGATTGCGCAACGCCTGCACATTGCTGTCAACACGGTCAAGGTGCACTTGCGCAACATCTTTGCCAAGCTGGAGGTGGCCTCGCGCACCGAGGCGACGATGGTGGCGGTGCGCCAGGGCTGGGTCGTTGTCGCCGAAACGGAGGCGGTTGTCGAAGCGGTGACCGGGCCAGCGCCCCCGCCGCCAGCGGTCGAGCCGCCGCTATCATGGTTTCGCCGGGGCGCACTCATCGGCGCGGCGTTGCTGGCACTTGTCGCCGCGGTGCTTGCCTGGCCTCGTCCAACTCCCTCAGCTTCTGAAGCGGGAGGATTGCTGCCTGTCGGCGGCAACGGTGCCCAGAACCAGCAGCTATCTTTTGTGGCCGACGAATCCCACTGGGAGGAACGGGCGCAAATGCCCAGTCGGCGCGCCTGGCTGGCGCTGAGCGCGTGGGGGGGCGATCTCTACGCCGTCGGCGGCGTCGGGCCGGACGGCGTCACAGGCGCGGTGGAAATCTATGATCCAGAGAGCGACTCGTGGAGACGGGGCAGCGCCAAGCCCACCCCTGTCGCTTACATCGGCGCAGCGGTGCTGGGGGAGCGCATCCTGGTCCCCGGCGGCTGCACCGACGATGGCCGCGCCCTTGACATCTTTGAGGCCTACGATCCCCAAACAGACGCGTGGACCTCGCTGCCCGCCCTGCCGCGCCCCCTCTGCGCCTATGCCCTGGCCCTGCATGAAGGGCGCCTCTACCTTTTTGGCGGCACCGACGGCGAGGGCTATGTGGCGACGACGTGGATTTATGACGGCGAAACGTGGCAAGAGGGAGCGCCGCTATTACAGCCGGTCGCGCTGGCGGCAGCAGCAGCTCTGGAGGAGCGTATCTATCTGGTGGGGGGCTATCGCGACGAGCGGCGGCTGGCTTCCTGCGCCGTCTACACACCCGCAACAGATAGCTGGTCAACCTGCCCTGCGCCCAACCTGGCGCGCAGCGGGGCGGGGCTGGTGGCCCTGGGCGGACAGCTCTACCTCATCGGCGGCGGGGGGTTGGGCGGATACCTGGGGATGAACGAGCGCTACGACCCTTCGAACCGCCGCTGGATGACGCTGGGGACGCCGCTGAGCGGAGAATGGCAGGGGGCGGGCGCGGTGCTGAGTGATTTTGTCATCTATACCGCTGGCGGTTACAGCAACGACTACTTGAGCCTGACGCTGGCTTATCAGCCGCTGCCCTTTCGCATTTTCATCCCTGTCACAGATCGTTAACTTGACCTGCCTGCTACCCTCCCGCAGGTTAGACAGTCACCGAATGGTAAAACGAATGACGATGCGCGATACGCGATACGCGATACCCCGAACTGCTAGAGAGGCTCCCCCGCAAGTTGAGCGATCTTGGGACCCACTTCGCGCCACGAGATTTTGGAGAGGCCCAGCTTTTGCCGCAGGTGGTCTCCTTCCATCCCGGCGCGATAGTCGCGCACGGCGCACGTCCAGCGCAATGTCTCGAAGGAGAGGCCATCTTCGATGCCGGCCCACTGGGCCACGTCGCGCAACACATACTCCAGATTGCGGGCGGTGCAGGGGAAAAGGTGCTCCCGCGGCCTGTACTGCTTGCGATACTCGGCCAGGACGGTCGGCCAGGCAGACGGGAGGCGCAGCCGCCGCTCTTTGTGACGGTAGCGGGCGTCGGCGTAGCGGATCCACAGCACGGGCTGGTCGGGGTCGCTCAGGTCGATGTGGTTGAGGACAATGGCCATGCACTCGCCCTTCTTGATGCCGGTATGCAAGAGCAGGGTGACAAGCAGATGGGGGCGAGCGTCGGGCGGCTGGGCCAAGCGCCGCGCCTGAGTCGCCGCCAGCACCCGTTCCACCTCGCTGTCGGAGAGACAACGCGGCGGAGGGAGCAGAACGGGGCGATGAACAACAGGAGCAGCAGGATCCTCGGCCAGCACACCGGTCTCGGTCAGCCAGCCAAAAAAGACCTTGAGCGTGGTGACCCGCCGCGCCAGCGACTTGGCGTTGCAAGGCACGCCGCGGCCGCTGGTCAGCCAGCGAACGAAATGGTTGAGCGTGCGCGTGTCGATGTCACCTACTGCCGTGCCAACGTTGACAAAGTCGCCCAGGATTTGCAGGTCGGAGTTGAAGGCGTTGACCGTGTGCGGGCTGAAATTGCGCTGCTGCATGTAGGGCTGGAAGGCATCGATCGCCACGCGCAGGGAAGAGCGGGCGTTCAGGCCCGGCGGCGCTTCGCTTCCTTTTGCAGATGGAGCCATCTTTTCCCTCTTTCGTATAGTCCCGTGACGGTTTCATTATAAGGGAGCAAAAGGCTGTTGTCAACCGCTGGCAGGCCAGGGGTGTTCGAAGCAAAACGCCGACGTGGGGCAACCCTTGCCCGGCGGAGGTCTGTGACCCGGCGGGAGCGGGGCGTAATCCGTGTCGCAACGAGATCCTTCCCCTTCACTCCGTTCAGGGTCAGGATGACATCCGGGGGCCCGCCAGCTCTGCGACCCGGCGGCCCCCACCGGTGGAGGTCACAGGCCCCCGCCGGCCAATAGAGTTTCCCATCTCTACGCCATCCCTTCGCTGAGCTTGCCAGGGATGATCAAGCGCTCCTCTTTGTACGGCCTGACCAGCTCGCCAATCTCGTCTTTCATGATGTGCCCGGAGACGTGCATGATCGTGTCGTTGAAATCGGGGTCCTTGCCCATCCCCGCCAGGCACGGATAGTGATGGTGGAGCATGCCGGCCTGGAACTCGGCCTCATCGACCGAGACGCCGACCAGACCGGCGGCGACATAGCGGGCGCAGCCGCAGACCGCGTCCCGTTCGACCTCGACCGCGCTGATTGTGCGCGTCGCCGGGTCCACGGTGAGGCGGAAGCGCGGCTGGCCGAAATAGCGGGCAAATGTGGCAATCAGCGGGTCGTCATATTCAACGCGGTGGCGGCGGACGTTATAGTGCGGCTCGGTCAGGGAGCAGAGCGGCTTGGGCGTGACACAATTCACGCCCATGTCGGCCAGCCAGCGGCGCAATTGCCGCGCCAGCCCACGCGGCAACCACTCCTCGCGGTCCACCGGTGCGATCACTGCCCGTGCGCCGGTCATCCTGGCGATTTCCGGGATCAGTTCGGCCACGCCCTTGTGTTCGCCAAAGGCCAGGATCAGATCGGCCGGGGCAAACGAGTCCGGCAGGTAATCCTCCGGGTAATCGACAACAGGCGGCAGGATCGCCGGCGCCCGCCAGGTCTCGATCTGCCAGTCAGCCGGTCCATGGGCACGGATATTTTCGACGTGTCGCTGGCCATACTCGCCGGTAATGATCGCCAGAATGTCCATGCTACTCCTCGTCCAGCAGCCGTCGCTCCCCCTGCAGCGCGCGGATGTCGGTCACATCCTGCACCACCTCAAGGGTGCCGCGATAGGCGCCGTTGCCGTCGCGGAGGGCAAAATAGCGGATGTGGATGAAGCGGCCCTGCATCTGCAGCCAGAACTCGGCCACGTCGCGGCGAGCGGCGCGCAAGTCGTCCAGGATGCGCTGCACGCGATGGAGGCTGGCCGGCGGATGGCACTTTTGCACCTTGCGTCCGATGGCAGCCGGCGGCCGCAGGAACGTCCGCTCGCGGGGCCTGTTGAAGTAGCGCACGGTGTCGTCCTCGTCCACATAGGTCAGTTCCACCGGCAGTCCGTTCAGGATCAGGTCGACTTGTTCGGGAGAGAGGGTGCCGACCTCCAGGTGGAGCAAGACGCTGACCAGGGCGCGGGCCTCGGCAGGAGGCGGAGCGGCTGGCTCTGACGCGGCCGGGGGCGGCGGCGCCTGAACAGCAGAGACACCCTCAGGCGGCCAGCGGTCGCCTGGTTGGACATAGGCATAGCCGACCTCTCCCTCCTGCGCGCGGATGGCCCGCCAGTCCTCTTCGGTCAGCAATTGCAGCGCCGTCGGGAAGAGGATGTTTTCCTCCTTGTAGAACATTTCCCGAATGGCCGTCGCCAGCGGGCCAAAGACTCCTTCTACCCGCTGCCGCAAGTCCTCGGCGTCGTCGCCTGGACCCGCTTCCAGCAGCACGTCCAGCGCCCTCCACCCGCCGCGGATGTCGTCGTGGATGGCCCACATCACCGTGGACGGTCCGGCAAAGCCCTTGCGCTCCAGATAGGGGAACAGGAAACTCTCCTTGCGGCGGTAGTGTTTCTCGAACTCGCGCATCTGCTGGAGCTGTTGCCGCGCCTCTTCCAGCCGCCGGGCGTCGGCTGGGGCCTGCAGAAGGGCCTCCACGGCCTGCTGAAGGCGGTCCAGGACCTCCGCTGCGGCCTGGTTCTCCGCGCGGAAGGTGTGGAGAGGGTGACCGGGGACGGTTTCGGGCTTTTGTTGGGCTTCCAGCGACTCGCGGAAGACGGCGACGTGGACATCGCAGAGCCGCTTGATCTCCATTTCTGGAAAGCCCTCGTTGATCAGGGCCTGCTCGATCTCGGCGATCTCCGTCGGTCCCACGTCCCTCAGCAGGGCGGCAAATTCCGCCTTGACCTCATCCACCGTCTGACCCTCGTGCAACTGTCGGATGATGCGTTTGAGGGTCTCCTGGCGGTGTTGGCGATTGGTCAGATGTTCACTCATGGGCGTTCCTCCGTTTTACGTTTTACGTTTTACGTGTTGCGTGTTGCGTGTTGCGTGATCTGGAGCAGGGGCCGGCCTCCCCTTTTCCATCCTATCCGGCGGTGGCTGGAGCGGGGCGCTTCCGCTCTATCACCAGTCCCAGGACCGACTCCCAGCCTAGTGTGGCGACCAGGTTGACCAGAAAGGCCAGGAAGCCGATGCTCATCAGGATGCCCCCAACCCATGCCACGTTCAGGTAGACCTGATAGGGGTTGGGCTGCGGATAGAGCATCCGCCGCAGCATCCCCTGCGACCCGGCCATGCCCATCACGTAGGTCATCAGCACCGAGCCGACGGTCCAGAACCAGAAATGGGCCAGGGTGAGGGCGCGGCTGCGGATTTCCCGGCCCGTGAGCATCGGCACCAGGGCGTAGATGACGGCAAACAGCAGCATGCTCAGGCCCGTCAGCAGCAGGGTGTGGGCGTGGGTCATGATCACCCACTGGGTGTTGTGCAGGATCAGGTTGAGGCCGACGTTGGCCTGGATGAGGCCCGCCCCGCCGCCGATGATAAAGCCAAAGATGGAGCCCAGGATGAAGAGCAGCGGTGTGGTGATCTTGACCGGCCGCGCCTTCCAGATGGTCATCAGCGAGGCAAAGATGGTCAGCCCCATGGTGAAGAACTCGCCCCAGGTGATGATCTGCCCGGAGAGGAGCCGCATCCACAAGGGTTGCACCTGGTCGCCCAGCAGATGGTGGCTCCAGACGCCCAGGGAGACCAGCAGGTCCACCATGATGACCGTCCGCACGACCGATTCCCCGAACAGCCGACGGCCCACCAGCAGGGGGATCAGCAGGTACCAGACGCCAGCGGTGTAGATGAGGACGTTGCCGTCAGCCACCATGTCCAGCCCC
The DNA here is from genome assembly GCA_034435295.1 of Anaerolineae bacterium. Taxonomy (GTDB): domain Bacteria; phylum Chloroflexota; class Anaerolineae; order B4-G1; family DUEL01; genus DAOTYD01. The sequence goes on along the minus strand of DAOTYD010000241.1, from coordinate 719 downwards.
CACCAGAACCAGTTCTTGTAGAGCAGGGCATCCACGGCCATAGGGTTGAGAGGGTGGCCCAGCAGGGTCGCCAGCCCGTAGACCAGGATCAGCGCGCCGGCGGTGAGCAGGACGATGGCGTTGATGACGGTGTCTATAGACCCCCGCGCCACGGCGACGATAAAGACGGGCAGGCCGTTGTAATCCAGATTGGGCGCGTTCTTGTCCTCCTTGCCTAGCCACTTCATCAGGCGGGAGATGCCAAAGGCCGCGCGCAGGAACTGCCAGAAACTGTAGGACTGGGGGTTGCTCTTGGAGAGGACGGTGCTGAAGGTGTTGAAGGAGAAGAGCAGGATGTTGACCATAATCACCGCCGCGCCGATGGTGAAAGGAATGGTCCCCACCAGCGGCACCCGGTCAAAGGAGACCGGCAGCGGCCAGTAGAGGGTGTACAGGGAGTTGAAGAGGCCAAAGAAACCGGAGAGCCAGCAGAGCAGGACGCCCCCCGTCTGCAGCCAGAAGTTGAGCGGGACCAGTTTCTTGTGGCGGATTTCCTTCTTGAGCAGGTAGGGGACCAGGAAGTAGAAGGCCCCCATGACGCTCATGTAGGCAAAGCCGTAGACGCCGACGATCGGATGGACCGTCATCATCCCATAGAGCAACTCGGCGGGCGTCGGCTCGTGGTCGGTGATGCGGACGGCGTTGAGGGTCCGCTCAAACCCCGCCAGCGCCTCCGGCGC
>DAOTYD010000240.1:0-6611 GCA_034435295.1 Anaerolineae bacterium | reverse complement strand
CTGCCCGCCGCGCGCAGCGGGCCGCTGCCCAGGATGAGCAGGCGCGCGGCGCTGGAGCGGCAGGCGCAGCGGCTGGGCATGGGCGGGCGGGTCGAGTTCGGGGGCACGCTGCCGTCGACGCGCATGCCCGAATTCTACCATCAGCTCGACGCGCTGGTGCTGCCCTCGCGCTCGCGCCCCAACTGGGTCGAGCAGTTCGGGCGCGTGCTGGTCGAGGCGATGGCCTGCGGCGTGGCGGTGGTCGGTTCCGACTGCGGAGAGATTCCCCACGTCATCGGCGAGGCGGGGCTGATCTTTGCCGAGGGGGATGTCGAGGCGCTGCGCGGGCATCTGGCGCGCCTGCAGAGCGACGCCGCCCTGCGCGCCGAACTGGCCCGGCGGGGACGCCAGCGCGTGCTGGAGCGCTTTACCCAGGCCCGTGTGGCCGAGGAGACCGTGGCCCTCTATCGTTCGCTTTTTTGAGATGGGCAATCCGTGGTATAATGAGGTCAGCGTGGGCCCAAACTCTTTCTGCGCGCTGTTGCCACAAATTGCCTGCCCGCCGACAGGCCCCGGGAGGGAATGATGATCGAAGTCAAGATTGCGGGAATCCAGATCAACCTCATGTCCCAATACCGCGTCGTTCTGCTCAAGGAGGTCGAAGGGGATCGCTACCTGCCCATCTGGATCGGCCCCTACGAGGCCGAGGCGATCAACCTGGAGCTGCAAAACATCGAGACGCCGCGGCCGCTGACCCATGACCTGCTCAAGAATGTCATCGAGGCGCTGGGCGGTGAGGTGCTCTATGTGCTGGTGGCCGACCTGCAGGACAACACCTTCTACGCGCGCATCTTTATCGAGGTTGACAGCAGAACCGTCGAGATCGACGCTCGCCCTTCGGACTCGATTGCCCTGGCCGTGCGCGTCAAGGCGCCGCTCTACGTCGCCGAGGCGGTGATGGACGAGGCGGGCATCGTCCCCGAACGCGACCTGAGCGTGGAAGGCGCGGAAGGGACAATGCGCAGGGAGACATCGGCTTTCGACGATTTCCTGGCCAACCTGGATATCAATGACCTGCCCATTCACTGAGCCGGCCTGTTGGAGCCGTCGATGGTAACGCCCGACAAGTCCATCCCCCACAACGTCGAAGCCGAGGAATCTGTCCTGGGGGCGCTGCTGATCGACCCCGAGGCGCTCTTTCGCGTCGCTCCCTTTCTACGGCCGGACGATTTCTACGTCCAGAAGAACGCCTGGCTCTACCAGGCGATCCTCGACCTGCACGAGCGGCGCGAACCGCTGGACCTGGTCACGCTGCGCAACGAAATGGAGGCGCGGGGGCTGCTGGAGGAGATCGGCGGCGTGGCCTACATCGCCCAGTTGATGGAGGCGGTGCCCACGGCGATCCACGTCGAGGCTTACGGCCACATCGTCGAAGAGGCCGCCGTCCGCCGCCGCCTGATCCGCGCCGCCAGCGACATCGCCCAACTGGCCTATCAGGAGCAGCAAGACATCGAGCAGGTCATCGACCAGGCAGAGCAACACCTCTTTAGCATCTCTCAGCGCCGCCTCTCCCGCGACATGGCCCCCATCCGCGAGGTGGTGCAGGCCTACTATGACCGTATCGAGTACCTCTACGACCATCGCGGCGAGACGCTGGGCATTCCGACCGGCTTTGCCGACATTGACCGGCTGCTGGGGGGGCTGCAAAAATCGGACCTGATCATCGTGGCGGCGCGGCCGGGTGTGGGCAAGACCTCGCTGGGGCTTTCCATCGCCCGCAACGCGGCGCGGCTGGGCCGGCATGTGGCCATCTTTAGTCTGGAGATGTCGCGCGAGCAGATCGTGCAGCGGCTGATCTCGGCCGAGACGGGCATCGACGCGCAGCGGCTGCGCCTGGTGAACCTGCAAGAAGGCGATTGGGCGCTGCTCTCCCACGCCATGGGCGTACTCTCTGAGCTGCCCATTTTTATCGACGATACGCCTTCCATCTCTGCGCTGCAACTGCGCACCAAGGCGCGCCGCCTGCACGCCGAGCACGGCCTGGACCTGATCTTTGTCGACTATCTGCAGTTGATGACGGGCGACATACGGGCGGAGAACCGCGTGCAGGAGGTCTCGTACATCTCGCGCATGCTCAAGGGCCTGGCGCGGGAGCTGGACGTGCCGCTGCTGGCGGCGTCGCAACTCTCGCGGGCGGTGGAACAGCGGTCGGACAAGCGACCGGTGCTGTCAGATTTGCGCGAGAGCGGTTCGCTGGAACAGGATGCCGACGTGGTGATGTTCATCTACCGCGAGGAGATGTACCGCGAGGAGACGGAGCGGCAGCACGTTGCCGACATCATCGTCGCCAAGCACCGCAACGGCCCGACCGGCGTGGCGCAGCTCTACTTCCGCCAGCACCTGGCCCAGTTCGTCGACGCCGTGTCCAAATCACAGGCGCTGGGGTTTCAAGAATGAGGACGTTTAGCGGTTTTGCGCCGGGCAGGGTGCGCGCCGTGCGCCTGCCCGAAACGCTCTTTAGCGATCTGGTGCCGATGATCGACGACCTCAACGAGCTCAAGGCCACGCTGCACGTCTTCTACAGGCTGGAAGGGCAACAGGGCGAGGCGCGCTATGTGCTGCACCGCGACTTGCTGGATGACCCCGTCCTGGTGGAGAGCATGGAGCCGCCGACGCCAGCGACCGTCGAGGCGGCGTTGGAACGGGCAGTGGAGCGAGGCTCCCTCTTGCGCGCCGAGCTGTCAGAGGCCGGGGTGGTCTATTTCGCCAACACGCCGCGGGGGCGGGCCATGCAGGCAGCGCTGCGACGGGGCGAGCCGCTGACAGCAGCCCAGCCCGAATCCCGCCCCACGATCTTTGCGCTCTACGAGGAAAATATCGGCCCGCTGGCGCCGCTCCTGGCCGAAGAACTGCAAGAAGCCGAATCGACCTATCCGGCCGACTGGATCGAGGAGGCCTTCCGCGAGGCGGTTGCCCTCAACAAGCGCAGTTGGCGCTACATCCGCGCCATTCTCGAACGCTGGCAAAACGAGGGAAGGCAAGATGTCCAGGATTCGCGAGAGCGTCCACGAGATGGGCGACGCTACATCGAAGGCAAATACGGCGAATATATCGAACACTGAGCAGCCAGCGGCCCCTGACTGCCCCCACTGCCAGGGGCTCGGCTATGTCCGCGCCGACGTGCCGCTGGGCCATCCCGACTTTGGCAAGCTGCTGCCCTGCGTCTGCCGGCTGGCGGAGATGGCCCGCCGCCGCGTCGCGCACCTGCAGGCGCTGAGCAACCTGCGCGCCCTCAGCCGCATGACGTTCGACAATTTCGACCCGCGCGGGGTGAGCCTGCCGCCAGAAAAGCAGGAGAACCTGCGCCAGGTCTATGAAGCGGCCCGTGGCTATGCCGAGAATCCTGCCGGCTGGCTGTTGCTCAAGGGCGGCTATGGCTGCGGCAAGACGCACCTGGCGGCAGCCATCGCCAACCGCGCCATCGAACGCGGCCAGCCGGTGCTCTTTATCACCGTCCCGGACCTGCTCGACCACCTGCGCGCGGCGTTCAGCCCGACCAGCCCGACCGGCTATGACGAGCGTTTCGAGGAAGTGCGCGAGGCGCCGTTGTTGATCCTGGACGACCTGGGCACCGAGTCGCCCACCCCCTGGGCGCAGGAAAAGCTCTTCCAGGTGCTCAACCATCGCTACAACGCCCGCCTGCCCACCGTCATCACCACAAACCACGAGCTGGAAGAGATCCCGCTGCGCATCCGCTCGCGGCTGGTCGAGCCGGAGCTGACGCACATCCTCACCATCCTGGCCCCTGACTATCGCCAGGCGGGCATCTCGGCCAGCCAGTCGGACCTGAGCACCCTCTACCTGCACGCCGATCAGACCTTTGAGCGCTTCTCTCTGCGCGAGGGGGAGCTGCCGCATGAGCAGGTCGAGAACCTGCGCAAGGCGGTCGAGACGGCGCAGGATTTCGCCCGCGAGCCGCAGGGCTGGCTGGTCTTTACCGGCCCCTACGGCTGCGGCAAGACGCACCTGGCGGCGGCGGTCGCCAACCGCCGCGCTCAGCAGGGGCATACCGTGCTCTTTGTCGTCGTGCCGGACCTGCTCGACCATCTGCGGGCCACCTTCAGCCCACAGAGCACGGCCTCTTTCGACAAGCGGTTCGAGGAAGTGCGGCGCGCCCCCTTCCTGGTGCTGGACGACCTGGGCACCGAATCGGCCACCCCCTGGGCGCGCGAAAAGCTATACCAGATTTTCGACTATCGCTACAACGCCCGCCTGGCCACCGTCATCACGACGGCTACCGAGATCGAAGAGATCGACCCGCGCCTGGCGACGCGGATGCTCGACGTGAGCCGCTGTACGGTCTTTGCCATCCTGGCGCCGGCCTACCGCGGCGGCGCGCCGCGCCGCAGACGAAAAAATCGCTGAGGTTACGTAGCTGCTCAGCCAGAGACCCTAAAGGTCTATTTCGCCCTGTCCGAACAAAGACCTTTAGGGTCTTGCGCCAGGGTAGACTGAGTGGTTACGGGCGGGTGAGAAACTCGCCGTGAAGCGGAAAGGGGAGATGAACATGCACTCGACACCCGATCTGATCCTGGTCACGCGGCCGATTCCCGAGGCTGGCCTGCGCCTGATCCGCGAAAGCTGTCAGGTGCGCGTCTGGGAGGAACGGCAGCCGCTGCCCAGGGACGTGCTGCTGCGCGAGATCGCCGACTGCGACGGGCTGATCTGCCTGCTGAGCGACCGCATCGACGCGGAGGTGATCGCAGCGGGCAGGCGGCTGCGCGCCATCAGCCAGTATGCCGTCGGGCTGGACAACATCGACCTGGCCGCAGCGACGACGCGGGGCATTGTCGTCGGCCACACCCCCGGCGTGCTGACCGAGGCCACAGCAGACCTGGCCTTTGCGCTGCTGATGGCCGCCGCGCGCCGCCTGCCGGAGGGCATCGAGAACGTGCGCGCCGGCGAATGGCTTGCCTGGGAACCGCTGGGCTTTCTGGGAGTCGACGTCTGGGGGGCGACGCTGGGGCTCATCGGCGTGGGGCGCATCGGGACGGCAGTGGCCCGCCGGGGGCGTGGCTTTGCCATGCGTGTCCTCTACCATGGACCCCGCCGCAAACCGGAGTTGGAAGCTGAACTGGGGTTGGAATATGCGGCGCTGGACGACCTGCTGGCCCAGTCCGACTTTGTCAGCCTGCACTGCCCGCTCACGGAGGCAACCCGTCACCTCATCGACGAGCGGGCGCTGCGGCGCATGAAGCGCACGGCCGTGCTGGTCAATACCGCGCGCGGCCAGGTGGTGGTGACGGAGGCATTGGAGCGGGCGCTGCGTGAGGGCTGGATCGCCGCCGCTGCGCTGGACGTCACCGATCCAGAGCCCTTGCCGCCTGACCACCCCCTGCTCGAGCTGCCCAACTGTCTGGTCGTGCCGCACATCGGCAGCGCCACCGTCCGCACGCGCGAGCGCATGGCGGTCATGGTCGCCGAGAATCTGCTGGCCGGCCTGCGTGGCGAGCGGCCACCCTATTGCGCCAATCCCCAGCTTTTCGAGGGACGCCAGGCCTAGATCGAGGGCAACTGCTCAACCTGTCACTCTGAGCGCCCGAAGGGCACAAAGCATGCCCTGAGCGAAGGCGAAGGGAATCTCGTTCTCAGAGCACGGCGAGCGATGGTCAGACTCCCAACAGTTCCATCAGCCGCCGCGCCCCCTCGATGTGTGTGGGCTCCTGGGCCGGTGGGCACTCGTCCGGCGCGTGGTTGCCCGTCAGCAGGCCGAAGGCAAAGGCCATGCAGGTCGCCTCGCCGCAGAGGCCACAGTTGCGCTTCGGCAGCAACCGGTAGACGTCCAGCGGCCCCACCAGGGTGCGACGCTCATAGGAGGGGATGATCTCCGCCCGCCGCCGCCAGGTCTCGTTGCACAGCTCCTGGAACCAGGCCAGTTGCGCCGCCGCGTCCTCCGCCCCGTCCACTTTGGCCAGCGCCGCCCCGTCGGGGTAGAAGGTGAGAATGCGCTCGCCCCGCTTGACCGTCACCGTGTTGCCGCCGGGGTTGTACATCAGGTGCGGGACGGTGGCATTCAGATAGGGGAAGACAGGGGAGATGTCGTCGGAGAAGCGGGCCATGACCCGGTTCTTGGTCGGGTCGGCGATGCAGTCAAAGACATGCGTGATGGTAAAGCTGTGCCAGAGGACATCGTTCTTCGTCATCGAGTCTCCGTAAATGCCTACCCTCCCGCAGGTTTGGGCGCAATCTCCACATTGGAGTGCGCCGCAATGAGCTGCTTGCCTTCTTGCCCGCCACTTTCTAACCTGCGGGAGGGTAAGGGTAGCTCAATCGCTGCCCCTTGTCCCGAGCGCAGCTTCTACTGCCCGCTCTACCTCGTCGAGGGTCGGCGGCCGGCCGCCGACGATGAACCGTCCATTGGCGTAGCACATCGGGACGGTGCTGCCTTTGTGGAAGGCGTACTTGAGCGCCGGGCTGGGTTCCTCCGGCCACGGCAGCCCCCGGGCGAAGACCACCAGCCGCACCTGGTCGGGGTAGCGGCGGACGATTTCCTCCATCACGGCGAGCACTTCGCGGCACTTGCTCGTCGGCGGTTGGGCGATGTAGGCTTCCAGTTTGATCTTTTCGCTCAT
>DAOTYD010000239.1:0-56303 GCA_034435295.1 Anaerolineae bacterium | reverse complement strand
CTATCGCCTCTCGCTTATCGCCTCTCGCTTATCGCCTCTCGCTTATCGCCTCTCGCCAATCGTCGACCGCAATTCACGATACGCGATACGCGATATCCGATATGCGATACGCGATACGCGATACGCGATATGCGATATGCGATACGCGATACGCGATACGCGATACGTGATATGCGATACGCGATACGCGATACGCGATACGCGATACGCGATTAGCGATACGCGATCCGCGATAAGCGATTGGCCAGCCACGTACCCACAGCGATACTGAGCGCCGCCAGCAGCATGAGCGCCGGGTAGCCCAGGAAAGCGCCAGGGCGGAGGGCGTTCAGGCCGTCGATGAGCGGGCCGCCCAGGCGGCTGGCGGCTCCGGCGCCGGCCGTCGCCAGGTTGGAGAGGCCCAGGTACTTGCCGGCCTCGTCCTGGGGAATCATGTCGGTCGCCAGCGCCCAGTTGACGCTCAAAAAGATGCCCGTCGCTGCGCCGATGATTGTCCCGGCGATGTAGAGAGGGGGAACCGTGCGGATGGGAATGAGCATCAGCACGCCCAGCGCAGCCAGGATGCCCGCCAACTGGTTCAGCCGTAGACGGCCAAAGCGGTCGGAGAGGTAGCCGGCGGGAAAGACCAGCACCGTCAGCGCCAGGCCGATGGTAGCCATGAGGTTGCCGGTAACGGCGGCGGGGTCTGGCACTTGCAGCCGGTCGCGGATATAATACTGGGCAAAGGCCTGCACGGCATAGATGCCCAACAGGATCAGGAAGCGGGAGACGAGCAGACGGGCGTAGCCAGGAGCACGGCTCAGGTCGACGCGCAGGGTCTCGCGCAGCGCCTGGACAGCGGCCGGGCCGCCGGCGCCGCTGGCGGGCGCTTCGGGCGTGCCCACCAGGGTGACCCCTGCGGCCGCCGTGACGACGACGCCGGTGACGGTCAGGGCCAGCGCGGCGTTGCCATCGCTCATCAGCTTGCCGGCCACCAGCGAGGTCACGATCAGGCCGCTCATTTCAAAGAGGTTTTTGATCCCCGCTGCCAGCCCATGCCGCTCCTGCGGCACCAGGTCGGGGATGAGGCCCTGGGCGGGGCCATGGGCGGTATTGGAGACGAGCTGCAGCAGAACGTAGGCCAGGATCAGCACCCCCAGGCTGCTGGCGCGGGCCATAATGGCCAGAACGATCAGGGTGAGAATTACACCCAGCAGGATCCAGGGCCGTCGCCGCCCCCAGCGCGAGCGCGTGCGGTCGCTGAGCGCGCCGGCCAGCGGTTGTATGACCATGGCCAGGATCAGACCGCCGAAGGTGAGGCTGCCCAGGTAAGTGTTCTTGAGCGCTTCCGGCACAAAGCCCAACAGCATTGCCGGCAGGATGATGGGGTGCAGGCCGTTCCACAGAAAGGCCAGGCCGAACCAGTAGACGTTCATGCCGATATAGTCTCGCTTACGCATAGATCAGGAACTCCATCTGATTGGTTGTTTCCAGCAGGAGATTGCACCATGATACCACAAGATACTTTGGAGAGGAAAGCGCGCTACCGTGTCCCGCTGCGCCTGGCGGGCGGGCTGGTCTGGGCGGCGCTGACGCTGCGGCAGCGCTCTTTCGCCGCCGATGCGCGGCTGGCTATGGCAGGGATGCATCCAGAGCCGGAGGTAACGGGAGCCGCAGAAATCCCTGCCCGTGGACCGTGCCTGGTGACCTGCAATCACTACAGCCGGCCGGGGCTGGGCGCCTGGTGGCTGCCGCTGACGATCAACGCGATCGTCGCTGCGCAGCGCACCGCCGACGCCGACTGCGAAATCTATTGGGTGATGACAGCAGCGTGGACTTTTCCACAGAGCCGCTGGAAGCGCCGTCTGCTGACGCCGCTGACGCGCTGGGCCTTTGCGCGCGTGGCGCATGTCTATGGTTTTGTGCCCATGCCGCCGATGCCACCCGACCCGGACGAGGTCGAGGCGCGGGCCATCGCCGTGCGGCGGACGCTGCGCCTGGCCCGCCGACTGGCGCAGTCCGGGGGCATGATCGGCCTGGCGCCCGAAGGGCAGGATACGCCCGACGGCAAGCCAGGTGAGCCGCCGCCAGGGGCGGGCTCTTTCATCGCCCTGCTGGTGCAGGCTGGCATGCCGGTGCTGCCGGTCGGCGTCAGCGAGCGGCGAGGGCGGCTGCGGCTGGCCTTCGGACCATGCTTTGTGCCCCAGATTCCCCCGGAACGGGCTGGGCGCGACCGCGCCGTGGCGCGGCAGGTGATGGCAGCGATCACAGCGCTTGTGTGAAACGACCGCAGTGGTCAAAGAAGCGCTTCGATGGTATACTCGCCCAATCATTCCTTCCAGGGAGAGAAATCAGGATGCGTAATTTGCTGGTCACCGGCGCTGCCGGATTCATCGGCTCGAACTTTGTCCGCTACATGCTGAGCAAATACGCCGACTATCGCGTCGTCGTCTATGACAGGCTGACCTATGCGGGCAATCTCGACAACCTGAAAGATGTCGAAGAGCGTTTCGGGCCGCGTTATGCTTTTGTCAAGGGCGACATTTGCGACGCCGCACTGGTGCGCCAGACGATCCAGGCGTATGGGATCGACACCATCGTCAACTTTGCCGCCGCCACCCACGTCGACCGCTCGCTGATGGAGCCAGACGAGTTCCTCCGCACCGATGTTTTTGGCACCTACGTGCTGTTGGAAGCGGCCAAAGAGTTCGGCCTGGAGCGTTACCATCAGATCAGCACCGACGAGGTCTATGGCGAGGTGCTGGAGGGCCGCTCCCGCGAGACGGACCGCCTGCACACGCGCAGCCCCTACTCCGCCTCCAAGGCGGCGGGCGACCTGATGTGTATCGCCTACTACACCAGCTTTGGCGTGCCGGTGACGATCACCCGCGGCTCCAACAACATCGGCCCCTACCAGTACCCGGAAAAGGTTGTGCCCCTCTTCATCACCAACGCCATCGACGATCTGCCGCTGCCTCTCTACGGCGACGGCTCGCAGATGCGCGACTATCAGCACGTCCTGGACCACTGCGAGGGCATTGACCTGGTGTTGCACAAGGGTCAGATCGGCGAGGTCTACAACCTGGGCAGCGGCCAGGAGACGCGCAACATCGACATGGCCCACGCCATCCTCGACCTGCTGGGCAAGCCCTATTCGCTCATCCAGCCGGTCAAGGACCGCCCCGGCCACGACCGGCGCTATGCGCTGGACGTGTCCAAGATCCGCGCCCTGGGCTGGGAGTGCGGCCACACGTTCGAGCAGGCCATCGCCGACACGGTGCGCTGGTACGTCGAGAATGAATGGTGGTGGCGCAAGATCAAGAGCGGCGAGCACTACCGCGCCTACTACAAACAGCAGTACGAAGGGCGAGAGATCAGGCCGTAGGAGAGACCGGGGCGGGATGGCCGACGCGGAGCGCATCGCCCGCTTTCTGTTGAAAGACGTCGCGCGGGCGTGCAAAGAGTTCGACCTGCTGGCGGCGGGGGACCGCGTGGCGGTGGCGGTTTCCGGCGGCAAGGACAGCCGCACGCTGCTTGACCTGTTGCTGCGCTACCGCGAACGGCTCCCCTGCGAACTGGTCGCCCTGCACGTCGTCGGCGCGCACGTCGGCCTGCCTGACCTGCGGGAGCAGTTGGCGCCGTGGTTCGAGGAGCGAGGCGTGGCCTATCACTTTGTCCCGCTGGAGCTCGGCCCCGCCGATCAGCCGCCGCTGGACTGTTTCCGCTGCTCGCGGCAGCGGCGCCGGGCGCTGCTGCTGGCGGCGGACGCGCAGGGCTGCAACAAGCTGGCCCTCGGCCACCACGCCGACGACGCGGCGGTGACGACGCTGCTCAATCTGATGTTCGCCGGGCGAGCCGAGACGCTGGCCCCGCGGGTTGACCTGTTCGGCGGGCAGATCGTGCTCATCCGCCCGCTGATCTATGTGCCGGCGAAGGAGATCGCTTACTACGCCCGCGCCGCCGGCTTTCCGCCCACGCCGCCCTGCCCCTTCGAGAGCGACACCAACCGCCAGGCCGTCGCCGCTTTCCTGCGCAGCTTTGGCCGTCAGCAGCGCCGCATCCGCGCCAACCTGTGGCGCGCGGCAGGCAAGGAGCTCAGGCCGTCTCCAGGTAGCGCTCCAGCTCCCACTCCGTGACCTGGATGCGGTAGGCGTCCCACTCCGCCCGCCGCGCCCGCAGCATCGTCTCAGTGATCGCCGGGCCGAGCGCAGCCTGGATCACCTCATCGCGCTCCAGCTCGTCCAGCGCCTCGGCCAGCGTGCCGGGGAGGACGCCGATGGCCCGCTCCTTCAGGCCGCCGCTGTCCAGGTCGTACACGTCCTCGTTGACCGGCGGGGGCGGTTCCAACTGGCGTTCGATGCCGTCGAGGCCGGCGGCCAGGCTGGCGGCAAAGGCCAGATAAGGGTTGGCGCTGGGGTCGGGGCAGCGCAGCTCGAGGCGTGCCGCCTTTTCCACGTTGGCCCGCGCCGCCGGGACGCGGATGAGCGCCGAGCGGTTGAGGTGCGCCCAGCAGATATAGACCGGCGCTTCATAGCCTGGGGTAAGGCGCTTGTAGCTGTTGACGGTCGGGGCGACGACGGCGGCCAGCGCCCGCGCGTGGGCCAACTGTCCGGCGATAAAGTGGTAGGCCATGCGGGAAAGACAATAGGCGTCGCCAGGGTTGTAGAAGAGATTGTGGCCGTCCGGCCCAAAGATGCTCTGATGGCAGTGCATGCCGCTGCCGTTGACGCCAAAGATCGGCTTGGGCATAAAGCTGGCGTAAAGGCCGTGGCTGGCAGCGACCGCGCGCACGGCGTACTTGAAGGTGATGGCGTTGTCGGCGCTGGTCAGGGCGTCGGCATAGCGAAAATCGATCTCGTGCTGGGCGGTGGCCCCTTCGTGATGACTCGTCTCTACGGCGATGTCCATCGTCTCCAGCGCCAGGATGATCTCGCTGCGCACCTGCTGCGCCTCGTCGCGCGGCGAAAAGTCAAAATAGCCGCCCACGTCGTGGGGGACGGGGCGCAGGGGGGTCGCGCCGTCGCGCTTGAAGAGAAAGAACTCGATCTCCGGCCCCACGTTGTAGACGTAACCGCGCTCGCCGGCGCGGGCCAGCATCCGCCTGAGCGCCGAGCGCGGATCGCTGGGAGAGGGCTGACCGTCCGGCCCGTGCACGTTGCAGATGAGCCGCGCCCGTCGCCGCTCCGGGTCGCTCCAGGGCAGCACCCGATAGGTTGCCGGGTCGGGCATCAGCACCATGTCGCTCTCATAGATGCGGGCAAAGCCGGCGATAGAGGAGCCATCGAACCAGACCCCCTCCTCCAGCGCGCTCTCCAGCCGACCCAGGGGAATCGTCACGCTCTTGACCGCACCCAGGATGTCGGTGAACTGGAGGCTGACAAAGCGAACTCCGTCCTCCCTGGCGCGGCGGATTAGCTCCTTGTTCATTGTTCCCTCCTTCGCATATCGCTTATCGTACATCGCATATCGCTTATCGCAATTCGTGCCGTTCGTGTTGTTATTCGTCCTCAACGATGCGAATGTGCAGTTCCTCCAGTTGCTGCGGCTCTGCTGGCGACGGCGCGCCGGCCATCAGGTCCACCGCCTGGAGCGTCTTGGGGAAAGCCATCACCTCGCGGATGCTGCTCTCGCCCGCCAGCAGCATCACCAGCCGGTCGATGCCCGAGGCGATGCCGCCGTGCGGCGGTGTGCCGTACTCGAACGCTTCCAGCATGTGGCCAAAGCGCTCGCGCGCCGTCTCCAGGTCGAGGCCGATCAGCTCAAAGACCTTTTCCTGCACCGGGCGCTGGTGGATACGGATGCTGCCACCGGCCGTCTCCTCGCCATTGCAGACCCAGTCGTGCTGCAGGCCGCGCACTTTGCCGGGGTCGCTGTCCAGGAGCGGCACGTCCTCCGCCACCGGCGCGGTAAAGAGATGGTGGCTGGGGTCCCAGCGCTGCTCGTCCTCGTTCCACTCAAAGAGCGGGAAACCCGTCACCCAGCAGCAGGCCAGCACATTGGGGTCGCGCAGGCCCAGCCGCTCGCCCATCTCCAGGCGCAACGCGCCGAGCGCCGCCGCCACGACCCGCGGCGGCGCGGCGACCAGGAGTAGCAGATCGCCCGGCTGTCCCCCCAGCCGCTCGACGATGGCCGCCGTCTCGCTTTCGGCCAGATGCCGGGCGAAGGAAGAGCGCGCGCTGCCGTCCTCGCCGATGGCGTGCCAGGCCAGGCCGGCCGCGCCCTCTTTCCTGGCCCGTTCGGTCAGCTCGTCGAGCTGGCGGCGGCTGTAGGCGGCGCAGCCGGGGGCGCGGATGCCCTTCACCTGCCCGCCCGCGGCGATCGTGTCACGAAAGACGCCAAAGCTGCTGGTTGCAGCCAGGTCGGAGAGATCGACCAGTTCCATGCCAAAGCGCAGGTCGGGCCGATCGGTGCCAAAGCGGGCCATCGCCTCGGCATAGGTCAGGCGAGGGAAGGGCTTGAACAGCAGCCTGCGCCCGGAGCATGTCTCGATGACGTGGGTCATCATCTCCTCGAACAGGGCGATGATGTCCTCCTGTTCGACAAAACTCATCTCCAGGTCGAGCTGGGTGAACTCGGGCTGACGGTCGCCGCGCAGGTCCTCGTCGCGGAAGCAGCGGGCGATCTGAAAATAGCGCTCAAAGCCGGCGACCATGAGCAACTGCTTGAGCTGCTGTGGCGATTGGGGCAGGGCGTAGAACTTGCCCGGATGGATGCGGCTGGGCACCAGATAGTCGCGCGCCCCTTCGGGGGTGGTCTTGAACAGGATCGGCGTCTCGATCTCGATAAAGCCGCGCGCGCAGAGAAAGTCGCGGATGGTTTTGATGACGCGGTGGCGCAGGATGATGTTGGCCTGCATGCGCTGCCGCCGCAGGTCCAGATAGCGGTACTTGAGGCGCAGCGACTCGTCTACAGGGCTGTCGTCAAAGATGTAAAAGGGCGGCGTGCGGGCCGGGTTGAGAATGATGACCTCCTCAGCCAGCACCTCGACCTCGCCCGTCGGCATGGCCGGGTTGACCAGGCCCTCCGGACGCCAGCGCACGGTCCCTTTGACCTGCAGCACATACTCCTGGCGCGCCTGAGCAGCGACCTGGTGCGCCGCCGGGAAGCGGTCGGGGTCTGTCACCACCTGGACGATGCCAGAGCGGTCGCGCAGGTTGATAAAGACCAGGCCGCCGTGGTCGCGCTGGCGGTTGACCCAGCCGGCCAGGGCGACTTTTTGACCGACATCCCTGGCCCGTAACTCGCCGCAGTTGTGAGTCTTGAGCATCCTTGCACCTCCGGAATAAAGAACAAGCCGCCCCGCTGGGGACGGCCTGGTCTGGCAAAACGCATTTTCAACCGCGCAGCACGGACCGTCCCCTGGGACGGGTCGGCTGGTCGTCGTCGTTGAACGCTGCGCGGTGTGACATAGAGACCTCGGTCAAATTATACCATAACGTGGCAGGGTCGCAACCGGAAATCCGAAGCCCAGGAAATCGAGAGTGTACTGAACGAGCCGCCGAAGGCGGCGAAGCGAAGGTTGGGCGGGGAGCGCGGGCGTCCCCGCCCGCCGCAGCGCGGAGGGGGCATCCGTGTTTCCTGGGAGCGCGGGCGTCCCCGCCCGCCGCAGGGCGGACGGGGCATCCGTGTTTCCTGGGAGCGCGGGCGTCCCCGCCCGCCGCAGGGCGGAGGGGGCATCCGTGTTTTCTGGGAGCGCGGGCGTCCCCGCCCGCCGCAGCGCGGAGGGGACGTCCGCGCTCCCAGGGTGGCATCATAAACCTCCCGCCATGTCCCCAATCTGATACGTCCCGGAAAGCTGGCTTGACGTTTTCAGCGACACACGTTATAATTACTGCCTGCGCTCTCTTTTCGCAAAGGGTGCTCCTCACAATTTATCTTGACAAGGAGAAAGAATCATGAAGTGGGAATGTCTGGTCTGTGGTTACGTTTACGACCCCGCTGTTGGCGATCCGCAAGGGGGTATCGAGCCTGGCACTGCTTTCGAAGACCTGCCCGATGACTGGGTCTGCCCCGACTGCGGCGCAGGCAAGGATATGTTCGAGCAGGTAGGGTAAAGCCGCTTCGTATGACCCGCTATGTCATCGTCGGCAATGGCGTCGCCGGTGTGATGGCGGCCCAGGCCATCGCTGCGGCCGAGCCGGGCGCTGACCTGCACATCTACGCCGCCGAGCCTTATCCCTACTACCGCCGTCCGCAGCTACCCGCTTTGATCGCCGGCGAGGTTGCCGAGGTAGACATCCTCCACCGCCCGCCTGACTGGTACGAGGAACAGGGCATCCGCGTTCATCTGAACAGCCGGGTGGCAGAGCTGGACACGGCCGCGCGGCGGCTGCGCCTGGAAGATGGCGTGGCCGTCGCTTATGACCGGCTATTGCTGGCAACGGGGGGCTATGCCTGGATGTTGCCGGTCGATGGGGCGGCGCAGCGCGGCGTGTTCACCCTGCGCACGCTCGACGACGCCCGTGCCATCCGCGAGCATGCCCGTCAGGGGCGCCATGCCGTCGTGATCGGCGGAGGATTGCTCGGCCTGGAAACGGCGCGCGCCGTCCGCGCCCTGGGCGCCGGAGTGACCGTTCTGGAAGCCGCCGACTATTTGCTGCCCCGCCAGGTCGATCGCGAGGGGGCAGCGCTGCTGCAGAAGCTGGTCGAGGGCCTGGGCATCGAGGTGCTCACCGGCGTTGCCACGGAAGCTATCCTGGGGGATGGCGCTGTGCGCGCCGTGCGCCTGCGCGACGGCCACGAGCTCCCCGCCGATATGGTCGTCTGTGCTGCCGGCTGGCGGCCCGAGCTGACGCTGGCGCGGCAGGCCGGGCTGGCTATCGGCCGCGCGGTGATTGTGGACGCACACCTGCAGACCAGCGCCGAGGGCGTCTATGCGGCAGGCGACGTCGCCGAGGCGGGCGGGCGGCTCTACGGCATTGTCCCGGCGGCGGTCGAGCAGGCCCGCGTGGCGGCAGCGAACATGGTCGCGCCGGGCAGCGCTGTCTACGGGGGCACGCTGCCCTTCACCACGCTCAAAGTCGCCGGCGCCGAGCTGACCTCGCTGGGCCTCTGTGCTGGCGAGGACTCCTCCTACACCGTGCTGCGTCACGTCGACCTGGCCCATCGCCACTATCGCAAGTTCGTCCTCCAGGACGGGCGGATCATTGGCGCCATTCTGCTCAACGAGCGCGAGCGCACGCTGGCCGTCCGCCGCCTGCTCGAAGGCGGGGTGGACGTCTCGGCCTATGTCGACCGATTGCTGGATGACGATTTCGATCTCAAGGAGCTGCTCGGGTGAGGTTTTTTAGCCACAGATTACATGGATTTTGATCAGAAAGGAGAGGAAAGATGCACAAGATGAGTCGTTCCAACCTGGAGGCCGCTTTCGCCGGGGAGAGCCAGGCCTTCACCCGCTACACAATCTATGCTGACAAGGCAGAGAAAGAGGGCCTGCCCGAGGTCGCGCGCCTTTTCCGCGCTGTGGCCAGGGCTGAGCTCGTCCACGCCACCAGCCACCTGCGCGCCCTGGGCGGCATCAACCAGAGCGAGGAGAACCTGCAGGAGGCCATCAACGGCGAGACCTACGAGGTCGACGAGATGTACCCCGCCTTCCAGGCTGTGGCCGAGCTACAGGAGGAAAAGGTGGCGCTGCGCTCGCACAAGTTCGCCTACGAGGCCGAAAAGGTCCACGCCGGCATGTACCAGCGCGCCCGCCAGGCCGTCATGGCCGGGCAGGATGTCGAGGTCGGCCCCATTCACGTCTGCGAGGTCTGCGGCTGGACGGTGGAGGGCGAGGCGCCCGACCGCTGCCCGCTGTGCGGCGCGCCCAAGGACAGGTTCATCAAGTTCTAGCCGATGGGCGAAAAGACAAACCGCAACCTCTACGAGGCCTTTGTCGGCGAGGCCAAGGCCCATCGCCGATTGCTGGCCTACGCCCGCAAGGCGGATGAGGAGGGCTATCCCGATATCGCCCGCCTCTTCCGCGCCGTGGCCTACGCCGAGGGCATTCACGCCGACAGGGCCCTGCGCCTGCTGGGCGATGTGGTGGTGAAGGACACCGAATCGAACCTGCAGTCATCGTTCGAGCGCGAGTCCGCCGCCAGCCAGAACGCCTATCCGCGCTTTATCCAGGAGGCGGAGGAAGAGGGCGACCGGCGGGCGGCGCTGGCCTTCAGCCAGGCACGCGACGTCGAGGAGATGCACGCCCGGCTTTACAAAGTGGCCGTTGGTTGCATGCTGCGCGAAGAACCGTGCACCTACTATGTCTGCGAGGTGTGCGGCTATGTTTCCGAAGGCAGGCCGGAAGACGATTGCCCCGTCTGTGGGGCCAAACCGGACAGGTTCGTTCGCATCGATTGAGAGGAGTTGAACGATGGCAGGATTTACCGCTTCTGAGGCGCTGGACATTGCCATGCGCCTGGAGCGCAACGGCCAGGCCTTTTACGAGGCCGCCGCGCGCAAGATCAACCATGTCGAGGTGAGAGAGCTGCTCTTGACCCTGGCCCAGTGGGAACAGCGCCACTATGAGACGTTCCAGAAGCTGGCTGACCGGCTCAAGCTCGCCGAGCCGCCGCTCCTGAGCGGGCCGTACTGGGAGGAGTATGAGCTCTACATCCAGGCGGCGTTGGGCAACGCCATGTTCTACGGTCCGGACAAGGCCGTGGCGGTAGCCGATCAGGTGGAGAGCACCGAGCAGGCGCTGCGTATGGCGCTGGGGCTGGAGAAGGACTCGCTGCTCTTTTACTACGACCTCCGCGAGATGATGCCCGAATCGGAGCGCGGCGCGGTGGACGAGATCATCCGCGAGGAGAAGGGCCACGCCACGCGCCTGGCCAAACTGCTGCGCGGCGGAGAAGCGACGCTCTAGGCGGCGCACGTCTCTGCCGCTGCGCTGTATCTTCGCCCCATTCCCCTACGGCGGATTGTCCTCTCCCCGCTTGCGGGGAGAGGACAACGGCGAAGCTGCCGGGGAGGGGGCCTCGCTCCTGGCGGGTTTGTGACCGACCAGCACGGACCGGACGGCGGGGTCACAGACCCCGCCGGAACAAAGGTCTAACAAAGATATAATAGAAATCCATTGACTTTATTCCTGTGGCGTGATACAATAATTGCCAGAATCGACGAGCGGAGGCTGTTTCCGTGTTCTTCGAAAAGATCGTCTATCTCGACAATGCGGCGGCGACGCGGCTGGACGAGCGCGTGCTGGAGGCGATGAAGCCCTACTTTTTCGACGTCTATGCCGTGGCTACGTCCCAGTTTGGCTATTCGCTGGGCATCGATGCCCGCGACGCGCTGGATGACGCCCGCGCCCGCATCGCCTCTGCGCTGGGAGCCAACCAGGAAGAGTTCATCTTTACCTCTGGCAGCACCGAGTCCAGCAACATGGCGCTCAAAGGTGTCGCCCTGGCTCTGGGTGAGAAAAAGGGCCGCCATCTGATCATCAGCCCGATCGAAGATTTCCCTGTCCTGCACAGCGCCCGCGCTCTGGAACGGCAGGGCTTTCGGGTGACCCGCGTGGCTGTTGATGAGGACGGGCGGATCGACCTGGACCATCTGCGCGACTCGATCACCGACGAGACGATCCTGGTCTCGATCCAGGCGGCCAACCAGGAGATCGGCACGTTGCAGGACCTGGCGGCCATCGCCGCGATCTGCCGCGAAAGGGGTGTGCTCTTCCACACGGACGCCACCCACAGCTTCCCGCGCCTGCCGCTGGACGTGCGCCAGGTGCCGGTCGATCTGGTGACCGTTGCCGCGCACACGATCCACGGCCCCAAGGGCATTGGTGGCCTCTATGTGCGCAGCGGCACGCCCATCCGCAAGTGGATGGACGGCGGCTTTCAAGAGTTCGACCTGCGCGCCGGTGTGGAGGACATCCCCAGCGCCGTGGGCTTTGCCCGCGCTGTGGAGCTGGTCACGCCGGAGGAGACCGCCCGCCTGCAGGCCATGCGCGACCGGCTGTTCGAGCGGCTGTTGCAGATTCCGCACAGCCGCGTCAACGGGCACCGCACGCTGCGCCTGCCGCACAATGTCAACGTCTCTTTCCGTTTTGTCGAGGGCGAGTCGCTGCTGCTGCACCTGGACATGCGCGGCTTTGCCGTCAGCACCGGCTCGGCCTGCTTCAGCCGCTCGCTGGAGGCCAGCCATGTCATCCTGGGCATTGGCGGCAACCACGAGCGCGCGCATGGCTCGGTGCGCTTTACCTTTGGCCGCTTCAACGAGGAAGGGGACGTCGACGCCGTGGCTGACGCCGTGGCCGAAGTGGTTGCCCAACTGCGGCGCATCAGCCCGCTGGGGAAAGAATCGTCTATCGCTGATCGCTGATCGCTGATCGCTAATCGCTTATTGCATATCGCTAATCGCATATCACATCAGGCGATAAGCGATACGCGATAAGCGATAAGCGATACGCGATACGCGAGTAAGGAGGACACTATGCCATTGCCATACAGTGAGATCGTGATGGAACACTTCCGCAACCCGCGCAACGTGGGGCGGATCGAGGATGCGGATGCCAAATCGGTGGAGGGAAGCCCCGCCTGCGGCGACATGGTTGCCGTCTATCTCAAGGTGGACGAGGCGACCCAGCGCATCACCGACATCAAGTTCGAGTCCTACGGCTGTGCGTCCAACATCGCCACCGGTTCGATCATCACCGAGCTGGCCAAGGGCAAGACGCTGGCCGAGGCCAAAGAGATCACCTGGCAGCAGGCGGCGGAGGCGCTGGGCGGACTGCCCGCGCTCAAGACCCACTGCTCGGTGCTGGCAGTGGACGGCCTGCGCGCGGCGATCGAGAATTACGAGGAGCGCCATGGCCTGGTCAAAGAACGCACACCGACCACCGAGGAAGTCGTGCGCAGGCGGCTCAAGCACGTCATGAACCCCGTTGTCGGCCTGGACGTGGTGCGCACCAAACTGGTCAAGGAGATCGAGATTGCCGACGGCGTCGTGCGTGTCGTGATGGACCTGCCGCCTGATCACCAGTTCGCCAACAACATCCGCGAGGAGATTGTCGAAAAGATCGGCTCGCGCTGGGATGTCAAAGAGGTCGTGGTCGAGTTTGCCGGTTGAGAGGGGGAAAGATGCCAGAGATCACAGTTGACGTGAGCAGGCCTGTCTGCCCTGGCGTCGAGATCAGGATCGACGTCTGTGGCCAGACCTGTCCGGTGCCGCTGGTGGAGACGCGCAAGGCGTTGCGCCGCGCCGCGCCGGGCGATATTGTGACGGTGGTGGGCACTCACCCTGCCTCGAAAGAGGAGATTCCGATGGCCGCCAAAGCTCTGGGTCTCCAGGTGCTGAGCATCGAAGAAGAAGAGGACCGCTGGATCATTCGCATTCAGCGGTAGACATCTGCCCTTATCCCCTTCAGACCGGTGCGCTGAGAGCGCAGAAAAGGGGATGCGGACGAGCGCGGAGGTACACGGAGTTTTTTCGCTCCTGGCGGGTCTGTGACCCGCCAGCACTGGCAGGAATGGCAAGAGGGGAAAAAAGGCCTGCAAGGAGGGCAAAATGGACGCAAAACCCGAACGAGCCACCATCATCCTGCACAGCGGCGACATGGACAAGGTCTATAGCGCCCTGATCGTCGGGACGGGGGCGCTGGCGATGGGCATGGAGGCCTCGATCTATTTCACGTTCTGGGGATTGGAACGGCTCAAGAAGAGCGCGCTGGAAAAGGGGCCTCTCTCCCGGATGCACATGTTCGGCCTGGGTAAGTGGATGGTGCAGCAGCGCATGAAAAAGGCCAACGTCGCCGCTCTGGAGCGGCTGCTCCAGGATTTCAAAGAGTTGGGGGGCAAGATCATTGCCTGTGAAATGACCATGGAGATCATGGGCATCAAAAAGAGCGACCTGCGCGAGGAACTCATCGACCAATACGGCGCGGTAGGCGCCTACATCCAGGAAGCGCGCAACTCCACGGTCACGCTATTTATCTGACGGAGGGAATCATGGATCAAGAAGCTCAAAACTGGTGGAAGTGTTCCGAGTGTGGCTACACCCTGCAGGCAGCGACGCCGCCCGAGGTCTGCCCGGGCTGTCAGAAAAAGTGTGTCTTTATCGACGCGACCTGCTACACCCCCGACTGCGGCGGCCCGGGCCAGATCGACCCGCAGATCGGCCAGAAGAGGTAGAGGGGATGATGACCATAGCCAGCGGCAGCGTCCAGGGGGCGCGCCCCGGACCACAAATCACCTTCTATGGCCTTTCGACCTGCGTCTGGTGCAGGCGGACGCGTCAGCTTCTCGAGGAGCTGGGCGTGACGTTCGATTTCTTCTACGTCGATCTCCTGCAGGGCCAGGAGCGCGAAGCGGTGGTCGAGCAGGTGCGCCGATGGAACCCCTCCGTCTCTTTCCCCACCCTGGTCCTGGACAACCGTCGCGCCATCGTCGGCTTTCGCCCGGAAGAGATCAGGGAGGCGCTGGGAAGATGAGCACCGTCTCCGAAGAACAGGTCGACGCGCTCTACGAGCGGCTGACTCAGGAGGCCGAAGCGGCGGGCTATCACCTCAACCCTGACCGCGAGTTTACCCGCGAACTGGTGCATAGCCTCCTGGTCAACGAGCAGCGCTATGGCTACTGGGCCTGTCCCTGTCGCCTGGCGGCAGGCGACAAACAGGCCGACCTGGACATTATCTGCCCATGTGACTATCGCGACGCTGACCTGGCCGAGTGGGGCGCCTGTTACTGCGCCCTCTACGTCTCCGACCAGGTGCTGCGCGGCGAGCAGCCCTTGCAGCCTATCCCTGAGCGCCGCTCGCCCGACCCGGCGCAGCGCCCGCAGAACCGCCCTGCGCAGCCGGCCGGCGGACCGGCCCCTGCTGCCCTGCCCGTCTGGCGCTGCCGCGTCTGCGGCTACCTCTGCGCCCGCGAAAACCCGCCCGGCGTCTGTCCCATCTGCAAGGCCAAACGGGAGCGCTTTGAGCGTTTTTGGTGAGCTTTTCAGCTACCCTCCCGCAGGTTAGAACAAACCTGCGGGAGAATAGGCTGTTACGAAAGAGGTAAAATGACAACAATCGATCAGGCTTTGCAGGCTATCGAGACAGCCATTCAGATCGAGAAGGACGGGCTGGCCTTTTACAGCCAGGCGGCGCGCCAGACCGACGACGCCGCCGGGCGGCGCATGTTCGAGACGCTGGCCCGCGACGAGGCGGCGCACCTGCGCCTCTTCGAGTCGGTCAAGGCGTCGCTGCTGGAAGAAAAGGGCTGGCCGACGCCGGAGCAGGTCGCGGCGCTCAACCCCTCCCGTCGGCTGCCGGTCTTTCCGCCGGTCAAGGGCGGGCAGCCGCTGGAGCTGCCGCAGCGCGAACTGGCGGCGCTGCAGCGCGGCATCCGCGCCGAGGAAGAGTCGATCGACTTTTACAGCCGCCAGATGGAAGCGACCCAGGACGCCGACGCCAGAGCCATGTACGCCTACCTGGTCGAGCAGGAGCGGAGCCATCGCACCATCCTCCAGGGCGAGTACGACTATATGACCCAGACCGGTTTCTGGTTTGACGTGCGCGAGTTTACGCTCGAATCGGTGTGAAAAGGAGACGACGAGATGGACTGGAGCACTCCCCAGGGCATCCTGCGGCGTGGCATGAGCCTGGAGCGGGACGGCTACCGTTTCTATATGGAGGTCGCCGGGCGTGCCTCGGACCCGCGCGGCAGGGCCATGTTCCTTGACCTGGCCCGCCAGGAGGCCGACCACCTGCATCTCTTGCTGGTCGAGTACGGCGCGTTGGAGGATGGGCGCGGCTGGCTGCCCTATGAGCAGGCCATGGCCCAGCCGCTGGCCTTCGATCCGGCCAACCCCGCTCTGCCAGGCGACGAGCCGCCGGAGGTGGCGCCGGTCTTTACGCCGGAGCGCGAGATCTCGCTGGAGGGCGACATCGCCGCGTTGCGTTACGGACTGGAGACGGAAGAGCTCTCGCGGGCGCTCTACTTCCAGGGCGCTCAGGCGGCGGACGACCCCCACGCCCGCGCCGCCTATCAGTTCCTGGTTGAGCAGGAAGAAGCGCACTACCGGCTGCTGCAGAACACGATCGATTATCTGGACAGCAACCAGACGTGGTGGGATAGCGAGCAGTTGCCGTTTTTCGAGGGGTAGGGGCGAGCCGGTGGCTCGCCCGTTGCACGGGTGAGCCGGCGCCTCGCCCGTTGTAGGGCGAGCCGGTGCCTTGCCCGTTGCACGGGCGAGGCACCGCCTCGCCCCTACGTGGCAACCCAACGGGTCGCCCCCTGCACCTGGCCAGGCGCTGCCATTTCCACCAGCTTGTTATCCGGCGGGTTCCTCACAAAAAGGACCTCCGGGGCCTTGACCCCGGAGGTCTCTTTTCAGATCGCCCGAAAATTGCGCGTTGTCTGGGGCAACAAGGCAGAGACCTTGGCGCTGTTGGGCAAGAGCACAGCCTGCATCGAAGGTACCGTAGCAGATAAGCGTCACCTTTCGTCACGAAATTCGTATCGTGTTATAATAGGCGTGGAGGAAACAGGTGGAGGTCATTCTGACTCACGAGAACGCCGATTTCGACGCCGTCGCCTCGCTGTGGGCGGCCCACAGGCTGTTCCCCCAGGCTGTCCCTGTCCTGCCGCGCCGCGTCAACCGCAACTGCCGCGACCTGATCGATCTCTACCAGCTCAAGCCTCCCCTCGTCCCCGCCGATGAGCTGTCCCGCCAGCGCGTTCACCGTGCTCTCCTGGTAGACACGCAGGGATTGACCACGGTCAAAGGTATCGGCCGCTGGACCCAGGTCCACGTCATCGACCACCACGAACTCGATCGCAAGCTCCCCGCCGGCTGGACCTTTGCCGGTGAGCCGATGGGCGCGACGACGACGCTGCTGGTGGAACAGATCGCCGAACGCGGCCTGGAAATCGAACCGATCGAGGCGACGCTGCTGCTGCTGGGCATCTACGAGGACACCGGCAACCTCTCCTACGACTCGACCACCGCCCGCGACGCGCGCGCTGCGGCCTGGCTGATCGAGCGCGGCGCCGACCTGAGCGTGGTCGACCGTTACATCCACCATCCCCTTTCCCAGGGGCAGCATGAGCTGTACGAACGGCTGCTCGAAGGGCTCGCCACCCACGAGGTGGGAGGTCATACGGTCATCATCGCCCGCGGCGAGACGGACAATTACGACGAGGAGATTTCGACCCTGGCGCACCGCCTGCGCGATCTGCTCGAGCCGGCGGCGCTGTTCGTCCTGGTCGCGGTGAAGGACAATGTCCAGATGGTGGCCCGCTCGACCACCGCGCGCATCGACGTCTCGGACATTGCCGCTCATTTTGGCGGCGGCGGCCACTCCCGCGCGGCGGCGGCGCTGATCCGCAACCGTCCACTGCAAGCGGTCTATCAAGAACTGGTCGACCTGCTGCCCCGCGCCATCCGCCCGGCAGATACGGTGGCCCAGATCATGTCGCGCGGCGTGCAGAGCCTGACGCCAGTCACTACCATTGCCGAGGCCGACGAGCGCATGCGCCGCACGGGCCACGAGGGCTATCCGGTGGTGGAAGGCGCGCAGGTGCTGGGCCTGCTCACCCGCCGCCAGGTTGACCGCGCCCTGCGCTACAAGATGGATGACGCCCTGGTCGGGGAGATGATGCAGCCGGGCAACGTCACCGTCGCCCCTGGCGATCCGATCGAAAAGCTCCAGCAGATCATGATGAACACCGGCTGGGGTCAGGTCCCCGTCGTCCAGGACGGCAAGATCGTCGGCGTGGTCACCCGCACCGATCTGATCAACCACTGGGGGATGCCGTCCGGCCAGCCGCAGCGGCGGCGCGTCGACGCCCAGCTCGAACGCGCCCTGCCGCCACAGACGCTGGCCCTGGTGCGCCAGATCGCCGACGTGGCCCACGAGATGGAATACAGCCTCTACTTTGTCGGCGGCCTGGTGCGCGACCTGCTCCTGGGCGCGCCGATCTTTGACATCGACATTGTGGTCGAAGGAGACGCCATCCACCTGGCGCGGCGACTGACCGGACGCTTCGGCGGGCGGGTCGTCGCCCACGCCAGCTTTGGCACGGCCAAATGGTTGCTGGCCCCAACAGTCTGGCAGGAGGCAGTCGGTGCCCCGCCGCCCGAGCCGGAACTGCGCTCGATCGACTTTGCCACGGCCCGCACCGAGTTCTACACCCACCCAACCGCCCTGCCCGTCGTCGAACGCAGCGCGATCAAGCAGGACCTGCACCGGCGCGACTTTACGATCAACACGCTGGCCATCCGCCTGGATCCCCCGCACTGGGGCGAGCTGCTGGACTTTTACGGCGGCGAGGCGGACCTGCAGAACAAGATCATCCGCGTCCTGCACAGCCTCAGCTTTATCGACGACCCGACGCGCATCCTCCGCGCCGCCCGCCTGGAAGCGCGGCTGGGCTTCCACCTTGACCCGCGCAGCGAAGGGCTGATCGCCAACGCCCTGCCCATGCTCAGCCGGGTGAGCGGCGACCGCATCCGTCACGAGCTGGAGCAGATTCTGGACGAGAAGGAGCCGGAACGGGCCATCTGCCGGCTGGACGAACTGGGGGTGCTGGCCCAGCTTCACCCCGCCCTGGGCTGCGACCGCTGGCTGACGGGGCGCTTTCGCGCCGTGCGCGGCGAGCTCGACCTGGCCGTCTGGGGGCTGCAACCAGCCGACCGGCGCATGGTCTATCTGGCGTTGCTGCTCTACCGGCTCGAGCCTCAACCGTTGAAGGAGGTGCTGGAGCGGCTCAAGATCCCCCGCGCCGACGCGGACGACCTGGAGATGATGCCCGAACTGCGCCGCATCTTGCGCTCGATCGTTTTCGTGCGCAAGGCCAGCGCCATCGATCACGCCTTCCGACCCTACCCGCCGCGCATCCTGGCCGTTGGCTGGCTGGCCAGCGAGCGCGGCGGCGCGCGGGCCAGGCTCTGGCGCTACCAGACCATCTACCGTCGCGTCGAGCCGCTGCTGGGCGGCGATGAGCTGAAGGCGCTGGGGCTCAAACCCGGGCCGCTGTTCGGACGTCTCCTGGGCGCG
Source organism: Anaerolineae bacterium (assembly GCA_034435295.1). Taxonomy (GTDB): domain Bacteria; phylum Chloroflexota; class Anaerolineae; order B4-G1; family DUEL01; genus DAOTYD01. The sequence goes on along the minus strand of DAOTYD010000239.1, from coordinate 37,357 downwards.
CTGCGCGACGCGCGGCTGAATGGCCAGGTCAGGACCAGGGAGGACGAGGAGGCGCTGCTGCGCCGGCTGTTGAAGGCCGAGGGCATCGAGATCGGACAGGAGGAGGGGAACCGTGCACGTTCGGACTGAAGTGGTCAGGGGAAAGCCCATCGAGGCGGGAGGGCGTGCCTGGGTGCCGCTGGTGCAGCGGACGGCAGGCGGGCAGCAAAAGCTGTTCGTCGGCGCGCACAGTCAGGCGGCGCGCGGCATGGCGTTCGCCCGCCTGCGCCCGCTGGGCCTGCTCGAGCAGCGCGACGGCGCAGAGCGCTTTGTCGCCATCCACGACCAGACCCGCGAGACGTTGCTGGGCTTGTTGGTGGTTGCCCTGGTCGTGCCGATCCTGCTCGTGCTGGGCGCGTGGCTCTCGCGGCGGATGAGCAGTTGATGGTGCCTGCGGGAGGATGTAGGCTGTTACGTGGCTTCTGCGAATGTCATTCTGAGGCGCGAAGCGCCGAAGAATCTCGTTATTGGATGGGGCATTGTGCTCCGAGAACGAGATTCCCTTCGACTTCGCTCAGGGCAGGCTTCGCGCCCTTTGGGCGTTCAGAATGACAGGCTGAGCAGTTACGATTCGTGTAAAAAAGAGGAGGGAATTCGATGACAGACAGTATCCAACGATTGCTCGATCTGCTCGACGGCGTGCAGCAAAAGGCCAGCGTCGACGCGGTTTTCGGCGAGCCTGTCACCGCCGAGGGACGCACGGTTATCCCTGTTGCCGAGGTTGCCTATGGCCTGGGGGCCGGCCTGGGCGTGGCCGGCGAGGAAGGAGCCCCCAGCGGGGGCGGCAGTGGCGGCGGGATACGCGCGCGGCCGTTGGGCATGGTCGAAATCACCGCCGACGGCGTGCGCGTCCAGCCCGTGGTCGACGAGCAAAAGATCACCATGGCCGCCGTGTTGCTCACCGCCTGGATCGTCGCCTGGATTGCCGGCACGCTGGCGCTCATCTTTGGGCGCGGCAAGGGACAGCAGGAGTCGTAGATGGAAATCGGCACCGTCCGACAGGTCAACATCGAAACCGAGATGCAGGACGCTTATCTGAGCTATGCGATGAGCGTCATTGTGGCGCGGGCGCTGCCCGATGCCCGCGACGGCCTCAAGCCGGTGCAGCGACGCATCCTCTACGCCATGCACGAGCTGGGCCTGCGGCCCGACGCGCCGTACAAGAAGTCGGCGCGTATCGTCGGCGAAACGCTGGGCAAGTATCATCCCCACGGTGACATGGCCGTCTACGAGGCCATGGCGCGCATGGCTCAGGATTTCAGCCTGCGCCATCCGCTGATCGACGGGCAGGGCAACTTTGGCTCCGTCGACGGCGATAGCCCGGCTGCCATGCGCTACACCGAAGCTCGCCTGGCCCCTATCGCCCTCGAGATGCTCAAGGACATCCAGAAAGAGACGGTCGATTTCGTCCCCAACTTTGACGACACGCTGCTCGAGCCGTCCGTCCTTCCGGCGGCGATTCCCAACCTGCTGGTCAACGGCGCCTATGGCATCGCCGTGGGCATGGCCACCTCCATCCCGCCCCACAACCTGGGCGAAGTGTGCGACGCGCTGGCCTACATTCTGGACAACTGGAAGCGGTTGGATGACATCGGCGTCGAGGAGCTGATGCAGTTCATCCAGGGGCCGGACTTTCCCACCGGCGGGCTGGTCTTCAAGGCCCGCGAGGGGGAGGAGAGCGCCCTGGCGGCAGCCTATGGTTCTGGGCGGGGCCGTGTCACCGTGCGCGCCCGCGTCCACATCGAGGAGATGAGCCGTTCTCGCCACCGCCTGGTCGTCAGCGAACTGCCCTATCAGGTCAACAAGAGCAACCTGGTCGAGCGCATCGCCAGCCTGGTGCGCGAGGGGCGCCTGGAGGGGATCACCGACCTGCGTGACGAGTCGGACCGGCGGGGGATGCGCCTGGTGATCGAGCTGAGCCGGACGGCTGAGCCGCAGGCGGTGCTGGAGAGCCTCTTCCGCCTGACGCCGCTCGAATCGACCGTCAGCATCATCCTGCTGGCCCTGGTCGACGGCGAGCCGCGCCTGTTGACGCTGAAAAAGGCCCTCCAGGTCTATGTGGATCATCGCTACGAGATCGTCACCCGCCGCAGCCAGTATGACCTGGCGCGGGCGAAAGAGCGCGCCCACGTCCTGGAAGGGCTGCTGATCGCGCTGGACAACCTGGACGAGGTGATCGACACCATCCGCCGCTCGCGCACCACCGAGACGGCCCGCGACAACCTGCGCCGCCGCTTCAAGCTGACCGAGATCCAGGCCAACGCCATCCTCGACATGCCGCTCAAGCGGCTGGCGGCGCTGGAGCAGCGCAAGATTCAGGACGAGTACAAGGAAAAGTTGCAGTTGATCCGCGACCTGACCGCCCTGCTCAAGAGCCCGGCCAGGATCCGCCAGGTCATCCGCCAGGAGCTGATGGAGATCAAAAAGACCTATGCCAGCGCTCGCCGCAGCGAGATGGTCGACGCCAAAGCCGCGCCGGTGACCCGCAGCGACCTGGTGCCCGACCTGCCGGTGTGGGTGACCGTCAGCCGCGAGGGGCTGGTGGCCCGCGCCGCCGACAGCGGCAAGGCGCCCCGTGTTTCGGCGCGGGCGCAGGCCGCGCCGCTGGCCATCCTGGGCGCCTCGACGCAGGACGCGCTCTACCTCTTCACCGCCGACGGCCAGGCCGCCGCTTACCCCGTCCATCAGTTGCCGGAGGGCATAGCCTGGGAGGGGCAGGGAACTCACCTGGCCGACCTGACGCCGCTGACCCGCCGGCACAAGGTCGTCGCCGCGCTGACTGTCCCTACGGCGGCAGGCGGCTATCTCTTCCTGATGACCCGCCAGGGCGACGTGAAGCGCATCGCGCTGGACGACCTGCCCGGCGTCAGTGCGCAGGCCTTTTCCGTGATCGGCCTGGGCGCAGGAGATGAACTCTGCCGCGTCGCGCTGACCGGCGGCAAGGATGAGGTGCTGCTGGTCACCCGCGCCGGGCAGGCTATCCGCTTTGCCGAGGAAGAAGTGCGGCCCATGGGCCTTCCCGCCGGCCCCGTCAAGGGGGTCAGGCTGGCCGAAAAGGACGACCGCGCCGTGGCGCTGCTTGTCGTGCGCCCCGACTGCGAGCTGTTCGTGGTCGCCGAGGACGGGAAGGGCAAGCGCATGCCGCTGGACGAATATCCTACCCAGTCGCGCTCCGGCAAGGGGGTGATCGCCGCCCGCTTCAGCGGGACGGGCGTCGGCCTGGCGGCAGCGGCCCTGGTGCGGGCCGGCGATACGCCCGTGCTGATCACGGCCAGGGGGGGCATCAAGGCTGTCGACGCGGACAGCATCCCGCAGATGGGCCGCCCGGCGCAGGGCAAAACCATCATCACCTTGCGCAAAGGCGATGGGGTTGTCGACGCTGTCTGCCCGCTGCCGCGCCTGTCGGCATGACCCCAAAAAGAAACGGTAAACAAGCACTGTGGAGGCTTTCGATGCCCTATCGAGATCGTTGGATTCTATGCACAGAATGCGGCAAGAATTTCGTTTTTCCTGTCGAAGAACAGCGGCGGCTGGCGCGGGAGGGGAAAGCGGTCGAGCCTCCCAGCCTGTGCCCCGACTGCCGCCGTAAAACGGAGCGGAGTCGGCCTCCTGTGCCGCCTCCGCCGCTACGGGAGAGCGGCTTGCTGGATGAAGGACCGTTCGAGGGCACGGTCAAATGGTATGACCCTGCTCGCGCCTATGGCTTTATCATTCAGGAGAACGGCAAAGAGATCTTTTTCCACCGCAGCGGCATTGTGCCGGGCGGACCGGATCAGTTCAAAGAGGGGGCGCGGGTGACCTACCTGATCGAGGACTCGCCAAAGGGACCTCAGGCGGTCGAAGTCGCTTTGATGGAAGACGAAGAGTAGGGAGCGCGCCTTGAGGACAACCCGACGCCTTTTGCGGCGCCTGGTATGGCTGCCGCTTTTGTTGTCACTGGCTGTTGCCTGCACGCCCTCCGTAACGGCTTCGCTGGCCCCCACGGCGACGGCGCCCGTTCTCTACGCCTCGCCCGTCCTGGTGCCGCTCCAATCAGCCACGCCGACCGCTACGGCGACCCCCACCGCAACGGCCACGCCGACGCCGACCGCTACCGCCACTCCCACGGCCACGCCGACGCCCCTTTGTAGCGAGACCAGCGGGCGGATGGAGAGCGGGACGTATTACAGCCAGGTGCTGAACCGCGAAATGCCCTATCGCATCTACCTGCCGCCCTGCTACGGCATTCTGGAGCGCACCTACCCGGTGCTCTATCTGCTCCACGGCCATCCCTACGACGAATATCATTGGGAGCGGCTGGGCATCGCCGGCGTCGCTGACGCCGGCATCCGTTCCGGCGCCTATCCGCCGCTGATCATCGTGCTGCCCAACGGCGACCCCGCGCCGGAGGGTCTCTATGTCAACAGCAGCGGGGGCGATAACTCGGTGGAGGGGCTGATCGTCAACGAGCTGATTCCCCACATCGATGCGACCTATACGACGTGGGCCGCGCGGGAGGGGCGGGCCATCGGTGGCATTTCGCGCGGCGGCGTCTGGTCGCTCGAGATCGGCTTCCGCCATCCCGACCTCTTCGCCGCCGTGGGCGCGCACAGCCCGGCGCTGGCGGTCAACTATCCTCACCCCATGTATGACCCGTTCAATTTGCTGAGAGAGCCGATGGTGGGCTTTTTGCGCATCTGGCTGGATGCTGGCGACGCCGATTGGGCGCGCGGCGGCACGGAGCAACTGGCCCAGGCGCTCAGCGCGCAGGGCCTGGCCTATGAATACGTCACCGGCGAGGGCAGCCATAGCGACGGCTACTGGTCGCAGATGCTGCCTGCCTATCTGGCCTTTTACACTGCCCGGTGGCCGCGCCCGCAGCCGTAGGAGCGGTGAGGTTGCTGGCAAAGCGGCGGAGTCACAGACCCCGCCGGAGCGGGGGAGGTTGCGGGCATAGCGGCGGGGTCACGGACGCCGCCGGAGCGGGACACGTTGCAGCTTCAGCAGCGGATTCACCGTGACCGTGACCGTCGCTGTGTCTGTGCCGCCCCGCCCGTCGCTGACCGTGTAGCCGAACGTGTCTATGCCGGTAAAGCCGGGCGGGGGTGTGTAGGTGCAGATGCCCGCGCTGGTGCAGGAGACCGTGCCGCCCTGCGCGCCTGTCGCGTCGAAGGCGCTCACGGTCAACGGATCGCCGTCGGGATCGCTGTCGTTTGCCAGCACGTTGATGTCCACAGCCACGCTCGCCGTCGTCACCGCCGTGTCGTCTATTGCCACCGGCGGGTTGTTGGGGATGGGGGTGTTGGTTGGCGTTGCCGTGGGCGTCGGCGTGTGCGTGGGAGTCGATGTGGGCGTGGGCGTTCGAGTGGGAGTCGATGTGGGTGTGGGCGTTCGTGTGGGCGTGGGCGTCACCGTCGGCAGATCGCCCTGCCGCTGCCACCAGAACTTGACCGACGCCTGCCCGCCGTGCTCATAGTATTCGATCTTGATCTGGTGCCGGCCGTTGAGCGGCACATCGACTGTATAGACCTGGGTGCCGCTGCTGTCGTGCCACTCGTTGATCACGCGGGTGCCGTCCACATAGACGCGGATGCCGTCGTCGGCGGTGGCGTGCAGGCGGTAGACGCCGGGGGTAAAAGTCAGCTCGCGCGTCCAGCGGACCGAGAAGCCATCGGTGGGCAGCTCGGCGGCGGGCGCGCCAGCGCCCCAGTTGAAATCGACCGCCGGGTCGTTGCGCACCAGCACGGGCGCCCCCTGCAGCGTCTGGTTCGACCAGTACTCGCCTTTCCACTCGGGGTAGCCCGTGATCCGCTCCCATCTGAAGCGAGCCACTGCTTCGCCGGTGCGCTCGTAATACTCGACCCGCAGCAGGTGATAGCCAGCGGCCAGGTTGCGATCGGCGGTCGCCGTGCGCTGCGCTCCATCGCGCCACTGGTCGATCAATAGGATGTCGTCCACATAGACGCGCATGCCGTCGTCCATCGTCGCAGAGAAGCGATAGGTGCCGGCCTCCATCAGCAGGGCGCGCGTCCAGCGCACGGAAAAGGCATCGGCTGGCAGGCCGCTGGCAGGGGCGTTGCGCTTCCAATCAAAGTCGATGGCAGCATCGTTGCGCACCAGGGCTGGCGTGCCGCTCAGGTCGACGCGCGCAAAGTACTCGGCGCGCCACTGGGGGAAATCGGTCGTCCGCTCCCACCAGACGCGGATGCGCGCGTTGCCCAGGTTCTCATAGTATTCGACGCGCAGGCGATGGTTGCCGGCGCTCATCGTTCGCTCGACGGCGTAGGTGATCGTGGCAGCTTCGTGCCACTGGTCGATGATCAGCACATCGTCGAGCCAAAGGCGCACGCCGTCATCGCTGCGGGCGTAGAAGCGGTAGACGGCCTGCTGGAAGGGGAAGGTGCCATTCCAGCGCACCGAAAAGCCGTCGACGGGCAGGTTGGCGGCGGGAGAGCGCGTGCCCCAGTCGAAATCGATCGCTGCGTCGGTGCGGGTGAGGGCAGGATTGCCGCTCAGGTTGATGTTGGCGAAATAATCGCCGCGCCAGCCAGCGGCGGGCGTCGGCGTTCGCGTTGGCGTCGACGTTGGCGTTGGCGTCGGGCCGACGACGATGCGCACCCAGAAGGGGCTGTCGCCAGCGTCGCCGATGCCAAAGAGGGCGCCGTTGGCGTTGCGCAGTTGCCAGCGGCCGCGGTATGTGCCAGGTGCAGTTGGCGCGATCAGGTTGACCGACAGGTCGACAGTCGCGCCGGGAGCCACCTCCGACGCCAGGGCTATGGAGGCAGGGCCACCCATCTGGTCGTCGCCGACAAAGACGAGCGCATAGGCCGTCGTCCAGATGCAGGTGCCGGCGTTACGCAGCCGCCACGTTTTGACGAACGCCTGCCCTGGCGAGAGGCGGCTGTTGTCGGGGATTGTCACGTCGGCCACGAACGCCGCGCGGTCGCTGCAGGGCGGCTCGGCTGAGGGGGTGGGCGAGGGTGGAGCCGTCGTGCTGGTCGGCGTGGCGCCCGGCGCTGGCGTTTCGGCGGCCGCGCTGACCCGCAACAGCACCGAGACCTCGCTGTCTGCGGCAGGCGCCCAGATTTGCAGCGGCACATCGCTCGGCAGGCTGGCCCACTGCTCGGCCGATGGGATGATGAACGTGGTTTGCCAGCTCCCGTCTGCGTCCGTGACGGCGGTTGCCAGGATCGTTTCGCCTTGTCCTCCCGGCCCGCCGTTGGACATGGCGATCAGGACGACCTGGTTGGCTGGCCACTGGCTGCCAGCGGCGGTGACCGTCGTGCCCGGTGCGCCCTGGCTGGGGATGAGCCAGGCGGTCGGCGCGGCTGGCAGGGTGGGGGTCGGCGCCGGGATGGGAAAGGGCAACCATCCCAACAGGGCAAACGCGGCCAGCAAGGCCAGCGTCCCAAAGCCGACAACGACGAGGAACACGATAAGGAACAAGAGTCCGCTCGAGGCAGAACCCGGCGTGCCTTTTGCCATTCGTGCCATATCCGTTTTCCTCCACTCATGGTTTAAGACGTTCGGGCAGGGTAAATGGTTCCGCTTGGGAGAGGGCACAGTTTTGTATTTGACTTTCCTCCACGACGTGATAAAATAGTGCGAAATCTGGCAATGCCGCACCGCGTGACCAGGGTTGTGTCGGAAGGTGCTTGTTGTGGGCGCCGACCTGTTGGAGGAGGTCTGGCCAGGCAGGTTCGTACCAGCAAGAAAACAACCTGAACCCGGCGTCTGGTGCGCGGCGACTCGCAGCGTCAACGAGGCCGGTTTTTGTTGCGGCGCGGCAGCCGAGTCGAGGAGATACGTATGCAGTTGGAACCCGAACCCCAACCCGAATCCCAGGAGGAGGGGGAAATCGATATGGAAGCCCTCCTGGAAGAACACCTGGACCAGCAAGAGGCCTATCTCGGCAAGCGCGGCGACGTCCGTATAGGCGAAGTGATCGAAGTTTCCACTGACGGCGCGCTGGTGGACATTGGGCTCAAGCGGGAGGGTTTCGTGCCGGCAGAGGACCTGCGCCAGCTCGAACGGGCCGGCATGGGCGAGGTCAAGGCCGGCGACAGAGTGCCTGTTGTCATCCTCGGCATGCCCGAGGAGGGCTATGTCGAAGCCTCGATCTTCCGCGCTCGCCTGGAAGAGGACTGGCTGAAGGCCGAGGAGATGCTCAAGAGCGGCGAGATTTACGAGACCGAGGTCAGCGGCTATAACCGCGGTGGTCTGACCATCCAGTTTGGGCGCATCCGTGGCTTTGTCCCTCTTTCCCACATCGTCGGCGTTCGTCGTGGTTTGAAAGAGACGGAACGGCGCGAGCGGCTGCTCGATATGGTGGGCAAGCCCATCGGCCTGCGCGTGCTGGAGGTCGACCGCCAGCGCCGTCGCCTGATCTTTTCCCAGCGCCAGGCCTATCGCGCCTGGCAGCGCCGCCGCCGGCGCCGCCTGCTGGAAGAACTCGAGGTCGGACAGCGTCGCTCTGGCGTCGTCTCCAGCATCACCGACTTTGGCGTCTTTGTCGACCTGGGTGGGGTGGACGGGCTCGTCCACGTCTCCGAACTGGCCTGGCACCACATCGAGAATCCCCGCGAGGCGTTCAAGGTGGGCGACCCGGTCGATGTGGTGGTGCTGGAAGTCGACCGCGCCCGCGAGCGGGTCGGCCTGAGCATCAAGCAGACGCTCGAAGACCCGTGGGAGCACGTCGAGGCCCGCTATCCGCTAAATAGCCTGGTCCAGGGCACGGTTACCCGTGTGACCGAGATCGGTGCTTTTGTCGAGTTGGAGCCGGGGGTCGAAGGGTTGCTGCACGTCAGCGAACTGATCGGCGCGCCCAACGTGGCGCCCAAAGATGTGCTCAAACCAGGCGAGAGGCCGCTGCTCAAAGTCCTGCGCGTCGACCGTTCGCGCCGCCGCATCGGCCTGAGCGCCAGGCGTGTGCGTCGCGAGGAGTGGGAAGATTGGGCCGCCCGGCACCCCGAGCAGCCCCCGGCTTCCGAAGCGGAAGCTGCCGCCCCCCCAGTCGAAGAGACGGAGCTGACCGTCGAGGTGGCGGAGGACATCGACCTGCTGCCGGAAGAGGAGGACATCTCCCCGGTCGGCATGGAAGACGAAGGCGACGCAGACGCTGAAGCCGACCAGGTGTAGCGCAGCCCATACAGAGGACGCGGAATGGCAAAGAAGGAAGGCAAGATCACGGTTGAAGGCACGGTCGTGGAAGCGCTGCCCGGCACCCAGTTCCGCGTCGAACTGGACAGCGGACACCAGGTTGTGTCCTACCTATCTGGCCGTATGCGCAAGTATTACATCCGCATCCTCCTGGGCGACCGCGTCAAGGTCGAGCTTTCGCCCTACGACCTCAGCCGCGGCCGCATCATCTATCGCTACCGCAAAGAGCAAGAGGAAGAGGAAGAGGAATAACGCCGTTGGGTGGGCAAGACAGCGCGCGGCCAGGGGCAGCGCGCTGTCTTTTTATTCCTCTGCCAGCAGAGGGCGTCCAGAGACTTCGGCGACCAGCCGCGCCAGTTCGTTCATCGGCGCTTCCTGCTCTTCTTTGGCCAGCCGCCAAACCCGCCCGTCTTGCGCCACAAGCTCGACCACCCAGCGCGCCGCTTCGACGCCGGGCATGTCGCGCCAGAACTGGCGGCGGGAGCGAATGCCAGCCACGGCGTCCAGACCGGCCTGAGTGGCCTTGGGGGCGCGCAGGAGGAGATACGACCGCTCGCTGCGGAACTCGCCGCTTTCCAGATCGACCGCGAACCACGTCCGGCGCGGCACAAAGCGCAGGATCAGCAGGCTGACGATGGCCGCGACGATGGATGCACTCAGGGTGATCGCCAGCGCCGCCCCGCCGCGCCACGGCCCGATCAGCAGGGCGATGGGCACCCAGACGGCCCACAGCAGGCCCACCGCCAGCAGCGGTTTTCCTGCTCTCTCGACGACCAGCCGTCGCGCCGTGCGCTCCTCTACCGTGTAGGGACCAAAGCGACGTTTTTCTTCTGACATTCTAGTTCCTGAGTACCAGCGGCAGGTAGATCATCCGCGGCTGGACATGGACGAGAACAAAGTTGCTGGCTACGGTGCCTGTCCAGGCGTGAGCATTCCCTATCAGAGGAAAGGGGTAGACCTGGAAATAGATGCCCGTCTCAAAGTTGCTGTAGATGACCTGGATGTTTTGCGGTCCTGGCTGCAGGCTGTAAGATTCGGGCGTGATGACGAATTGGTCGCTAAACGCCCCTCCGTTTGGCGGCAGGGCGATATAGCTGGACGCGCCTGGCGGATCGACCTCCCAGAGGATGTTGGAGGGCACGGGCTGCCCACCGGGGCCGGTGATGGCGAGGCTGTTCTGGTTGGGGTCGTACCAGCTCGTGTTGACGGTGATCACATTGGTGGGGTCGGTGTTGACCAGTTGGAAGGTGAGGGTGATGGGATCGCCCCAAAAGGCGAAGGGGGAAGCAACGGTCAGGGCAGCGGCAATCTGCTGCGGCGCAGCGGGGGCAATGGGAAAGATCGCCAGCGTGTGGCTTTGTTGGCCGTTGCACGTGCCGCCTCCCTCGCCCTCGTCTGGCGGCGTGGCTCCTTTGCCCTCATAGCAGGCGTTCTGGCAGGCCTCCGCCGTCTTTTCGTCGCGGTCGCAGGTATGGACCAGTTCGTGAAAGAGGACCGCCTCGAGCCGTTGGGCGTTGTTGAACGAGCGCGGGCAGATGCGCACCCAGTTGCTGCCGCGCACCGTCTCGCCAGCCAGTCGAGGTTCTTCTGTGCATGATTTACCCCCGCATATGATGGTGACACTTGCCGACTTGTTGGTCAGGCATGTCTTGAGAGCGGCGCCAGCAACGCAGTCTCCTGCCAGCGTCGTGCCGATGCCGGTCAGGGCGTTGCCCAGGGCGGTTTGTTGCTCTGCGCTACAGTTTTTATACGTTACGAGGGGCCCGTTCGGCCCCAAGACGACAGCAGACGCTTTGGGCAGCTCTGCCAGGGCAGCGCGCGGCATGCTGGCCGCCCGGCCTGTCCCTCCCCAAAGCAGTGCTAGCAGCACCGTGGACAGGACGATGCTGGCTGTAAAGCGCCTGTTCATGGTTTCTCCTTTCGCCTGGCTCAGGCTCTTGAGTAGTGCTCCGATTGAGTGTTGTTGGCCATTTTTCTGCCGCCCGGTCAGGCCAACACTCAAGAGGGAGACTATCGGCTCTTGAACTTTTACTCGGGATCCCGGCAGCCGCAGGCGTCCACTGATTCGCAGTCGCAGGCCTCGGCCACGGCCTCGATCTCGACCCGTCCGCCCAGCGGCAGCGCCGCCACCTGCACCGCTGAGCGGGCTGGTGGGTTCTGCGGAAAGAATGAGGCATAGACGCCGTTCATGCGGGAAAACTCGGCCATGTCCTGCAAAAAGACGGTGGTTTTGACCACGTGCTCCAGGCACGAGCCGGCCGCTTCCAGGATGGCGCGCAGGTTTTCCAGCGCCTGACGGGTCTGTGCCTCGATGTCGGGCCCGGCAAACTCTTTCGTGCCCGGCACCAGTCCCAACTGGCCGGCGGTATAGATGAGGTCACCCATGCGCACGGCCTGGGAATAGGGTCCAACAGCAGCGGGGGCTTGATCTGTGGCGATGATCGTTTTGCTCATAGGCTTCACCTCCGGGAAGATAATCTCATTGTAGTGCAAGGTGGCCAGGATGCAAGTGTGCAAGTATGCAAGTTTGCAGGTGGGGAGGGGTTACCAGCGGAGAGCGGGGAAGGTGATGAAGAGGATGGAGAGGCCCCAAAAGACGACCCAGGCGAGGAGGGCGTAGCGGCGGCGAGGGAAGTGACGGATGGGCAGCAGGAGGGCCAGCGCGGCGACGGCCCATAGAGCGGGGCGATTCAACAGTTCGCGCCAGCCGATGGCCGTGCCGTCCGGCGCAAAGATCAACCAGCGCAGGACCAGCGCAAAGAGGACCGGCAGGGCCGCCGCCGCGATGCCTTCCAGTGTGCCCCAGCCAACATGGGTGGCCTGCAGCTCCTGGGCCGACTCCTCCAGGCCGAAGCGGGCTGCCGCCTGCGCCAGCGCCGCTTCTTCGTCCAGGCCGCGTGCGCGCGCTTCTTCGACCGCGTCTTCCAGATGGGCGCGGATTTCCTCCAGCAGTTCGTACTCTGTCTCCGCTTCCAGACTGAGCCGGGCACGGATGCGGTCGAGTGTTTCGTCGATGGTCACCTGGCTCTCTCCCGGCGCGGTCTCTGGCCGCGCATGACTAGGAGCGAATGGCCTTCAGCCCCAGCAGGTTGGTCATGCCCTGGCGGAACGCTTCCCACTGCGCCATCTCCGCCTCGAGCCGACGGCGGCCCTTGTCCGTCACAGCATAGACCTTGCGACGGCGTGTGCCGGGTTCGCCCTCCCACCGGCTCTCCAGCAGGCCGTCCTGCTCCATCTGGTGCAGGCGGGGATAGATCAGCCCTTCCTTGAACTGGAAGAGGCCCTGGCTGCGCTCCTCCAGCGCGCGGATGATCTGATAGCCGTGCATGGGCTCGCCGGCGTCGACCAGCAGCTTGAGCACTGCCAGCGTCGTCGTTCCCTTGCGCATCTGGTTGAGCTGCCCTGCTTCCATCTCGTCCCTGCCTGTCATCTCCCTGCTCCGTATACCCATAATTTTATTATGTCTCATTGTAATGTGAAAAAGGCCTGGTGTCAAGGGTGTTCGTAGTAGTTTGTAGGACAACTGCGAGCAGTTGTCCTACAAATGGTTTTGTCCGTTTCCACCTCCTGGAGTAAAATGGGGGCCGGGAGTGGAAGGGGAATGAAATACCATCAGGAGATCGAATCAGGAGAGTACCGCCGCGCGGTAGAAACGGCGCTGGCCGAGATGGACGCCGCGCGCGCGGTCGAGCGCTTGTGGCAGCACGACCACACGCTCTGGAAGCCCGAACCGACCGAGATCGCCAACCGCCTGGGCTGGCTGCACGTTGCCGCAGCGATGCGTCCGCACGTCCCCGCGCTGCAAGCGCTGGCCCGCCAGGTGCAGGCCGACGGCTATACCGACGTGCTGCTGCTGGGCATGGGCGGTTCCAGCCTGGCGCCGGAATTGTTTGGCCGCGTCTTTGGGCAGGGCCGCCTGCGCCTGGCCGTTCTCGATAGCACGGACCCTGGCGCGGTGCTGGCCCCCGCCGGCCGCCTCGATCCGGCGCGCACGCTCTTCATCGTCTCGACCAAGTCCGGCGGCACGGTCGAGACGGCGTCGTTCTTCAAGTTCTTTTACCGCTGGACCGTCGACGCGCTGGGCAGCGAGGCCGCCGGCGCGCACTGGGTCGCCATCACCGACCCCGGCAGCCAACTGGCCGGGTGGGCCGGGCAGTATCATTTCCGCGCCGCGTTCCTCAACGACCCGAACATCGGCGGGCGCTACTCGGCCCTCTCCTATTTCGGCCTCGTCCCGGCGGCGCTGGTCGGCGTCGACCTGGACCGCCTGCTCGACCGGGCGCTGGAGGCGGCGAGCGCGTGCGCGAAGAGCGCGGCGGCAGAGAACCCCGGCGCGCGCCTGGGCGCTGTGCTGGGCGAGCTGGCCCGCGCTGGCCGCAACAAGGTGACCTTTGTCGTCTCTCCCCCCATCGCCAGTTTTGGTGACTGGGTCGAACAGCTCATCGCTGAAAGCACGGGCAAGGATGGCCGGGGCATCGTCCCCGTCGTCGATGAGCCGCCGGGGCCGCCGGAGGTCTATGGCGATGACCGTCTCTTTGTCCACCTGCGGCTGGCAGGCGACGCAGCCGACGACGCGGCGCTGGCGGCGTTGACAGCCGCCGGTCAGCCCTTGCTGCGCTACGAGCTGGACGATGTCTACGACCTGGGCGGGCAGTTCTTCCTGTGGGAGTTTGCCACCGCCGTCGCGGGCTATCGCCTGGGGATCAACCCGTTCGACCAGCCGGACGTCGAAGCGGCCAAAGTGCTGGCGCGCGAGGCGGTGGCCGCGTACACAGCCACGGGGGCGCTGCCGACAGAGGAGGTGGCCGCGCCGACGGCCGAGGCGCTGCGGCGCTTTCTGGCCCAGGCTCGCCCTGGCGACTATATCGCCCTGCAGGCCTACGTCTGTCCGCGCGCCGAGGTCACGGCGGCGCTGCGGGCGCTGCGCCTGTGCCTGCGCCAGCGCACCCGCCTGGCGACGACGGTCGGCTACGGCCCGCGCTTTCTCCATTCCACCGGTCAGCTCCACAAGGGCGACGATGGCAGTGGGCTGTTCATCCAGTTCACCGCCGAGATGCCGCATGACGTGCCCATCCCGGACGAGGCCGATTCGCCGGCGTCGTCCATGACCTTTGGCGTGCTCAAGACGGCGCAGGCGCTGGGCGACGCGCAGGCGCTGCGCCAGGCTGGCCGGCGGCTGATCCGCTTTCACCTGGGCCAGGACGTGGCGGGTGAGCTGATGGCGCTGACGCGCGCGCTGGAGGGGGAGTGATGAGCGCCGATGTGGCAGACCTCAAACGGCAGGCTGCCGGGCGGGCGGTCGAGTTCGTCGAGCCGGGGATGGTGGTGGGGCTGGGCCACGGCAGCACGGCGATATGGGCCGTGCGCCGCATCGCCGCCCTGCTGGGTGAGGGCCGGCTGATGGGCGTCCTCGGCGTGCCCTGTTCGCGCCAGGTCGAAGAGGAAGCGCGCGCGCTGGGCATCCCGCTGACCACGCTCGACGAGCATCCCGTCGTCGACCTGACCATCGACGGGGCGGACGAGGTCGACCCGCAGCTCGATCTGATCAAAGGGGGTGGGGGGGCGCTCCTGCGCGAGAAGCTGGTCGCCCAGGCCAGCCGCCGCCTGGTCATTGTGGTCGACGAGTCCAAGCTCTCGCCGCGCCTGGGCACGCGCTGGCCCGTGCCGGTCGAGGTGGTGCCTTTTGGCTGGCGCACGCAGGCGGCCTTTCTCGAATCGCTGGGGGGGCGGCCAGCTCTGCGCCGGACGGGCGAGGGAACGCCGTTTGTCACCGACCACGGCAACCTGATCCTCGACTGCGCCTTTGGGCCGATCGCTGACCCGCCGCGGTTGGCGGCGCAGATGAAGGGGCGCACGGGGATCGTGGAGCACGGCCTGTTCCTGGGCCTGGCGACGGATGTGATCGTGGCGGGTGCTACAGGGGTCCGCCACCTCGAACGGAAGGGAGCGTGAACGATGGAAGTGGGGATGGTCGGTCTGGGCAGGATGGGCGGCAACATGGCGCGCCGGCTGGCGCGCGGCGGACATCGCCTGGTGGGCTATAATCGCTCGACTCTCCTCTCGCTGTGTGTGCAGCCGGACGAGGGCGTTCATCTCCGCTTCGAGACCAAGCAGCCGGGGGCCGGCATGCGCACGCGTCCGGTCGATATGGAGTTTCACTATGCCGAGGATTTCGGCCCTGTGGCGCTGCCAGAGGCCTACGAGCGGTTGCTGCTGGACGCGCTCCATGGCGACGCCTCGCTCTTTGCCCGCGCCGACGAGATCGAGCTGGCGTGGGGGTTGATCGACCCGCTGGTTGCAGCCTGCGAGTTGCCCGGAACGCCGCTGGCCTTTTACGAGCCGGGGAGTTGGGGCCCAGCCGAGGCGGATGACTTGCTGGCCAGCGAAGGGCGGGTCTGGTTTTGTGGCTGCGGGGGTCACGCGGCGTGACGGGCGGCGCCGTTGTCGAGGTCTATCCTGACCCCGAGGCGCTGGCGCAGGCGGTAGCGGAGCGGTTCGTCGCGCGGGCGGTGGAGGCGGTCGCGGCGCGGGGACGTTTTGCGGTGGCGCTGGCTGGCGGGACGACGCCGCGCGCGGCTTATGCGCTCCTGGCACTCCCGCACTATGCCGCCCGCGTCGATTGGGCGCGCGTGCATGTCTTTTGGGGCGACGAGCGCTGCGTCCCGCCGGAGCACCCCGACAGCAACTATCGCATGGCCCGCCAGGCGCTGCTGGAGCACGTGCCGATCCCGCTTGAGAATGTTCATCGCCTGCGCGGCGAACTCGATCCCCGCCAGGCCGCGGATGCCTGCGAGCGTGAACTGCGCTCTTTCTTTGCTGGCGGCCCGCCGGCTTTTGACCTGGTCCTGCTGGGGCTGGGGCGGGACGGGCACACGGCATCTCTTTTCCCCGGCGCGGCAGCGCCCGGCGAGACAGGGCGCTGGGCAGTGGCGGAGTATGTCGAAGCGCTGGGGGCCTGGCGGCTCACGCTGACCCCCGTGCTGTTCAACGCTGCCGCCGAGGTGATCTTTATGGTCAGTGGAGCGGACAAGGCGGAACGGTTGCGCCAGGTGATCGTGGGGCCGTACCAGCCTCAGCGGCTTCCTGCCCAGGCGATCCGGCCTGTGCAGGGCAACCTGCGCTGGCTGGTCGATGCCGCCGCAGCAGGGTGGTTGGTGGAAAGCGCTTTTTGACTTTTCCTCTGTCATCGGCTATACTTATGAGGTTTGTAGCTGTGGGCTGCCTGGCCTCCGGATGGGTTCTTTAACCGCAGAGGGCGCAGAGAACGCCGAGAGGAAGAAAAACTCTGCCCCCGGCGTTCCCTGCGATGAATCAGGAAAGCGGTTTGTGCCACCGAGGAGTGTGTTGTGGAGAGAGTTGGTTTTGTCACCCGTGTCGCCGGCGTAGTTGTCGACACCGAGTTCCCCTCTGGCGATCTGCCCGGCATCCATAACGCGCTGTGGGTCCGCCGAGACGATGGCCCTGACCTGACGGTCGAAGTGCAGGAACACATCAGCCCCTACGTTGTGCGCGCCATCGCCATGGGCAGCACGGTGGGGCTGCGGCGCGGGCTGCCTGTGTATGACAGCGGTCAACCGATCCGCGTGCCGGTCGGACCGGCCACGCTGGGGCGCATGTTCAACGTGCTGGGCCAGCCTATCGACGGGCTGCCGCCTGTAGAGGCGGGTGAACTGCGCGTGATCCACACCCCCTCTCCGCCCCTGCGCGAGCAACGGCTGGTGGCCGAGGCCTTTGTTACCGGCATCAAGGCGATCGACCTGCTCACCCCTTACCCGCGCGGCGGCAAAATCGGCCTGTTCGGCGGGGCGGGCGTCGGCAAGACGATGCTGATGCTGGAACTGATGCGCAACACGATCCGCGAGCATTCGGGCATCGTCCTCTTTGCCGGCGTCGGCGAGCGCAGCCGCGAGGGGAATGACCTGTGGCTGGAGATGCGTCAGAGCGGCGTGCTGGAGAGCACTGTGCTGGTCTTTGGGCAGATGAACGAGCCGGCCGGAGCGCGCCTGCGCGTCCCGCTCACGGCGTTGACCATGGCCGAGTATTTCCGCGATCATGAGCGGCGGCAGGTGCTGCTCTTTATCGACAACATCTTTCGTTACATCCAGGCCGGTGCCGAGGTCTCGGCGCTGTTGGGCCGCCTGCCCAGCGCCGTTGGCTATCAGCCCACGCTGAGCAGCGAAATGGCCGAACTACAGGAGCGCATCACGACGACCCAGCAGGGCAGCGTCACCTCGGTCCAGGCGGTCTACATCCCGGCCGATGACCTGACCGACCCGGCGGTTGTGGCGACGTTTGCTCATCTCGACGCCATGACCATCCTCTCCCGTCGTCAGGTCAGCCTGGGCATCTATCCGGCGGTCGATCCGCT
The DNA here is from genome assembly GCA_034435295.1 of Anaerolineae bacterium. Classification (GTDB taxonomy): domain Bacteria; phylum Chloroflexota; class Anaerolineae; order B4-G1; family DUEL01; genus DAOTYD01. The sequence continues at coordinate 19,812 of DAOTYD010000239.1, read as the reverse complement.
GGAGTCGAACAGCTCTCTGCTTACACCCGAAAAGGTCGGCGAGGAGCACTATCGCATCGCCAGCGAGGTGCGCAAGCTCCTGGCCCGCTACCGCGAACTGCAGGACGTAATTGCCATCTTGGGCATCGACGAGCTGAGCGAGGAGGACCGCCTGGCGGTCAACCGGGCGCGGCGCGTTCAGCGCTTCCTGACGCAGCCTTTCTTCGTCTCGGAGGCGTTCACGTCGCTGCCCGGTCGCTATGTGCGTCTGGAAGAGACGCTGCGCGGTTTTGGTGAGATTCTGGCCGGGCGGCATGATCACCTGCCCGAACAGGCCTTTTACATGGTCGGCACGATCGACGAGGCGGTGGAAAAGGGCGCCCGTCTGCTGGCCGAGGGGCGTGCCGATGATTGAACCGCTCCGCCTGACCGTGCTGACGCCGACCGGCGTGCTGTTGGAGGCGAAGAACGTCTCCCGCGTCCAGGTTCAACTGGCCGATGGCGGAGGGATTGGCATCTATCCCGGCCATGCGCCGCTCCTGGCGGAGACGGTGGCCGCGCCGCTGACGTACAGCGACGCCGTGGGCGAGCATACGCTGGAACTGGAGGCCGGCATTCTGCATGTCGATCAGCATGGCGTGATGGTGTTGAGCGGCGGGCTGCTTCAGCCGGCGGCTGATGTGGCGGAGCGTGGCGCGCCGATGAGTTTTCAGCGGCTGAGCGAAGGGCTGCTGGCAGCGCTGCAGGGGAACGGCAATGGCCAGGAAGAAAGATGAGGCCGGCACGTGGAGCTATTTGCTGCGCGAAGGGCTGGCGGCCATGTCGCTCGGCTGGGAACTGGCCCTGCCGATCTTTGCCGGCGTGCTGGCAGGCTATTACCTCGACCGCTGGCTGGGGACGGGCCATATTTTCACCATCGGTCTGCTGATGGCGGGCATTGCGACCGGTTTCTATACCGTTGGCCGCTTCATCCAGCGCATGGCGCGGCGCGACCAGAAGGCGGCGCAGGAGCAGGAAGCGGAGGACGAGCCATGATGGGCTGGTTGCTGGCTGGCCTGCTCTTGGGCGCGCTCAACGCCTTGTCGCTGGCCTGGACGGTGGGGCGGCTGCGGCCAGAGTCGGCAGGGGCTGGGCTGGCAATGGTGTGGGGTGGGGCTGCCCTGCGCTGGAGCCTGGCCGTGTTGCTGTTGAGCCTGGCGCTGCGGCAGGGCATCCTGCCGGGGTTGGGCGCCTTTGGCGGCCTGTGGCTGGCCCGCTCGCTGGCTGTGCTCTGGTTCGGCACGCAGGAGGAAGCATGGAAGAGGTTTTCCCCCGGGTAGTTTTCACCCTCTTTGGCATTCCGGTGCGCGACACGGTCGTCTCGACGTGGGTGATGATGGCGATCATCCTGGCCCTGGCGCTGATCCTGGGCCGCCGCCAGCCGATGGCGCTGGAGATGCTGACCGACTTTTTGAACGATCTGATCTCCAGCGTCATGGGCCGCCCTGCTGTTGACTATCTGCCTTTTCTCGGCTCGCTGGCGATCTTTATCGCTGTGGCCAATCTCATCGGCCTTGTTCCCTTTCTCATTTCTCCCACCCGCGACATCAACACGCCCCTGGCGCTGGCGCTGACGGTCTTTTTATCCGTCCACTATTTCGGCATCCGCTCTAGAGGGCTGAAGGGCTATTTGAAGGAATTGGCCTCGCCGATCTATGTCCTGCCGCTGGAGATCATCGGCCAGTTGAGCCGCACCCTGTCGCTCACCCTGCGCCTGTTTGGCAACATCATCAGCACCGAGCTGATCGTTGCGGTTATTTTCGTCCTTTTGCCGTTTCTGGTGCCGTTGCCGTTGATCGGCTTTAGCATCTTTACCGGCCTGCTGCAGGCCTACATTTTCACCGCTCTGGCTTCTGTCTATATCGCCGCCGGCCTCGGGGCGATCGAGTCAGGCTAGAGGCGGCGTACATCACATCGAGAAGGAGTTGACAGCATGATGGAAATGGATCCGGGCACTCTGGTCACCGTGGTAACGATCATCGTTGCCGGCTTTGGAATCGTTTTGGGCACCATTATGCCGGCCCTGGCCGAAGGGCGGGCGGTGGAGCGGGCGCTGGAAGGCATGACACGCCAGCCCGAAGTCGCGGGCAACCTGCGCACGACGCTGCTCATTTCGATGGCTCTGCTCGAGTCAACGGCGATCTATGTGCTGCTGATTGTCCTGATCCTCATCTTTGCCAACCCGCTGCTTGACCGTTTTTTCTAGAGGTTGGCGTATGCTGGATCTGGACATCGCCACCATACTGTTCGAGATTTTCAATTTTCTCGTCTTGAGCTTTTTGCTCTACCGCTTTCTCTTCCGCCCGGTAACGAAGAGGGTGAAAGAACGGGCCGAAGAGAAAGAGCGGCTGATGCGAGATATCGAGCGAGAGCGTCAGGAGGCTGCCCGTCTCCGCGAAGAGCTGGAGACCCGCCTGGCCAACGTGGAACAGGAGGCAGATGCCATCCTGACCCGTGCGCACGAGAAAGCAGAGTTGGAGCATGACGAACTGCTGCGTGCCGCCCGCGCCGAGGTCGAGCGTATCCTGGTCGAAGCCCGCACTGATGCCTACCGCATCCAGCAGCAGGCGCTCGAAGATTCCTACCAGCAATTGGTGGACGCGGTGCTGGCAGTCAGCGGTCAACTGGTGATGCGCACGGCCTCTCCCTCCCTGCACCAAACCCTGGTCGAGCAGCTCAATGAGCGTGTCTGGGAACTGGGCCGCACAGAGATCCAGCGCGTCGAGGCGTTCCGACGCTCGCTGGGCGAGCGCACTCCTGTTGCTCACGTGACCACTGTCCGGCCGCTCTCGCCAGAGCAGCAGGGCCAGCTCGCGCGGACCTTGACCGCTCTGGCCGACCATCATGTCAACCTGGAGCTCAAGATCGACCCCTCGCTGGTGGCCGGCATCCGCGTCCGTCTGGGCGATATGATCATCGACAACTCGATCGGCGGGCAGATGGCAGAGCTGCGCGAGAGCGTGCTCAAGGCGCTCAGGGAACGATTGGGCCATGAATGAGCGTTCGCTGCGGCCTGATGTGGCCTTGCTGTTGCGCGAGCTGCGCGAGCAGGTAGCGGAGGAGCAGCTTGACGGCCTCTCGCCGGCTGACCTGGTCCTCTTGCTGAGCCGTACCATTGCTGCTTTGCCCGACCTGCCCCAGGCCAGGTTTGGCGTCGGTCGCCTGGTAGACGAGTTGCTCCGTCAGGTCGAACAGATCGAGCCGCAGGTCCGCTTCCAGGATGTGGGCACGGTGCAGCACATCGGCGAGGGCGTGGCCACGCTGTCGGGGCTGCCGCGCGCTCGCACGGACGAACTGGTGACCTTTCCCACCGGCGTGCAGGGGATGGTGCTCAACCTCGACCACGCCCATGTCGATGTGATCTTGCTCGGCAGTGAGGAGAACATCCAGGGCGGCGACCTGGTGACAGCTACGGGCGAGCGCCTGCGCGTGCCGGTGGGCCATTCGCTGCTGGGGCGCGTGGTTGACCCGCTGGGTCAGCCGCTGGACGGCGGTGGGCCGATCCAGGCGACGTTGTTCGAGTACCTGGAGCAGGATGCGCCGCCCATCGTCAGCCGGGAGCCGGTGAAGCAGCCGCTACACACCGGCACCAAGGTCATCGACGCGCTGGTGCCCATCGGCCGCGGCCAGCGCGAGCTGATCCTGGGCGACCGGCAGAGCGGCAAGACGACGCTGGCGGTCGACGCCATCATCAACCAGCGTGACAGTGGCGTGGTTTGTGTCTATGTCGCCATCGGCCAGAAAAAATCGACCGTGCTGGCGGTGGTGGAGACGCTGCGCCGTAGCGGCGCGCTGGCGCACACGATCGTCGTCATGGCCAGCCCCAACGATCCGCCGGCCCTGCGCTACCTGGCGCCCTACGCTGGTTGCACGATGGCCGAGTATCTGACCCGCGAGGGGCGGGATGTGCTGGTCATCTATGACGATCTGACCAGGCACGCTGACGCCTATCGCGAGCTGAGCCTGCTGCTGCGCCGGCCGCCGGGCCGCGAGGCCTATCCCGGTGATATCTTTTACCTGCACGCCCGCCTCCTGGAGCGCGCCTGCAAGCTGAACGAGGCTGCCGGTGGAGGGTCGTTGACGGCGCTGCCCATTGTCGAGACCCAGCGCGGCAACGTGGCAGCCTACATCCCCACCAACCTCATCTCGATTACTGACGGCCAGATCGTGCTCAACGCGACGCTCTTCAACCGGGGAATCAGGCCGGCGGTGGACATTGGCCGCTCGGTCTCGCGCGTCGGCGGGGCGGCGCAGACGCCAGCCATGCGCGCGGTGGCGGGTCGCCTGCGCCTGGAACTGGCCCAGTACGAAGAGGTGGCCGCTTTCGCTCGCTTTGGCACTGAGGTGGATGAGGCCACACGGCGTCAGATTCGACGCGGTCAGCGGCTACAGGCCGCGCTGAGCCAGCCCGCCCATCAGCCGCTCTCGCTCGATCAGCAGGTCGTCATCCTGTTGGCGGTGACGGAGGGCTTTCTCGACAGCGTGGCGGTGGAGGATGTGCCGCGTTACGAGCGGGAACTGCGCGCCCACATCGAGGGCAGTCACCCCAGTATATGCCATCAGCTCGACCGGACCTGCGAGTTGTCCGCAGAACTGCGCGCTTCGTTGCTCGAATCCATTGCCGGGTTTCATCAGAAATGGCTCCATCACTGAACCTGTTATGAAAACAGCTTGCCTTCTACCCCTTCCCCGGCAGCGGCGCCGCTGCCCTCTCCCCGCAAGCGGAGAGGGGGCAGGCCGCCGAAGGCGGGTGAGGATGGGGCGAGGATGCTCATCAGGGGGAAAGTACTGTGAAAATGATCTTGGCTGTCATCCCGCGGGATGAGGCAGACCGCGTTCTGGATGCCCTGACCTCTGCGGGCTTTACGGCGACGTTTACAGAGAGCCGCGGCGGCATGTTGCGTCAGGCCCAGTACATGCTCTTTATCGCGGTGAAAAAGCAGGATGTCGAGCGGGTGCTGGGAATTATCCGTCAGAATTGCCACTCGCAGGTTCGTATCGAAGCAGGTGGGGGAGATGAGGCAGCGTTCCCGCCGCTGGTCTATCCTGGGATGGAGGTCAGCGCCCAGATCGGCGGAGCGGTAGTCTTTATCTGGTCGATGGAACGGGTGGAAATGTACTAGCGATGGAAGAGCTGGAGCGCGTGCAGGAGCGGCTGGGGAACATCCGCGCTGTAGAGCCTATTCTGAGCGCGCTGCGCACGATTTCGCTGGGCAGTTGGCGGGCGGCCCTGCGTCAGCTTGGCGGCGCGCGCCGCTACAGCGAACGCCTGCTGAGCATCCTGCCGTTGCTGCTGCCGGCCCTGGATGTGCCGCCAGCGCCCCGGCAGCGCCCTGTGCCCGAGCCGGCGCGGGAGGTGGTTGTGGTGGTGGGCAGCGAGCGCGGCCTCTGCGGTCGCTTCAACGAGGCCGTTGTTGAGCTGGCGTTGGAGGAATTGGCCGCCCGGCCCGTTGAGAGGCTGGAACTGCTGGCGCTGGGCAGCCGCGCGGTCCGCCTGCTGAGCCAGCGCGGCAGGCGCCCGGCGTGGAGCGCGCCGCTCTCGGTCACGGCGCTGCCGTCGCCGTCGCTGGCCTTCGATCTGGCCCGTCGCTGGCTGGCCCGCTATGAGGCGCACGAGCTGGACACGGTCGATGTGATCTACAACCACTATCGCGGCCCTGCCCTCTTTACGCCGCAGATAATCCGTCTGATCCCGCCCCGCCTGGAGATGAGGCGGCAGGTCGAGGTGAGTTGGCCGCCGCCGATTGTCGAGACCGACCCCCTGCGCCTCTATGTCCAGGTCGTCGGCCAGTGGGCTGCTGTGCGCTTCTACAACCTGTTGCTGGAGTCGGCTGCTGCCGAGCAGTCCATGCGCTACCAGTTGATGGACGGCGCCACCAAAAACGCAGAGCGGCTGATCGAGGAGATGATGATGGCCGTGCAGACTGCCCGTCGCCAGGCCATCACCCGCGAGACGCAGGAGCTGGCTGTGGGGGCTGGCCTGGTCGGGCGGCGCAGCACCTGATCAAAAGAGCTACGAACGCCTGGCCTTCTGGCGCGCTTGCCGGGCTTTTTTCCAGCCGATCGCCGCGGTCAGGCCCACTGCCATGGCGATCACGACCACGCGGGCGACTACATGGCCCAGGTCGCTGCCGATCAAGAGCCCGTGTGCGGTGGCGAGCAGGAAGGCGACGTAATTCAGGCGGTGGATCAGCCGCCAGCTCCCGCGCAGGCTGCTGCGCAGCAGTGCCGCCAGCGAGCCGATGGCGAGCAGCCACAGGGCCGGACGTCCGCCCAGCGCCAGGAAGAGGCGCAGCGAGTCGAAGCGGGGCGCAAAGACGGCTATACTGCCCTCGTTCCAGGCCACGCCAAGGGCATGCAGGGTGAGCAGAACCAGCCCTGACACGGCAAAGACGTGGTGCACCTGCACGAAAGGCCGTCCAAAAGCGCGCGTCATCTGGCGCAAAAAGGCGGAGGAGAGGCAGGAGAGAAAGACGGCCAGGTAACCCAACAGGCCGCAGGCGCGGATCAGGCTGTCGAGGAAGGGGCCATAGCCGTTGAGCGCCATCACGCCGGCAACCAGGCCGACGGCGGCGATGCCGATGAGGATAAAGATATGGGTGCGCTGTGGTTTTTTCATAGCGGGGATTATACCATGAAGGCCGCGAATTGGGCACGAATTGCGATAAGCGATAAGCGATAAGCGAGGAGGCAACCATGTCCATTATCAACTCAGCCCTTGGTTCTGCGCTGCGCGCTGTGCTGATGCCGCTCGACCGCCGTCGGGCGCTGCCGGTCGATGGTGCACTGCGTCTGGGGGGCCTGTCCGCCCCCGTCGAGATCGTCCGCGACCGCTGGGGAGTGCCGCACATCTACGCTGCCGGCCTCGATGACCTCTTCTTCGCCCAGGGGTTTGTCCACGCCCAGGATCGCCTGTGGCAGATGGAGCTGAACCGGCGCATTGCCATGGGACGGCTGGCCGAGCTTTTCGGCCCGGTGGCCCTCGACACAGACCGCTTCAGCCGCACCTTTGGCTTTCGCCGCCTGGCCGAGGCCGACCTGGTCGCGCTGGGGTCGTTGCGCGGCCACCTGGAGGCGTATGCGGCGGGGGTCAATGCCTGCCTGGAGGAGATGGGCGATCGCCTGCCGGTCGAGTTTGCCTTGCTGCGCCACCGCCCCGAGCCGTGGGCGCCGCTGGACACGCTGGCCTGGGCGCGGGTGATGGCATGGAGCCTCTCGCACGGCTGGGCCAGCGAACTGGTCCGCGCCCGGCTGATCGAGCGGCTCGGCCCCGCACGCGCCGCCGAGCTGGAGATCGACTACCCGCCGCAGAATCCGCTCACCCTGCCGCAGGGCATCGAGTTCAACCGCCTTGCTGTCGACGGCGCGCTGGAGGCGTTGCGCGGGCCGTTCCTCAACCGGGCGATGGGCAGCAACGGCTGGGCCGTCACCGGCTCGCGCATGAGCACGGGCGCGCCGATGCTTTGCAACGACATGCACCTGGCGCTTCAGCTCCCCTCGATCTGGTACGCCGTTCATCTCGTCGCCGGGCCGCAGGGCGAGCTCTACCACGCCAGCGGCGTCTCACTCGCCGGTGTGCCTATGGTCCTGGTCGGCCACAACGCCCGCATCGCCTGGGGCATGACGCTGGCCTTTACCGACTGCGAAGACCTGTACGTGGAAAAGTTCGATCCGGCTGATCCCTGCCGCTACGAGTTTCGCGGCGAGTGGCGGCAGGCGCAGGTCGTGCGCGAAGAGATCGGCGTCAAGGGCAAGGCCGGCCCGCATATCGAGGAGGTGATCGTCACCCACCACGGCCCGGTCGTTTCCGACGTCATCGGCGCGCCGGAGCAGCGGCTGGCGCTGCAGTCGATGGCCCTGCGGCCGGCGCCGATCGTGCAGGGCTGGTTCCAGTTGAACCTCGCCAGCGGCTGGGACGATTTTGTGGAAGCGATGCGCCTGATCGAAGCGCCGCAGCTCAACGTCGTCTATGCCGACGTCGCCGGCAACATCGGCCTGTGGGTGACGGGCAAGGTGCCGCTGCGCCAGCAGGGGCGCGGTATGCTGCCTTCGCCTGGCTGGAGCGGCGAGTACGAGTGGGTGGGCGAGGTGCCCTTCGAGGCAATGCCGCATGCCCTCAACCCTGCCCAGGGCTATGTCATTTCCTGCAACCACCGCCTGGTGGGGGACGATTACCCCTACGAACTGGGTTCGCTGTGGATGAACGGCTACCGCGCCCGCCGCCTGGTCGACGTGTTCGAGCAGAAAGGGGTGCTCTCGCCGGCCGATTTCCGCGCTCTGCACGGCGATTTCTACTCCATCCCCGGCCTCGAGTTTGCCGCGCATTTCCGCGGCCTGTCTTCGCCCGACCCGGCGGTGCAGGCGGCGCTGGAGGCGCTGCGCTCCTGGGACGGCGACCTCGGCCCGGAGGTCGTCGGCGGGACGCTGTACGAGGTGACGCTGTACCGCCTGGTGCGCAATCTGTTCGAATCGGCGCTGGGGGAGGATCTCTTCTATGCGCTCATGGGCGAGGGCACGCATCCGCTGCTGCACCACAGCACCGAGTTCTACGGCCACGCGACGGTGGCCGCGCTGCGTATCCTCAGCGATGCGGACTCGCCCTGGCTGCAAGAGGCTGGGGGGCGCCAGGCGCTGCTTCTGCGCAGCCTGGGCGAGGCAGTGCGCTGGCTGAGCGAAAAGCTGGGGCCGCGGATGGAGGACTGGCGTTGGGGGCGGCTGCACCAGGCTGTCTTTCCCCACGCGATGGGCATCCAGCCGCCGCTGGACCGCGTGTTCAACCGCGGGCCCTATCCTGTGGGCGGCGACACGGACACGGTCTGCCAGACGGCGTTCAAGGCGCGAACGCCCTACGGGGTCGAAGCGTGGGCGCCGTCGTACCGGCAGATCATCGACATGGGCGATCTCTCGCGCTCGCTGATGATGCTGGCGCCGGGGCAGTCGGGGCGGCTGGGCAGCCCGCACTATGATGACCTGATCGCGCCGTGGCTGGCGGGCGAGTACATCCCTATGCTGTGGACGCGCGAGCAAGTGGAGCGCCAGGCAGCGGCGCGGCTGGTGCTGGAAAAAGCCAGATAAACCTTTTTTTGACAAATCATTTACAATATGATAGAATCGCCGCTGAGGGTGAAAAATGCAAGAAACTCGCCAGCGAATTCTCGAGATCATCAAACGGCGCGGGCAGGCCACGGTAGGTGACCTGAGCCGCGAGTTGGAGCTGACGGCGGTCACGGTCCGCCATCACCTGGAGGTCCTGCGCCGCAACGGGGTCATCGCGCCGCCCAAGGCCGTGCGCAAAGGCGGACCTGGACGTCCGCAGCACGTCTATCGCCTGGCCGAGGAGGCGGATGACCTGTTCCCCAAGAGTTATGACCGCCTGGCCGAGGCGCTCCTGGCCGAGTTGGAAGAGCGGCTGTCGCCAGAGGAGATGGAGAGCCTGGTCAGCAGCGTAGCCCATCGCCTGGCCGCGGGCGTGAACCTGCCGGTCGGCGAGGGTTTCGAGGCGCGTCTGTCGGCTGCCCTCGCGTTTATGAACGAGACGGGTTACCTGGCCTCACTGGAGAAGAGCGAGGATGGCCGGCTGGCTATTCGCATAGCCAACTGTCCCTACGGGCGCGTCGCGCGCCATCACCCGCCAACCTGCGAGATCGGCGCGCGCATGATCGCCGAACTGGCCGGCGTCGACGCGCGCGCGGTCGAGCGGCAGATGGAAAAGCCAGGCCGCTGCGTCTATTTGCTGCCGACAGCATAAACTTCGAAGGCCGATGGCGCTCAAGACGACGCTGATCTATCCTGGCATTGCGGGCCGGGGTTGGAACTCGCTGCGGCAGGGGATGGAGGCCGGCTGGATCTCGCACGGCCTGGCCTCGCTCAGTGCGGCTGCCAAAGCGGAAGGCTTTGCGGTCGATCTGATCGACCTGCGGGCGCTCTCCAGTTGGGACCACTTTCGCCAGGTGCTGGCCGAACGCGACCCCGATGTGGTCGGCGTGACGATGATGAGCGTCGATTACAACCCCGCCCGTCAGGCCGTCGCCATCGCCAAAGAGGTCAAGCCCGACGTCATCACCGTCATCGGCGGCGCTCATGTCACCATCGCTCTGCAGGACAGCCTGCGTATCCCCCATGTCGACTATCTGGTGCTGCACGAGGGCGAGATCACCTTCCCTCGCCTGTTGCGCGCCATTGCCGACGGCAGGCCACCCGCGCAGCGTGTCCTGCGCGGCGAGGCGCCCGACCTGGACGCCATTCCCTTCAGCGACCGCGACCTCTTCCTCGACGAGTGGCGCAAGTGGGGCTATGACCTGGACTCGCCCGAAGTGCCCTTTGTGCCCGAACTGCCGCCGCCTTTTGCCACCATCATCGCTGGCCGTGGCTGTATCTACAACTGTAGCTTTTGCAAGCCGGGCGAGGACTATCTTTTCGGCAAGCGTACCCGCCGCCGCAGCGTCGACAACGTCATTGCCGAGATCCGCGATCTGGTCGACCGCTACCGGCTGGCCTCGTTCATGTTCCACGATGACTGCCTGACCGAAGACCGCGACTGGGTGACCGAGTTCACCGAAAAATACGTGGCCGAGGGCTTTACCATGCCCTTTTTCTGCCAGAGCCGCGCCGACATCATTGTCAGGCACGAGGACATGGTCGAGCGCATGGCCCGCGCCGGGCTGCGCGGCTATTTCATCGGTTTCGAGAGCGGCAGCGACCGCGTGCTCAAGTTCATCCGCAAGGGCACGACGGTGGAGCAGAACCGCCAGGCGGCGCGCATCTGCAAAAAGTACGGCGTTGCCATCTGGGCCAACTATATGATGGGCCTGCCCACCGAGACCAAAGAAGAGGTGCTGGAGACGGTGCGGCTGATGAAAGAGATCGATCCGGATTATTACAGCCCGGCCTTTTTCACGCCGCACCCCGGCACTGACCTGTACGACTATGTGGTCGAGCATGATCTGAGCCGCATCACCGACTATGACTCGTACCGGCGCAATCCGACCGAGCCCAAGATTCGCGGGCAGGATTACGATTTCTTGCGCTGGGCCATGGCCGAGAGCCAGCGCCGTCGGCCGTTCAACGCCTTCAAGCGCTGGGCGCGGCAGCAGTGGCAGCGCGTCCGCCGCGTGACGCCGGCCAAAGTGCTGCGCAGGCTGGGATGGGAGATTCAAAGCCAGAGATTGGGAGCGCATGGATAGCTTTGGACTCGCGCCTGAACCTGCGGGAGGGTGATCCGTTACATTTTGCGATCATTTACCGAGCCATTTCGTGACCCTGACGCGGCCCGCGCTATAGCTTCAGCCATCCATCGCTGCGCTGCTCGCCCTGTGCGGCTCATGGAGTTCTGCGGCGGGCACACGCATGCTATCTTGCGTTACGGTATCCCCTCTCTCCTGCCGCCGACTGTCGAATTGCTCTCCGGTCCGGGCTGCCCGGTTTGTGTCACCGCCGCGACCGAGCTGGATTGGGCGATTGCGCTGTCGAAGGTAGAGGGGGTGATCCTGACCACTTTTGGCGACATGATTCGCGTCCCTGGCAGCGGCGGTGTTTCACTGGCTCAGGCCAAAGCGGAGGGCGCGGATGTGCGCGTGGTCTATTCGCCCCTGGACGCCTTGCAGATCGCGCGGCAGAACCCGGCTCGCCGGGTGGTCTTTCTGGGCGTTGGTTTCGAGACGACAGCGCCGATGAGCGCCTCGGCGCTGCTGGCGGCGCAGGCTGAGGGGCTGGAGAACTTGTATCTGTTCAGTATGCACAAGCTGACCCCGCCGGCCACGCGCGCCATTCTCGACGCCGGCGAGGTGGCTCTGGACGGCATCATCGGCCCAGGCCACGTGACGACGGTGATCGGCGCAGACGCCTGGCGCTTTCTGCCCGACGAGTATGGCATCCCCTGCGCGATTGCCGGTTTCGAGCCGCTGGACCTGCTGCGGGCGGTGCTGGCGCTGGTGGAAATGGTCGAAGCGGGGCGCGCCGATGTGGTCAACGCCTACGCCCGCACGGTCCGCCCGGCAGGTAACGCGTCCGCGCAGGCGGCTATGGCGCAGGTCTTTGAGGCAGTCGACGCCGAGTGGCGCGGTTTTGGCGTCATTCCGGCCAGTGGGCTGCGGCCGCGCCAGGCCTATGCTCGCTTCGACGCGGCGCGGGCTTTTGCCGTGACGGTGACGCCGGCCCGCGAGCCGCCCGGCTGTCGCTGCGGCGACGTCCTGCGCGGTGTGCTTTCGCCGCCCGATTGTGCGCTCTTTGGCCGCCTCTGTACGCCGCAGAATCCGGTGGGACCGTGCATGGTCAGCGCGGAGGGGGCATGCGCGGCGTATTATCAGTATGGGGGACGGTAGGGGGCAAGTTTGCAAGTTTGCAAGTTTGCAAGTGTGCAAGCGGGCGAGTTTGCGGGCAGGCAGGTGATCAGGTGATATGGAGAGGGTGATTCGGTTGGCGCATGGGGCGGGGGGGCGGATGATGGCCGAGTTGATCCGCCAGGTCTTTGCCGGGCCGCTGGATAATCCGTATCTGCGGCAGATGGCCGACGCGACGTTGGTGTCCCTGGCAACGCGAGACCTGCGCCTGGCGATTTCGACCGATTCGTTTGTCGTCCGACCGCTCTTTTTCCCCGGCGGTGACATCGGCTCGCTGGCCGTCCACGGCACGGTCAACGACCTGGCGATGAGCGGCGCGCGCCCGCTCTGGCTGACGGCGGGCTTCATTCTGGAAGAGGGGCTGGAGATCGATGTGCTGGAGCGGGTGGTCCGTTCGATGGCCGATGCCGCGCGTGCGGCAGGCGTTCAGGTCGTTGCCGGCGATACCAAAGTCGTCGAGCGCGGCCACGGCGATGGCATCTATATCAACACCGCTGGCGTCGGCCTGCTGCCGGAAGACGTGGCCGTGGGGCCGGACCAGGCGCGGCCCGGCGACGTGGTGCTGCTCAGCGGCACGGTCGGCGACCACGGCATTGCCGTGCTCAGCCAGCGCGAAGGGCTGGCCTTCGAGACCGGGCTCCTTTCCGACAGCGCGCCGCTGCACGGCCTGGTGGCGGAATTGCTGGCTGCCGCGCCGCACACGCACTGCCTGCGCGACCCCACCCGCGGCGGGCTGGCGGCGGCGTTGAACGAACTGGCCGCTTCCTCGGCAGTAGGCATCGAGATCGACGAGGCGGCCGTGCCGCTGCGCCCCGCCGTCGCCGCCGCCTGTGAGATGTTGGGCTTTGACCCCCTGACGGTCGCCAACGAAGGCAAGCTGGTCGCCTTCGTCCCGCCGACAGAGGCCGAGGCGGCGCTGGCGGCGTTGCGCGCTCATCCCCTCGGTCGAGAGGCAGCGCGTATCGGCACGGTCACGGCGGAACATCCGCGGCTGGTGCTGGCGCGCACCGCCATCAGTGGACGCCGTGTGGTCGATATGCCCCTCGGCGAACTCTTGCCGCGCATCTGCTAGGAGGGCGCCATGTCCTGGATTCAGGCTCTGCTGCTCGGATTGCTCCAGGGTGCAACCGAGTTCCTGCCGGTCAGCAGTTCCGGCCACCTTGTGCTCGTTCCCTGGCTGTTGGGCTGGCCTGCGCCAACGCTGGCCTTTGACACGCTGGTACACTGGGGCACGGCGGCCGCCGTCGTCGGCTACTTTTGGCGCGACTGGCTGGGGCTGATCGAGGGCGCCTGGGAGGCCCTGCGCAGCCGCTCGCTGGACGATCCGCGCGCGCGCCTGCTCCTCTGGCTTGTCATCGGCACGCTGCCGGCGGCATTGGTCGGTTGGGCGTTGGAGGACTTTTTCGAGGGCATGTTCGGCCAGCCCGCCGCAGCAGCCGGTTTCCTGCTGGTCACGGCGAGCATCCTGACCCTGGTCGAGAGCGGGTCGCGCCGTGACAGGTCGCCAGCGCAGATGACCTGGCTGGACGCGCTGCTGGTCGGGCTGGCGCAGGCGGCGGCGATCCTGCCCGGCATCTCCCGCTCTGGCTCGACCATCGCTGCCGGCATGGCGCGGGGGCAGGAGCGCCAGCACGCCGCTCGCTTCAGCTTTCTGCTGTCGACGCCGATCATCCTGGGGGCCGGGCTGTTGCAGGTGGCCGATCTGGTCGGGAGCGGAGGCCTGCCGGCGCAACTGTCCTTGCTCCTGGTCGGTTTCCTGGCGGCTCTGCTGGCGGGCCTGGCCTGCATCCACTTTCTGCTGCGCTATCTACAGCGCCGCTCTCTCTACCCCTTTGCCATCTACTGTGCCCTCGTCGGTCTGGGCGGGCTGGTGCTGGCCCTGGTCAGGGGGTGAAAGGTGGGCGCGGGTCGTTTATCGCTCCTCGCCTGTCGCCTGTCGTTCATCGCTCTGCTTTTGTCTGCCTGCACCTCGCCTGCGCCGGTTGTGACGACATCAGAGCCCACTACCTTGCATTTGGTGGCGACGGACGCCTGCGGGCCGCTGATGGAGGAGCTGGCGGTGGCTTATCAGGCGGCGCATCCGTGGGCTGTGGTCGAGGTCGAGGTGTTCGACGACGCAGTGGCCGAGGAGCGGTTGCGCACAGGCGCGGCTGACCTGGCGGCGCTGGCCTGGCCAGGCGGGGAGGTGGACCTGTGGTTGCTCCCCTTTGCCAGCGATGCCATTGCCGTGATCGTCCATCCCGCCGTGCCGGTCGAAGGGCTCGACCGCGAGACGTTGCGCGAGATCTTTCGCGGGCGCATCGGCGAATGGGCCGACGGCACGCCTGTGCAGGTGGTCAGCCGCGAGGCCGGCTCGGGAGTGCGGGCGCTGTTCGAGGCGGAGGTGATGGATGGGTACGACGTGACGCTGACGGCGCTGGCGGTCGCCGACGACGCTGGCGTGCTGGCGGCGGTGGCGTCGACGCCAGGTGCGATTGGTTATGTTCCCCTCTCCCGCCTCGACGGCGATGTGCGCGTCGTGGCGGTCGATGGGGTACTTCCGGCCGCAGCGCGCCGCGCTGGTGCGCCTCTGGCCTATGTCCTCTTCCTGGTCACGCCTGGCGAGCCTCAAGGGGAAGCTCGCGCGTTTATGCAGTGGGTTCTGGGGCCAGAGGGCCAGGAGCTGGTGACGCGGCATCTCGGTTCACCGCTGTAGCCCCATGGTCGCCTTTCCTTAACGATTCTGTAACGAGAGGGGCACTGGCAACTTTTCCCAGAAATGAGTATAATGATGAGAGAAAGTCGATCATCAGGGGTGGGCATGTCCAAATTGATTCTCTATATCGAGGATGACCCGGCCAACCGGCTGCTGGTGCGTCGCGTGTTAGAGGCGGCTGGCTACAGGGTTGAAGAAGCCGTCGACGGCCCTTCGGGCGTGCAAAAGGCACAGGCGTCGTTGCCGGATCTGATCCTGCTCGATATCAACCTGCCGGACGTGGACGGCTATGAGGTGGTGGGGCTGTTGCGCCGGACGCCAGGGCTGCGCAAGGTGCCCATCGTCGCGCTGACCGCCAATGTGATGAAGGGCGACCGCGAGCGCTCGCTGGAAGCTGGTTGCAACGGCTATCTGCAAAAGCCCATCGACGTGGACACGCTGGCTGAACAGATTGCCAGCTTTTTCGCGTCCGGGTAGCCGAGAGGGGGCAGAAATGGCCATCAAGCCGCAAGATGCCACGGTTCTGGTCATTGAGGACAACCTGAATAACTTTTTGCTCATCGCGCGTCTTCTGGCCTACCTGGGCGTTGAGCGTTGTGAGTGGAAAGCATCCGGCTGGCAGGTGCGCGAGTTTGTCGAGTCGCTGCCCAACGTCGATCTGATTCTGATGGACATCAATCTGCCGGAGGTGGATGGGTACAGGGCGTTGGAGTTGCTGCGCCGGGACCCTCGTTTCAAGGACAAGCTCATCGTTGCGGTCACGGCGGATGCCAGTCAGTCGAATATGGAAAAGGCGCGTCAGGCTGGTTTCGACGGTTTTATCGGCAAGCCGATCGATCCTGACCGTTTTCCCGGGCAGATCGAGCGCATCTTGCGAGGGGAAAAGATTTGGGAAACCTCGTGAGTCCCCTCGCTTGAGAGGGGGCGGTGGGTAGGCCGGCAGGAAGCGGGTCTCTGGCTCAAGTACCCTCGTGGAGGCGCGGGGTAGAGGGGCCCGCTCCTTGTATCGCTCGTCGTATCTGCCCACCCCTACCCTCCCGCAGGTTAGAAAGTGGTGGGCAAGAGGGCAGGTGGCTCATTGCGGGGCGCTCCACTGCGGAAATTGCGCCCAAACCTGCGGGAGGGTAGACAGTTACCGCTCGTCGAGGAAAGCATGAGCGCGGAAAAGGTGCCGGACATTGGGCTGCGTGGTGGGTTGGGACGTACCCTCCTGACGGCTTTCCTCGTCCTGGCGATTCTCCCTCTCAGTGCCGTGAGCTGGTACGCCACCAGCCGTAGCCGCCTCAACATTCAACACGAGGTGATGGACAAACTGGCCTCCGTCGCAACGTCGAAAGAGGCCCAGATCGTCCGCTGGGTGGAAGAGCAGAGAGCGGCGCTGTCTTCTCTCGACATCCGCTCATGCCTGACCGCGGGGAGCACTGCTGTTTGCAGTTGTCTTGCCGGCGTTGCCGCGCAGTGGGGCGACGTCGATCTGGCCCTGTTGAACGCCAGGGGGCAGGTGCAGTGCGCCAGCGCGCCGGGATGGGAGGGCGATGTCCTTGCTTTGCCCGCTGACGCAGAGTCGCCGCGCCTTTCCCTCATCTACCGCCGTAATCCAGGCATTGTCCTGGTCGTCCCATTGGACGATCCGCGCTGGCCTTACATCGCCATGCGTGTGCCGCCGGACGCGCTGAGCCGCATGCTGGCAGAGACGGCCGGCCTGGGCCAGACCGGTCGGGTCTATGTGGTGGATCGACTGGGGATGGCTTTCCCGCAGGGCCGGCAGGTTTCCAGCTCCGTGATCGACGCCGCGCTGAGCGGCGGCGAGGGGGGGGTGGGGTTATATAGCGATTACGAAGGCACGCCGGTTATCGGTGCCTACCGCTGGCTGCCAGAGGCAGAGATGGCGCTCTTTGTCGAGCAATCGCAGCAGGAGGCCTTTGCCAGCAACGATGCCCTGGTCACCGCGCTGGTCGCTTTTGCGCTGGGCGTGGCCATGTTGACCGCGGTCAGCGCGGCCTTTGTGGCGCGGCAGATCACCCGCCCTGTCGTCCAGCTCACCGAGTCGGCGCTGCGCATCGCCGCTGGCGACCTGTCGCAAAAAGTGGAGGTCAACTCCCGCGACGAAATCGGTATCCTGGCCCACGTCTTTAACCGCATGAGCGCCGAACTGGCGGTGCTCTACAGCGACCTGGAAGCCAAAGTAGCCCAGCGCACTGAACTGCTGCAAAGGGCCAACTATTTGATCCAACGCCGCGCTATCCAGATGCAGGCCAGCCTGGAGGTTGGCCGGGCCATTACTTCGATCCGCGACCCCGACCTGTTGCTCAAGCGCGTGGTCGAGGTCGTGCGGGAGCGATTTGTCTACTCGCACGTTGTGGTATACACTGTGAACGGAGAGGAGTTGACGTTGGCAGCCTCAGCAGGGCAGCCGATTTCTGTGCATGGCGACGCGGCGCTTGCTGCTGTGGCCGGGCCGATTGGCCGCGCTTTCCGCGAGCGGCAGCCGGTAGTCGAGAGCTATCCCTTGACGGTGACCGTCGGCCCGACCGCTTCCTACACCCACTGCGAGGTGGCCTTGCCGCTGCTGTGGGGCGGGCGCGTGCTCGGCGTGCTCGGCGTGCAAAGCCTGGAGGAGCACGAGTTCGACCACGACGAGGTCTCTGTGCTGCAGAACGTAGCCCAGCAGGTGGCGGCGGCGCTGGAGAACGCCCGAGCCTATGCCGTGGAGCGAGAAGCTGTCCAGCGCCTGAAGGAGCTGGACCAGTCCAAGCGCCGCTTCCTGTCCAACATGTCACGGGAACTGCGCACGCCTTTGACCAACATCCTGGGCTTTTCACAACTGATGCTCAAAGAGATCGACGCGCCGCTCACGCCACGGCAGCGTGAGGACCTGCAAATCATCCTCCAGAATGGCCGCCATTTGCTGGGGCTGATCAATGACCTGTTAGACCTTTCCCAGATCGAAGCCGGGCTGATGGAGCTCGAATTCCGCCAGATCGACCTGGCCGATCTGGTGCACAGTGTGATGGTCACCACCAGCGCATTGGTACGCGGGCGGAGCATTGCCCTTCGTGAGGAGATCGCGCCAGACCTGCCCCTGGTGCAGGCTGACCCTGCGCGCATCCGCCAGGTGCTGTTGGGGCTGCTGAGCAACGCTGCCCGCTTCACCGAGACAGGGGAGATTCGCGTGCGGGCCTGGGCGGACGCGGACTGGATCTATGTCAGCATCTCCGACACCGGCATCGGCATCCCGCCGGAGGACCACGAGCGCATCTTTGAGCGCTTTGAACAGGGGACGCTGGAGAACGGCCGCCGGCCCGAAGGGGCTGGCCTGGGCCTGGCCCTGAGCAAAGAGTTCGTCGAAATGCACGGCGGCAGGATTTGGGTGGAGAGCCAGGTTGGCCAGGGTTCGACGTTCACTTTCAGCCTGCCGCTGCGCCCCCTCGCCCAGGACCGCCCGGCAGGGAAAGAGTGAGCGGGTGGAGGATGTAACGATGAAGGTCATTGCCATTGCCAGTAACAAGGGCGGCGTGGCCAAAACGACCACCTGTCTCTCGCTGGGTGGCGCGCTGGCGGAGCAGGGCCTGACGACGCTGTTGGTGGACCTGGACCCCCAGGCCCATCTGACCATGTCCCTGGGGGCCGATCCCGATACCCTGCGCCGCACAGTCGCCGATGTCCTGCTCGCCCAGCGCTCGCTGGTTGCCGTCAGCATCGAGACGCCCGTGCCTGGCATCGACCTGGCGCCGGCCAATCGTGAACTTGTTCTCCTGGACAAACTGTTGTACAAAAGGCCTGGTTATGAATATCGGCTCAAGGCGGATTTCGAGCGCATGCGCTACGAGTTGTATGACCTGGTGCTGATCGACTGCCCGCCGTCCTTTGGCACGCTGACGTTGAACGCCCTGACGGCGGCCGATCTGCTCATCATCCCGCTCCAGTGTGAGTACTATTCGGTGCGCTCGCTGCACGAGATGTTGAACATGGTGACCCTGGTGCGACGCAAGAGCAATCCGCAGTTGAGTTACCGTCTCCTGGTGACCATGTTTGACATGCGCAACAGGGTGCATCGCCTGATCCTGCATTATTTGCGCCGGCGTTTCTACCAGGCGCTGTTCGAGACGACCATCCAGATTGACACGCGGCTGCGCGAAAGTCCGGCCTTTACACTGCCGATCGTCCAGTATGCGCCCCAGACGCGGGCGGCGGCCCAGTATCGGGAACTGGCCCGTGAGGTGCTCGCGGCGCTGCCCCTGTCGCTCGAACTGGCGACGGCGGTAGACGGCAGCAGCGCAACGACAACGCACGGCTCGCTCTTTGCGCCGACGTCCCCGTAGGCGTTTCTGGGTAGAGGAGAGCAGGTATGCGCGAAGACGAATTGCAACGGTCGTTGGAAGAGCTTTTTTCCGACGTTCCGGCGCCGACGCCGGAGGGCATAAAAGGGCGGACGGCGGTGCCGCTGGCGGAGAGCGGAGAGACGGGCCGCCCTCCCTCCCGCCGGAGCCAGCCGCTTTTCCATGAGGACATCCAGAGCTGGCGGGAACAATTTGCCCTGGGGGCGTTCCGTGCCCTGGCTGTGCTGGGTTTGCTGGCTTTCCTTGCCGGTTCTTATTACACCTACCTCAATGGCAGACCGTGGCTGATCCCCGTCTATGCTGCTGGCTATGTTGTGGTCATTGTGCTGGCCTTTGTCAAAGGGGTTACCTATCCGCTGCGGGCGTGGGGACTGATGGCGCTGATCTATAGCCTGGCTGTGGTCGATCTGATCGATTCAGG
>DAOTYD010000238.1:0-4184 GCA_034435295.1 Anaerolineae bacterium | reverse complement strand
GCCTGCTGCCGGGACGACGGTGGAGCAGTTGGGATACCTGATTGCGGGAAAGGGGGCGTAGCGCGCGACGCAGACGGGCGTTGTGTGGCGAGACGCTATGCTGAAAAAAGTGCTTCTGGGCCTGGTCCCCCTTGCGGGGGCGCTTCTCTTCACGACCCTGATCCTGCTCGCCGTTGGCGCTTCGCCCTGGCGGGCGTATGGCAACATCCTGGCTGGCGCTTTCGAAAGCCCGGAAAAGATCGCCGACGTCGTCGCCGCAGCGGTCTTTCTGGTGCTCTGTGGGGTGGGGATGTGTGTCACCTTTACCGCCGGTCAGTGGAACGTTGGCGTCGAAGGACAGATCATTTTGGGGGCCATCTTTGCCACCTGGGTCGCCCGCAATGTCCCCTGGCCGCAGGTGCCCTTGCTGACGCTGATGATGCTGGCAGGGATGTTGGGCGGGGCGCTGTGGGCGGCGCTGGCGGGGCTGCTCAAGGTCTATGGCAAGGTGCACGAGATTTTTGGCGGTCTGGGGCTGAACTATGCCGCTCAGGGGCTGGCCATCTGGCTGATTTTCAACCCCTGGAAACCGGCCCAGGGTGCGACGATGAGCGGCACCGATCCGTTCCCTGAGCCGGCCTGGATGCCCACGCTGGGCCACCTGCGCGTCGCGCCGCTGGCGGTGATTCTGGCCCTGGTGGCGACGGGGGTGATCTACTTTATGCTGAGGGGGACGCGCTGGGGGCTGGAGCTCAAGGCGATGGGCAAGAATCCCCGCGCCGCTTTTGTCATGGGCGTCCCTTCGACGCCGCGCCTGCTGGCCGCTTTTGCCGTCTGCGGCATGCTGGCCGGCCTCTCCGGCGCCATTCGCTGCTCCGCCCGCTATGGCCGCATGATCCCCGACATCGCTGGCGGGCAGGGTTACCTCTCACTCCTTGTCGCGCTGCTGGCCGTCTCGCGGCCGCAGTGGGTGCCCTGGATCGCCTTTTTCTTTGCCGCTGTCGGCGTGGGCAGTCCGCGCCTGGAGTTGAACATGCAACTGGATTCGACGCTGGGCGGCGTGTTGCGCGCCTCGGTGGTGCTGGCGGTGTTGCTGACCAACGGCGCGCGTCTGGTGCTGGAGCGACGCCGCGCGCGGCTCAGGGGCGAGCAGCCCGCTGCGGAGGAGATGTGAGATGGATACGGATTTCATCGTCCGAACTCTGGCATCGATCATTGCCTCCTCCTCGCCGGTAGTGTTGGCCTCGATCGGCGAGACGATCTCGGAAAAGAGCGGCGTCATCAATCTGTCCCTGGACGGCTCGATTGCCCTCTCGGCGATGGCGGGCTTTGCCGTTGCCTGCACGACCAACAATGTGCTCCTGGGCATCCTGACGGCGATGGCGGTGGGGGCTCTGGTCGCTTTGATTATCGCTTTTGCCAGCATCACTCTGCGCCAGGAGCAGGTCGCCATCGGCTTTGTGCTGACGATGCTCTGCACCGACCTGGCCGACTTTTTGGGCCGGCCCTTTGTCCGCGTCCCTGGCCCCTCCGTCCCTCATCTGCCCATCCCTTACCTCTCTGACATCCCTGCACTGGGGTCGATTTTCTTCAACCACGACGCGCTGGTCTATCTGAGCCTGCTTGTCATCATCGCGGCATGGTGGTGGATCGAGCGGACGCAGCCGGGGCTCAAGATGCGCGGTGTGGGCGAGCGGCCTGAGGCGGCCTTTGCGCGCGGCGTTCACGTCAATCTGACGCGCTATCTCTACGTCGTCGTCGGCGGGGCGCTGGTGGGGTTGGGCGGCGCGGCGTATTCTTTGAGTGTCAAGCTGGGGTGGAGTTATCGGCACACTTTCGGCATTGGCTGGATCGCGCTGGCCATTGTGATCTTTGGCGGCTGGAGTCCCTGGAGGGTGGCTGCCGGCTCGTACCTCTTTGGCCTGCTGCGGGCGCTGGGCAGCATCTTGCAGCGCAACCCGGCCTTTGCTGTCCTGCCGACGCAGATCTTTTCCTCGGCGCCCTTTGCGTTGATGATCTTTGCCCTGCTGCTGCTCAACAACGAGGGCATCGACCGCCTGCTGGCCCTTCTGCCGCCCTCGCTGGCCTGGCGGATCAACCAGATCATTCGCGGGCGCGCACCGGCCGGGCTGGGCAAACCGTTTGTCCAGGATTGAGGGAGGAGCGATGGCTGGCGAGATGAGCCCCCTGTCTTTCGAGTCCCTCCTGCGCTGGATCCTCGGCGAACTGGAGCAGCACGACTCGATTTTTGGCATTCCCCGCGCCCTCTTTTTCATCCCCCCGGCAGATGCTCCCTACGCCAGCCGGGTCTTTGGGCGCGACCTGACCACGCCCGTGGGGCCGGCTGCTGGCCCTCACACCCAAATGGCCCAGAACATTGTCTGCGCCTGGCTCTCCGGCGCGCGCTTCATCGAGCTCAAGACCGTCCAGATCATGGACAGGCTCGACATCCCGCGCCCCTGCATCGACATGGAGGACGAGGGCTACAACGTCGAGTGGTCGCAAGAGCTGCGCCTGGAGCAGTCGGCTGACGAGTACATCAAAGCCTGGGTGTTGATCCACGTCCTGCGGCGGCTGCTGGGCCTGGAGGAACAGCCGCTGGGCACCGTGTTCAACATGAGCGTCGGTTACAACCTGGAGGGCATCCAGAGCCCGCCAATGACCCGCTTTATGGATCGCCTGGCGGACGCCTCGGCCGAGATCGCCGGGATGCAGGCGCTCATGCGCCGCCAATTCCCGCAGTTTGCTGACCTCGACATCCCTGCGTGCGTGGCCGACAACGTCACCCTCTCGACCATGCACGGCTGTCCGCCAGACGAGATCGAGCAGATCGCCCGCTATCTGCTGGAGGAGCGCGGCCTGCACACGGCGGTCAAGCTCAACCCGACGTTGCTGGGGCGCGAGCGCGTCATGGAGATTCTGCACGAGCGCCTGGGCTTTACCGAGATCGACATCCCGCCGCGCGTCTTTGAGCACGACCTGCAGTACGAACGGGCGCTGGCGCTGATCGAGACGCTGCGCGGCGTCGCCGCAGCGCGCGGGCTGACCTTTGGCCTCAAGCTGAGCAACACGCTGGCGATGGCCAATCACAAGGGCTATCTGCCCGGTGACGAGATGTACATGTCCGGCCGGGCGCTCTACCCGATCACGATCAACCTGTTCTATGAGCTGTCGCGCCATTTTGGCGGCAACCTGAACGTCTCGTTTTCTGCTGGCGCCGATGCGCTCAACGTGACGGCGATTCTGGCTTCTGGCGCCTGGTCGGTCACTGCCGTTTCGGATCTGCTCAAGCCGGGCGGCTATTCGCGGCTGTTGCAGTGGCTGGACAACCTGGCGGAGGACATGGAAAAGCTGGGGTTGGACAGCCTGGAGGCGTTGCAGCGGGATCGGCTGGCCAATCTGGAGCGGGAGGCGCGGCGGGCGCTGGAAGAGCCGCGCTACAAAAAGGCTTACCACCCCTATGGCCTGCCCACGGTCGAGACGAGACTGCCGTTTTTCGACTGCATCACCGCGCCCTGCGTGGCCCGCTGTGCCGTGGCGCAGGACGTGCCTGCCTATGCCTGGCTGATTGCGCGGGGGGAGTACGACCGGGCGCTGGAGGTCATCCTCGACCGCAATCCCCTGCCCGGCGTGACCGGCTATGTCTGCACACATCTCTGTCAGACCGGCTGTACGCGCAACAACTATGACGAGCCGGTGGCGATCCGCGCGCTCAAGCGCTTTGCGGCGGAGAGGGGAAAGGTCGCGCTGAGGGGGCGCCCTGTCAGTCCGCAGTCGCCGCGCGTGGCCGTGGTCGGCAGCGGGCCGTCCGGCCTGGCGGCGGCCTATTTCCTGGCCCTCAACGGCGTGGCCGTGACGGTCATGGAAGCGCGGGACAGGCCGGGTGGGATGCTGGCCATCGCCCCGGCCTTTCGCCTGCCGCTGGCGGTGGTGCAGGCGGACATCGACCGCATTGCTGCCCTGGGGGTCGAGTTCAGTTTCTCTCACCCGCTGAAGGCATCCCCCCAGACGCTGCTGGAGGAGGGTTTTGCCGCTGTCTACCTTGCCCCCGGCGCGCAGGGGAGCGCCCGCCTGGGCATCGAGGGGGAGGACGGCGCTGGCGTCTATCAGGCGCTCGATTTCCTGGAGCGGGTGAGCCGTGGCGAGCCGGTCGAGCTGGGTGGGCGGGTGCTGGTCATCGGCGGGGGCAACACGGCGATGGACGC
>DAOTYD010000237.1:0-14842 GCA_034435295.1 Anaerolineae bacterium | reverse complement strand
CCGTAGGCGTGGTTGCGCTGGATAGCATCGCCGGGGGGGAGGGCTATCGGCTGCTGTTCTACGGCACGCGCGAAGAAGATGCGCCGCTGGTCCACCGCCTGGAGGCGGGGGCGCAGGCGTTGGGCCGGCAGGCCTGGCGGCGAGGCAGCGCTGGCGAAGGATGGCACACAGCCTTTGAGGATGTCCCCACCGTCAAGCTGATCTGGGATGGGGCAGAGCCGTACCTGTTCACCGACACCGTCGAGCGGATCGACCCCAATCGCCTGGCCTCCAGCGGCGAAATCCTGACCCTGCTGGTGGCCTGGCTGGCGAGTCCTTGATGGTTTTCCAACCTGTCTACCCATTTTACGGAAAATGCGCTACACTAGAGTCGGATGACCGTCGCGATTTTGGGGCTACGTTTGTCCGGGGAGGTGCGCGATGATACGTTTGCGTTGGCCGACAGATTACGGCACGATGACCCAGCCGTTCGGGGCGCGGCCAGAGGTCTACCAGGTTTTCGGCCTGCCTGGCCACGAGGGCCTCGATTTCCAGGCCCCTGCCGGCAGCAATGTCTACGCTGCGGCCGCTGGCACGGTCAGCGAGGTGCGCCTGGATGACAACATTGACCTGCTCAAAAAGCCCTATGGCAACCAGGTGCGCATCCAGCACGGCGACGGCTATGAGACGATCTATGCCCACCTCTCCCAGGTGCTGGTCGCCCGCGGGCAGAGGGTCGAGGCGGGCTGCCTGATCGGCCTGGCAGGCAGCAGCGGCAACTCGTCAGGCCCGCACCTCCACCTCACGCTGAAGAAAAGAGGGGCGACGCAGTCCGGCGCGACCCATTTCCCCTACGACATTATCGACCCCACTCCCTACCTGGAGCCGTTTTCTCCTCCTCCCGTGGACGATCAGATCCCCGACGAGCCGACGCTCGACGTGCAGGTCGAAAGCCCTGTTGTGGGTTACCTCAACATCCGCAGCGGCCCCGCGCTGGACTATGAGCGGATCGCTCAGGTTGACCACGGCGCGATCCTGGGCGTGCTAGAAGCGGAAGAGGTCGCCCGGCGCAAGGTGGGGCAGCAGGAACAGTGGCTGCGCGTGCGCCTGCCCGATGGCCGGGTGGGGTTTGCAGCGGCCTGGTATCTGATCCTGCCGCCGGACGAGATCGTGCCGCTACAGATCGTTGTCGACAGCCCCGACCTGCCCCTGCGCATCCGCAGCGGGCCGGGCATCGGCTATGCCCAGGTGGGCCAGGCCGCGCACGGCACGCTGCTCACCGCGCTCGATCCGGAGACGACGGTGCGGGAACGGGTGGGCAAGTATGGCCAGTGGCTGCACGTGCAGGCGCCCGATGGGATCGAGGGCCATTCAGCGGCCTGGTACCTGCGCCTGAGCGAGCCGGGCGCGCCTGTCCATTGGGGGCTGGCGCCGGCTGCTGTCGTGGAGGAGCGCCGCCTGGTTGCTTCCGATGACCTGACGCGCATCCGTGGCATCGGCCCCAAGACGGCGGCGACGCTGCGGGCGGTGGGTATTGGCCTGTTTATGCAGATTGCCCGCGCCGATGTCGAGACGCTGCGGGCGGTGCTGGTCGAAGCGGGCCGGCGGGGGTGGGCCGTCGAGACGTGGCCTGAGCAGGCGCGCCAGCTCATGAGCGGCGAATGATGCGAGCAGCGGAGGGCAGGCTGAAGCGGTTGGCCGCCACGTTCGGCTGGACCCGCTCCAGCACTTTTCTCATGAGCGCCTTCCTGGCGACAGTGGCGCTGATCGTCATCGTCTGGTGGCCGCTGGCCGAGGAGGTCTTTTCGTCCTTCACTCCCAAGCTCCCGTGGTGGATGCAGGTCGACTGGCTGTTGCTGGGCAATTTCCTGGCCATGTCCTTCCTCATCATGGCCGGCGCCAACCTGAGAGCGGACGCGAGCATCATCCTGGTGGGGCTGGTCGGCGGGCTGGTGATCGAGAGCTGGGGCACGCAGACCGAGCTGTGGACCTACTATACCGCCGAGCGCCCGCCGCTGTGGATCATTCCCGCCTGGCCCATTGCCAGCCTGTCCATCGACCGGCTGGTGCGCATGCTGGACCTGCTGATCGAGCGGCGCTGGCCTCGTCTCTTTCGTTGGCTCTACTGGCCGCTCTTTGTCGCCTTTTACGGCCTGATGCTCCGGTTCGTCTGGCCGACGGCGGGCAAATCGCTTACGGTGATGGCGCTGCTCTTGTGCGCGTTTCTCACCG
This sequence comes from Anaerolineae bacterium, assembly GCA_034435295.1. GTDB lineage: Bacteria > Chloroflexota > Anaerolineae > B4-G1 > DUEL01 > DAOTYD01. Next base: position 12,631 of record DAOTYD010000237.1, on the reverse strand, counting down.
CCACGCCCACCGACCATCGCCGCGCGGTGCTGACCTTTGTTGCTGGCTCGGCGCTGGGCTATTTTTTGGAGCGCTGGGGCACCACGCGCGCCTGCTGGACCTACTACACGCGCCAGACGCCGCCGTTTTTTGCCGTCCTGGCGCACGGCATGGCTGCCGTCTCGTTCTGGCGGGCGGAACTGTTGCTGCGGCGGGCGGCGCTGCGGATGCTATCGAGCGAGAGGTGGGGACGCCTGAAACAGGCGCCAAGTCGGCAGCCCTCTCTGGAACGGCGCGCCGAATAAAAAAGCCCCGGCCCAGCAGGCCGGGGCTTTTTGCGTCTTGCCGCTCTATCGACGGCAGACCTGGAGCTGGATCGCCGTTCGTTCCTGATCGTCGATCTCGATCTCGGCAAAAATGGGCACGATGACGATGTCGATGTTGTCCTGTTCCAGATAGCCGCGAGCGATGGCGACTGCTTTGACGGCCTGGTTCACCGCCCCGGCGCCGATAGCCTGGACGATGGGTTCTTTTCCCTCTCGAACCATGCCGGCGATTGCTCCTGCCACCGCTGTCGAACGCGAGTCGGCGGCGACCTTGAGGAGAGCAGCCTCGTTGGTCATTGTCTTTCTCCCTCCTATAATGTGGATGTTGACCGCACAAGCTATTGTAACACGGTTGGTCAACTTGGCAAGCGCCGCAGGCGACGTGGGACAACTGTTCGCAGTTGTCCTACAAAAGGTGATCGGGCAGGAAAGCGCGGTGCAGGTCGTCCTCCGTCGCTGGCGGGCGGTAATCGGGTGACTGGTGGCGGAAGTAGGTGTTATACAGCTCAGCGTAATAGCCGCCGTGGGCCATCAGGCTTCTGTGGTCTCCCTCCTCGATGATGCGTCCTTTGTCCAGCACGATGATGCGGTCGACGGCGCGCACGGTGGAGAGGCGGTGGGCGACCAGGATCGAGGTGCTCTGCTGCAGGATCAGTTCGGTCGCTTCCTGAATCTGCGCCTCGGTAAGGGGTCGATGCTGGCTGTTGCCTCGTCCAGGATAAAGATGGCCGGCTTTTGCACCAGCACTCGCATCAGAGCGACCAATTGCCGCTGTCCCATCGACAGACGCGAGCCGCGCTCGCCGACGTCCGTCTCCAGCCCGTCCGGCAACGTTTCGAGCCATTCCCCGCCGCCGATCTGCCGGGCGATGGCCAGGATCTCCTCGTCGCTGACCTCTGGCCGGGCGTAGCGGATGTTGTCGGCGACTGTTCCCGAAAAGAGGAACGGCGTCTGGGAGACGATGCCAAGCTGTTGGCGGTACGTCTCCAGGTCGAAGGTGCGGATGTCATGGCCGTCGATGGTGATCTGCCCCTGCTGAAACTCGTAGAAGCGGGCGATCAGGCGGACGACGCTGCTCTTTCCTGCGCCCGTGTGGCCGACCAGGGCGATGCTCTCGCCGGGGCGGATGTGCAGCGTAAAGTGGTCGAGCACCTGTTCCTGGTCGGTGTACTGGAAACAGACGTCGTCGAAGCGAATCTCGCCCCGCAGCGGCGGCGCTGGCTGCGAGGCAAGCTGTTTGACCGTTGGCTCGGCGTCGATGAGGGCAAAGATGCGCTCCGAGGCAGAGAGGCCGCTCTGGAACTGGCTCCAGAAGGCGGCGATGTTGATCATGGGAAACCAGAAGTGATCGGCGCTGTTGATGAAAAAGTACCAGCTTCCGATCGAGATCGAACCCAGGGCGGCAGCCAGCCCACCCCAGTAGACGAGCACGGCCGTGCCGACGCCGGAGAGGGCGTTCAGCACCGGAAAGACCACCGCCAGCGTCAGGCCGCGCTGGAGGTTGACCCGATAGGACTGCCGGTTGACCTGTTCGAACTCCCGGTAGATTGTCGCTTCCTGGCGAAAGTTCTTGGCCACGCTGATGCCGGTCACGGCTTCCTGGATGGCGGCGTTGACCTCAGCCAGGACGCGAAAGCCGCGTCGCGTCACCCGGCGGGCCAGACGGCGATAGCTCCAGGACAGCAGCAGCACCACGGGCGAAAAGACCAACAGCATCAGGGTCAGTTGCCAGGAGATGTCCATCAGCACGACGAGGAGGATGGCGATGAGCAGAATCTGGCTGAGCAGTTCGGTGACCAGTTGGACGACCTGGGCAAACTCTTCCGTGTCGGAGGTGATGCGGCTGATAATGCGGCCAGAGCGGAACTCGTCAAAGAAGGACAGGTCGTGCAGCACCGAGGCCTGGAAGGCATCGCGGCGCAGCGCCAGGACAACGTCGCCGATGATGCGGGAGGTCAGGCGACGGCGCAGCCAGTTGCCGGCCCAGTTGAACACGCCAGCAGTAAGCACGACGGCAAACAGCCCCAGCACCACGCCCAGCCGCGGCGAAGCGATGAGCAGATCCAGCCCCTCCGACACGATATAGGGCTGTGCCGCTCCTACCAGCGCCAGGGCGGTGATCAGCACGGCGACGGCAACGATGCGTCCGCCATGGGGGCGAAAATATCCGACGATGCGGCGCATGAGCTGCCGGTCGCTGTATTGGCGGTCGTAGGCTTCGGTGTTGAGACCCTGGAAGATAGCCATGATTGTTTCCCTTGAGAACTTTGCCTGTGCCCCGTCCCCTGTCTACTGCTCATACCGTGCAAAGATATTCCTGTACGCCGCCGACCTTTCCATCAGTTCCGCATGCGTCCCCATAGCAGCGATGCGCCCCTTGCGCATGACAATGATCTGGTCGGCCCAGCGGATCTGCGAGAGGCGGTGGGTGATCAGGAACGTCGTGCGACCTTCCGCTGCCACCTCGATTGCCCGCTGGATGCGGTCCTCTGTCTCGCTGTCGATGGCGCTGGTGGCGTCGTCCAGGATCAGGATCGGCGGGCGGGTCAGGAAAGCGCGGGCGATGGCCAGGCGCTGGCGCTGACCGCCAGAGAGCGTCACGCCGCGCTCGCCGATGACCGTGTCATAGCCGTCCTTGAAGCGCATGATAAAGTTGTGCGCCTGCGCGGCTTGCGCTGCCGCTTCGATCTCCTCGGGAGTTGCGTCCGGCTTGCCAAAAGCGATGTTCTCGGCGATGGTGCGCGAGAAGAGAAAGAGGTCCTGTTCGATGATCGAGATCTGCCGGCGCAGCGCCTCCAGGTTCCAGTCGCGCACGTCGACCCCGTCGATGAGCACGCGCCCGGCATCGACGTCATAAGTGCGGTTGATCAGTTTGGCGATGGTGCTCTTGCCCGATCCGGTCTGCCCGACGATGGCGACGGTTTGCCCCGGCTCGACGCGAAAGCTGATCTCTTGCAGGGCCGGTTCTCCCTCTTTGACATTGCAGGGGAGGTCTGTCGTGCGGTAGCAAAAGCTGACGTTCTCGAACGTCACTGCGCCGCGGATAGGTGCGCTGTAACCGGCGACGTTCTGATCGAGGTCGCTGCGGGCGTTGATCAGCTCCAGGATGCGCCGCGCGCTGGCCAGCCCCAACGAGACCCGCGAGTAGGCGAATTGGGCGGCAAAGGTGGGGAAGCCAAAGAGAAGCAATAGCCCGTTGAAAGAGACGACATCGCCCACGGCGATCGCGCCAGCGCGGAAGAGTAGCAGGCTGTGCAAAAGCCCTGCCGCTTGCAGCAGCCCCAAAAGGAGCAGCGGCAGAAAATAGGCCTCGATGTCTGCCTGGGCAACGTAGGCGGAGCGCCAATTGCCGACTGCTTCGGTAAAACGTTCGATCTCATAGCGCTCTTTGGCAGCGCCCTTGACCGTCTCGACCCCATCGATGGCTTCGGCCAGGCGCGTGTTCATCCGCCCGAACTGCCGCCGCACCCGCTCGGCGACGGGATTCAACTGCTTCAGGTAGCCTCGCACCATCACAGCATAGCTCAACAGGTAGAGAATCGGCGTCAGGATGAGCTGGGGGTGGATCGACGGTGCAAACAGGAGCGGCATGATGAGAAAGTTGGCCGAGCCGATGACCATGTTGAGGCCGGGGTTGAACATCAGGTTGATCTCGCGCACGTCGTTGGTCGCACGGGCCATCAGGTCGCCCGTGGGCTGCATGTCGTGAAAGGACATGCTCTTGCCGATCAGGCTGGCGTAGAGCTCGTCGCGGATGTCGCGTTCCAGCCGCTGGCCGAGGATTTCGGCGCTGGCGTTGCGTGCCATCTGCAGAATCAGGCCGCGGAAGAGCTGGGTGATTGCGATCAACAGGGCAGCCGTTCCCACGGCGCGCAGGTCGGGTGGGATTCCCCGCACCGCGTCGAAGGCCTGGCCGGTCAGGACAGGCGTGAGCGCCGCAAACGCGGCGTTGCTGAACGCGCCAAGCAGCACGCCCAGGATCGGCAGGGGATGGCGAAAGGTATGGGAGAGGATCCAGCGCAGGGGGCTTTGCCGGTTCGACTGCCAATCCCGTTTGACGGCAAATTCGCTCATAGCTTCTGGGCTAGGGATGTAGGACAACTGCTTGCAGTTGTCCTACTCCGCCGGGGCGGTGACGGCGCCAGGCGCGTATCGCTGGCGTAGCCACAGCCAGATCGCGCCCAGGCCGAGGAGGGTGGCGGCGATGGCGACAAGCGCGGCAAGCAGGGGGATCAGCCGCAGCAGCACATAGACCACGATGCCCAGCACCAGCGCCCAGCCGTGTCCGCTGTAGCCGGGCGCCAGGCGGCCGAGAATCCAGCGGCCCACGGGATAGACGACCACCAGCTTGCTGCCATAGGCCACGGCCAGCAGGAAGAGGGCAAAGAACAATCCCAGAGCGGAAAAGCCCACTCCAAAGATGGCGCGGGCCAGGCCGCCGAGGGTGATCACGCTGACAAAGATGCCCAACATCAGAAGCAGGAGAGCCGCCAGAGCCGTGCCCACAAAGCCGACGACGAGCGAGAGCAGTCCCCACCCCGTGGCCGGCAGCGGTCGGGCGCGCATTTGCGCGGCGCAGGCGTCGAATGCCGCCGGCGCCTGCCAGATGAGCAGGCCGCCGAGGACGAGCAGCGTGATCAGCTCGCGCAGGCGGGAGATGAGCCATTGGAAGATGGTCTGCCCGATCTCGACGCGGACAGTGGTGGTGGGCTGTTGTTCGATGTACTCGATCCCGCCGCCGGGCGTGGCGCGGATCGCTTCCGCCTGCTCGACCGGGCTGATGTAGGTCAGTCGGCCGTTGATCTGGGCGCCTGGGGCGACGTGGATGCCGGGCGGCAGGGGCGGGGCGGAAGGGGTCCAGGGGGCAAAGAACGCCCGCGCTGACGGTTCGGCAACGTCGGCATAGACATCGCCGCCGATAGCCCCCTCGACGGTCAGGCTGGCGACGTCGGCGTGCAGGTGGCGGTCGATGCGCCCGCGGACACGCACCTGCCCCCCACTGGCGCGCAGGTCCCGCCCGATGGCAGCTCCTTCGTCCAGATCGAGGCTGTAGCCGACAAAGTAGATGTTGCGGGCGATGCGGCCGGGCGCTTCGACGACGGCTGTGTTGGCGGCGATGAACAGGCTGCCGCCAACCGGCCCGCGCAGGGCCAGGAACTGCCCGCCAAAGGCCACGTTGCCACCTACCGCGCCGTTGACCTCGACGTGGGCGCCGGTGACGAGCAGGTCGCCGCCCACCGTGCCGTTGATCGTGATCTGGCCGCCTGAGGCGAAGAGGCTGCCGTTGACCGTGCCGTCGACGGTGACCGTGTCGCTGGAGATGAACAGGTCGTCGTCGATCACTTCATCGGGGCCGACATAGCCATCGTCGTCGAACTCGGTAGCGCGGGCAGTGCTGGCCGTGCCCGCCAGGGCGGTCAGGGCGAGGGCAACAATCAGGAACAACAGCCAGTGTTTGTGCAGTTTCATTTTTTCCTTCCTCTTTATGCGGACTCGATCGCTTTGCACAGTTCCCCGGCGGTAGGCCAGCGCTCTTCGGGTTCTTTGGCCATGGCGCGGAGGATGGCCAGGGCGACGTTTTCTGGCAAGGACGGCAGCAGCGCGCGCGGGTCGGGCGGGGGCTGTTGCAGGTGGGCGAGCATGATCGCGCCCGGATTGTCGCCGTGAAAGGGCAGCTCGCCGACGAGCATCTCGTAGAGCATCACGCCGAGGGAGTAGACATCGGCGCGGCCGTCGACCTGATGCGAGACGCGCACCTGTTCCGGTGCCATATAGTTGAGCGTGCCCATCATCATGCCGGTCCTGGTGGCGGCAGTGTCGCTGGCGCGTATCTTGGCGATGCCAAAGTCGGTCAGGATGGCATGCCAGCCGCCCTCTCCTTGCGGGCGGAGCATGACGTTGGACGGTTTGATGTCGCGGTGGATCAGCCTCTGGCCGTGGGCATAGTCGAGCGCGGCGGCCACATCGCGCACGATGAGGCGCGCCTCTTCGAGCGTCAGCGGGCCGTGGTCGCGCATGTGCTGGCCCAGGTCAACGCCCTCGATGTACTCCATCACCATATAGCAGGCGCCCTCGACGTCGCCAAAGTCGAACACCTGGACGATGTTGGGATGGCGGAGGGCGGCGACGGCGCGCGCCTCGCGCTCGAAGCGCTGGCGAAAATCGGCTTCGGCGGCCAGGGTGGGGGGCAGGATCTTGATTGCCACGGTGCGGTCGAGGCGGGGATGGCGGCCCTTGTAGACCTCGGCCATGCCGCCGCGGCCCAGCAGCTCCAGCACCTCATACGTGCCCAGCCGCGTGCCGGTGAGCAGGCCGCCCTGCTGGATGAGGCTCGACGAGGGGATGGCCTGCTGGGCGACAAAGCTGGCCCAGGCTTTGGAAGGGTAGCCGTAGCTGCCGCCCTCGGCGACGAGCATGCACTTTTGCGCCAGGTCGCGCAGGATGCCGCGCAGGGTTGTGTCGCTGCTGGCCCGCGAGGCCGCGTTGGAAAGCTGGCGCATCGTGCTCTGCTCCTGCGGGCTCAGGTTGTGCCAATAGTACTGAAAGTGGGGCGTCAGCTCGTTTACCGTCTGCCGCTCGATCTCGGCCGGATCGTCCGGCGTGGCCATGGCGTAGAAGCAGGCAATCTGCAGCGCCAGGGGATGTCCACCGGCCAGGGAGTAGATGAAGGAGACCGTCTCGGAGGGAAAGGGCGCGTCGGCAGCTTTGGCCGGCTCTTCGATCAACTGCCGCGCCTCTTCTTCGGGCATCAGTCCCAAAAAGACCTGGGCAAAGATGTTGAAAAAGGGGCTGGAGAGGATCTCTTTGGAGCGGTTGGAGTAGGTGAGCTGGATGAGCGGCATGGCCGAGGCGGTGACGAAGGCGAGCTGGTAGCGTCCAGCCGCCGAGCGCAGCGCGTTGAAGAAATTGATGTCCAGGTTGGCGTTGGTGCTCAGCCGCTCGAACTCGTCCAGCATCAGCACCACGCGCAGACCGCGCCGGTTGAGCTTGCGGATGGCGTTTTCGAACGAGAGGCGGGAGGGGCTGGTGGTGGCCTGTTCCAGGGCTGGCTCTGCCTCCAGGCCGTGTGTTTCCAGCGCTGCGGCGAGTTCGGCGGCGAAGAAGGCCAGGATCTCTTCGTGCTGGCCCTGGCCCAGCACCTCACAGTCCAGGTAAGCAAAGAGGAAGCCTCCGTCTTTGTCCAGTCCCAGGCCCAGGTCGGGCCATACCTGGGGACGCATCAGGTGGAAGAGGAGCGAGGTCTTGCCGATCTTGCGCGGGCCGACGAGCGAGACGGATTGGTTGCCGCGCAGGAAGGCGGCGATCTCGTTCAGCTCGTGGCGGCGGCCAAAGAACATCTCCGGCGTGCGCACCGGGCCGCGATAGATGTAGGGGTTTTCCATTCAGCCACCTCGACTGTCGCGGGGGAGCTTGATTTCGTCCACCACGCGGCTCATCGATTTGTACTTTTCCACCCACAGCCCCAGCAGCCCCAATCGCCAGCCGTAGGTCTCGCCGACGGTCGGGTCCATCTCGCTGCTGGCAAAGAGAATGTCGCGCAGGGTCAGGTGGTGCAGGGCATCGCTGATCGCCCGGCGCTCGATACGGACGCCCCGCTGGTTCAGGTAGTCGGCCACCTGTACCGGCGTGACGCGCCCGCTGAGCGGGATCATGCGGCTCATCGCCGCCAGCACCAGGCGGTCCTCCGGCGTGGCCTCGGTCCACAGGTAGACAAAGTGCGCCTCGCCCGAGGCCAGGATCTCGTCCAGCGCCGTGTTGACGTCGGCGACGGTGAGATAGTTGCGCTCGGTGCGGTTGTGGTGGTTGACCAGGCTGTGGCAGAGGAGCTGGAGAAAGTATGGATGTCCTGCCGTTACCTGCCAGATCTTGTCCAGGGCCAGGTCGTCATAGCGCATGCCGTAGGGGGCGACCGGTTCCTGCACCAGGCGCAGGGCGGCCGGCTTTTCCAGGAAAGCGATGTGGCGGTAGAGGCTGATGTTGAAGAGGACGCTCCAATAGTCGGCAGCCAGTTCTTCCAGGCGGTGCGTGCCGCAAAAGATGACGCTCAACTGTTCGACGTGTTGCACCAGATGGCGCAGAAAGCCAAAGATCGAGGGGTCGAGGTGGCCCCGTTGGACGGCGGTTTCGAGCTCTTCGAACTCGTCGAACATGAACAGCAGGTGGCGAGAGCCGATCGCCTGGCGCACGCGGGGGAGGAACTGGTGCTCGAAGGAGGCGGCGGGGCTGGTGGTCAGTTCGTCATAGGTGGGAATGTCGACCTGGAAACCGCGGTCCTCCAGGGCAAAGGCGATCTCGGTAGCCAGCGAGAGGAAAAAGTTGGTCATGCCGGGGTCGAGTGCAAGGGCCTGGCCGTCGAGATAGACGGGCAGGTAGGCGTCGCCCAGGCGCACCGGCAGTTGTTTGAGCAGCGAGGTCTTGCCGGTGCGGCGTTGGCCGATAAGCACCAGGTTGTTGCGGTGCAGGGCGTTGAGGTTCTCCTGGATAAAGGCAAAGACATCCTCGCGGCCAAAGAAGAGGGGGGAGCCGCCTTCGAGGGGCGTGCCGACGACGTAGGGGTTGGGGATGAAGGTGAACTCGGCCTGGGTGCTCAGCAGGCGGACGACGTCGGCAAAGTTTTCCACCTGGTCAGAACCGCGCGGGTCGGTGTAGAGGACGACGAAACGGGCGCGGAACTGGTCGGCGCCAGGAGGGAGGTGCGGGCGCACGCGCAGCTCGACCCGCGCTTCCTCGCCGGGGGCCAGCCGTTCGAGCTGCGCCACCTGGTCCAGCAGGGTATATTCGGCGGCCGGCTCCAGGGCAATCTTGAGGTTGAGCGCCGCGCCGCGTCCTTCATTGCGCAGACCCAGCACCAGCGGCACGGCGTCGCCCTGCCAGGTGTGGCGGGTGAGCAACCGACAGGCGATCTGGGCGCGGGTCTGCAGGTCGCTCATCGCGCCGGTGATGACGGCCAGCCAGCTTTCGGCCAGCCGCTGGACGACGGCGCGGTCGACGGCGCGCAGCTCAGCGCGCGCCAGGTGGTCCATTGTGCGCAGCCCCTCGACCGCCCGCGCCAGATAGGCCAGCTTGTCCTGCGACGTGTCCAGCCGCTCGTAGGCGTGCAGCGCCTCGGCCACGGTGCGCAGCTCGCCCAGGCAGCGCCCCAGCTCGTGGAAGGGCGAATCGGCGGCTGGGCTGACCTCCTGCAGGGCGCTTTCGAGGCGGGTGATCTGGGCAATCGAGTTGGCCTCCAGCGCCTGGCGACACAGCCGGTAGAGGTGCAGCGCCTGGTCGCCGTGCTGCAGCGCCGTCTCTGAGGGCTTCGCCCCGGCCGGCGCGGTCTGACCGGGCGTCCAGCGGCAGACGTATTGCAGGCCCTGAGGGGGATAGCTTTCCAGTTGGGTGGTCAGTGTGCGCAGGCCGATGGGCAGCATCTCGGGCTCGAACTGACTGCGGAAGAGATAGTTCAGCCCTTCGGCGAGGCGGGCGATGGGCTGGGCGCCGATGTTCTCCAGCACCCGTGGCAGGTTGTCGAGCATGGCGGCGGCAAGCGCTTCCTGCCCGGCGCGAGAGGCCAGGCGATAGAGCTCGACGAGAGCCGTGTGCGGCGCAAAGAGGAGCGCTTCGGCAAACGCCTGCGCCTGGCCGAGGGGGGAGTTGCGCTGCGCCTCCAGGCGGCGCTCGGCCGCCTCGCGCCGCCGCGCCTCGTCCTGCTTTTCCTGGATCAGCCGCGCCACGTGGATCGCCGTGCCGGCCTGATCGGCCAGGCTCATCAGCAGGGCCTGATCTTCGCGCGAGTAGCTCTGGCCAGAGAGGCGCGGGCCGAGCGCCAGCACGCCGACCAGCTCGTTGGCGCCGGCGCGCGGTGCGGTGAGCGGGACAAGGAGGGGGAAAGTGCGGTTATGCGGCTGAGAGATGACGCGGCTGTGGCGCAACTGATCGAGGACGGCGGTGGGGAGAGAAAGGCGTGTCTCTTCGAGCGCGCCGCCCTCGCCGAGATGGAAGCGATAGGAACTGTCTGCGCCTGAGGCGTCTTCCAGGTCTTGAACGCTCAGGTTCTGTGCCTTGAGCAGTTGAAAGTGTCCCCCCTCGTTGCGCAAAAAGACCGCGCCATGGGTGCTGTGGAAGAGCTCCATCGTCCGTTCGACCAGCACCTCGAGCAGCTCGGGCAGGTCGATCAGCGTGCGCACCTGGCGCGAAAAGCGGCTCAGCGATTGCCGGAAATCGACCCGCTCGCGGTAAAAGCGACGGTCGATGAAATCCTGCAGGCGGCTGCGCAGCGGCTGGAAGAGCGAGGCGATGACCAGCGTCGAGATGGCGATGGCCAGGGTCGACTGGTAGCCGGTTATGGCGCGGAAGAGCTGCTGGAAGAGGAGCACGCCGCCAAAGTAGAGGAGGGCGAGGGCGGCGGTGAGCATGCCATAGACCAGCGTGCGGTGGATGATGGGGTCGATGTCCCACAGCCGGTACTGGGCGATGGAAAGGCCGATCGAGAGGGGGGCCAGGACGAGCAGGCCCACCGAGAGCGGGCTGCCGATGAGGGTAAAGAGAACGCGGGCCAGGCCCGGTTCGCGCAGCGGAGCGATCAGCGACTGCGGGAGGAAGTAGGCGAAATAGCCGATGACGGCTGCTGTCAACCCAAAGACGACCCATTTGGTCTGCTGGCGCTGCAAGGGTGTGGAGATTTTCCGGTAACGATAGACCTGGGCGAACAGCCCGATGGCGAAACAGATCAGCAGGTCGAGCAGCAGGGTAGAGAGGCGGAGGTATTGGTAGGCGCGGCCCAGGAAGGATGCGTTGGAGGTAAAGAGAAAGACGACAAAGCGCACCAGGGGCGGCAGCTCGGCAAAGTCAAAGGGCGAGGTGAAAAAGACCCAGGCCAGCGCCCATCCGCCGCTGATGGCAAAGAGAATGCGCGTCCAGCGGGGCGCAAAACGTCCGTCGGGAAAGATATAAAAGACGGCCAGGGTGGTGCTGATGCTCATGAGGCGCAGCGCTGTGACAGTGGCTTTCCACCATGGGTGCAGGGCGGAGAGGGCGTCGAGGGTGGGGGAGATGGCGACGCCAAAGGTGAACAGGGCGAAGGAGACAAAGAGGGCGACCCAATCGCGGGCGGTGCGCCAAAAGATGCCGATGGCGACAAGAGCAAAAGCCAGCACCACGGCGCCATCGAGGGCGATGATATACAGGGTGATAAAGTTGGCAGACAGGCCGATCTGCTGGAGGACTGCCCGCTCGATGGGGTGAATCTGGGCTGTTTGTTGCCAGAAATAGGGTGGGATGGAAAGGGCAAAGATGCCTGCCGCCAGCACGGCGGTCGCTACCCAGGCCACGTGGGCTGCGGACAACAGCCGCCTGGAGAGAGGAGAACCCTTGCCTTTTTCTGCGCGCGGACGTTTCATCGCTGAACCCCAGTCTGACGGATTGAGTATAACCCAAGCCTGTCCAGAAGTCAAAACCTGGTGTTGGGCTGGGTTCGAAGCAAAGCGCTGACGTGAGGCATCCCATTGCTCGGCGGGGGTCTGTGACCCCATAGGCGTCAAGCTAAGGGATGCTTGGTGCGCCAATGGATGTGAGCGTCGCCAGACGGGCCCATTTCTTTGCTCGCAGGGGGTCTGCGACCCCCGTCTGGCCGCCTGAGACGACGTGTTCAGGCCGACGACGCCGGTCACAGACCGGCTGGGAGCTTTTGAAGCAGTCCCAAAAGCTCAGCTTGATGCCTGTGGGGTCTGTGACCCCCGCCAGTGGGGCCCGCCGGGTCCGTGACCCGGCGGAAGCAGGGCGGGCGGACAGATGTCATTCTGAGGAGCGAAGGCCGCGAAGCGGCCGAAGCGACTCAAAGTTGGAATTCGACTGGAAATAGTGCTTTTGTGCTATTGTCGGCGGATGATAATTGTACTATAATCCCTGCCAATTTTTGCACAAGCAGCTTTACAACGAAGCGACCGTGCATGTGTGGAGGTTGATGGACGATGAGCACACGTCGCTTGACGGGAATTGTTTTTCTTGTTGTTCTTTTCTCTGCGCTGGTGTTTGTACCGGCCCTTGGCGAACGTTTACCCCTCTGTATGGATGATCCCCCTGGTGTCCGAGGGAGAGAGGGCGCGCTGCCGCTGGCGAGAGGGGATACGCCGCAGACGGCGCGCATCGACCGCCAGGCTGATGAGCTGCGACCGCTCCAGGCGACGCTCAGGATGATGGACGCCAGGACTGTGGTGGATGCAGTCGAGGTCGTTTTGCCCGCTGCTGAAGCAGCCGCAATCGAAGAAGCGGCGCCAGCGACAGAAGCCTTCCAGCCTGCCCAGCCCCAGACTGTGGCGCCGATCCCCAACATCCAGGTCGAAGGCCTG
>DAOTYD010000236.1:0-7009 GCA_034435295.1 Anaerolineae bacterium | reverse complement strand
CCCCATGCCGCCCCCTGACCTGCGTGAACTTTTCGAAAATGCGCTCCCGCTCCTGCGGCGGAATGCCCGGCCCCGTGTCCACCACCGCTATCTCTGCCCCACGCGCCCACGGCCGCGCCTCGACCCACACCTGCCCCCCCTCCGGCGTGAAATTGAGCGCGTTGTCCAACAGGTTGATCAGCACCCGCTGCAGCATGTCCCGATCGCCAGAAACTGACGGGAGACCCGCCACTACACGGTTCGCCAGCTCGATGCCGCGCAGCCTGGCATAGGGCTGCTCCTCCGTCACCGCCTCCTCCGCCAACGCCTGCACATCTAACGGTTCCTGCTGCAGCGTCAGCCCGCCCTCCTCCATGCGCGCAATGTCCAGCAGCGTGTCCACCAGCCGCCGCATCCGCCCCGCCGCACGCCCCATCATCTCGACCAACGCCTTGCCTTCCTCGGCCTCGACCATGCCCTGCAATAGCCCCAGCCCGCCGCTGATGACCCCCAGCGGATTGCGCAGGTCATGGACCAGCATGTCAGCCATCTCCTCGCGCAACAACAACAGCTCCTCCAGTTGCGCCTTTTCCGTGTCCAGCTTTTGCACGCGGACAAAGGCCTGCTGGCAGGAGCGGCCCAGCGTCACCCGCGCCGCATCCGCGTCGGCCAGACGCCTGGTCGCCAGCCGCGCGATCTCGACAGCCAGTTCCGGCTCCCCAAGCAACGCATGCCGAAATTCGGCCTCCGGCACATGGATGACAACCGAATCCTCCACCGCCTCGACAGTGGCCGTGCGCACCCACCCCGTGGCAGCACCCAGCTCGCCCACAATCTCGCCCACCCCAATCTCGGAAAGAGGAAAAACAGCGTCCGGCTCCTCGCGGTAGACACGCAAACGGCCTTTCTTGAGATAGTAAAGGCCGTCGCTCGGCAGACCCTGCCGACAGATGATCGCCCCCGGCGCAAACCGCTCTTCCCTGCCGTAAAGCGCCAGAAAGCGAGAAAGCGCGCTCTGCCACTCATCCATATTGCCCCACCATCGAATGGTCCCACCGCTCTGTGCCCAGCTCGACCCGCACCGGCCAGCTCGTGACAGCCTGCGCTGCCTGGCGGACCGATTCCACCATCATCCCCGCCAGGGGACAGGTGGGCACGGTGAGGATCATGGTGATGACGATCTCGCCCTCTACCTGCTCGATCTTGCGCACCAGCCCCAGCTCGACGATGTTGAAGGGAATCTCGGGGTCGTACACCTGACGCAGCGCCTCCAGAATGCGCCCGCGCTCTTGCTCGAAGGGGTTTTGTTCGCTCATCTTGCTCTCCTTGCTGAGGTGACCATCATTATACCACGGAGCACCTCCACCTTCAAGTTGCAGCCCTGCCGCATCGTGCTATACTGGGCCTACCTGACCACAGGAGGCCAAGCGTGCTGGATAGCGAACGAATCCGCGCCGACTTTCCTATCCTTTCCTGCCAGGTCCACGGCAGGCCGCTGATCTTTCTGGACAGCGCCGCCAGCTCTCAAAAACCGCTGCCTGTGCTGGAAGCCATGGAGTCGGCCTACCGCGCCTGTTATGCCAACGTCCATCGCGGGGTCTACCACCTCAGCGAAGAGGCCACCAACCGCTACGAGAGCGCGCGCGACCGGGTGGCCTCTTTTATCCACGCCGCCAGCCGCGAAGAGATCGTCTTTACCCGCAACACCACCGAGTCGATCAACCTGGTCGCCTACAGTTGGGGACGCGCCCACATCGGCCCCGGCGACCGCATCCTGCTGACCGAGATGGAACACCACTCGAACATCGTCCCCTGGCAGCTCCTGGCCCAGGAGAAAGGCGCCGAGCTGGTCTACCTGCCCCTCAGCGACGACGGCCTGCTGCAGATGGAACGCCTGGACGATCTGCTCGACGAGCGCGTCAGGCTGGTGGCCTGCACGATGATGTCCAACGTCCTGGGGACGATCACCCCGGCCGCTGAGATCGTCCAGCGGGCCAAAGCGGTCGGCGCGGTGACGCTGCTGGACGGCGCCCAGGGCGTGCCGCACATGCCGGTCAACGTGCAGGCGCTGGGCTGCGATTTCCTGGCCTTTTCCGGCCACAAGATGTGCGGCCCTTCGGGCATCGGCGTCCTCTACGGACGACGCGAACTGCTGGAAGCGATGCCGCCCTTCCTCGGCGGCGGCGACATGATCCGCCGCGTCGATCTCTACCGCTCGACCTGGAACGACCTGCCCTACAAGTTCGAGGCCGGTACCCCCGCCATCGTCGAAGGGATCGGCCTGGGCGCGGCGGTCGATTACCTGAGCGCTGTCGGCATGGAGAACCTCGCCGCCCACGCGCGCGAGATGGCCGCCTACGCCATGGAGCGGCTGACGGCGCTGCCCGGCCTGCACATCCCCGGCCCGCCCGCCGACCGCCGCGGCGCGACGGTCGCCTTCACCTTCCGCGGCATCCACCCCCACGACGTGGCCCACCTGCTCGACTTGGAGGGCATCGCCGTGCGCGCCGGCCATCACTGCGCCCAACCGCTGCACAAGCGGCTGGGCCTGGTCGCCACCACCCGCGCCAGCTTTTATCTCTACAACACCAAAGAGGAGGCCGACCGCCTGGCCGAAGCGCTGGAGCGAGTCGGCCAGACGCTGGGGAGGACACAATGAGCGAGGACCTCTACCGCGCCCACCTTCTGGATCACTACGCCAACCCACGCAACTATGGACGCCTGGAAGCGCCCGACATTGTCGCCGACGCCGACAATCCCTCCTGCGGCGACCAGGTGCGCATCGAGCTGGCCCTGGACGATGAAGGCCGCGTCGCCCAGGTCGCCTTCGAAGGCGAAGGATGCCTGGTCAGCATGGCCTCGGCCTCTATCTTGACCGGGCATATCAAGGGCAAGACGCTGGCCGAGCTGGAGGCGCTCAGCGAGGAAGACGCCCTGGCGCTGCTGGACGCCCCGGTCGGCAGCAGCCGCCGCCGCTGCGCCCTTCTCCCGCTGCACGTGCTGCGAGAAGGGCTGAAAGCATACCGGAGTCGGGCAGCGTGACCCCCTCCCCCTACCGCGCGCACATCCTCGACCACTTTGAGCATCCGCGTCGCCGGGGACACCTGGCGGCGCCCGACCGCGTCGGCGAGGCCGACAATCCACTCTGCGGCGACCGCGTGCGCGTGGAGCTGCGCCTGGACGCGACAGAGCGGGTCAGCGACATTGCCTTCAGCGGCGAGGGCTGCGTCATCGCCCTGGCGACGGCTTCGATGCTGGCCGAACGGGCTTTTGGCGAGCGCGTCGAGGCGCTGCGCGCGCTGACGGAGGGGGACGTCCTGGCCATGCTCGGCGTCGAGCTGGGCTGGGCGCGCGCCCGCTGCGCCCAGGTGGCGCTGCAGGCGCTGCAGGCGGCGGTGGCCCCAAACAACTGAAAGCCCCACGCAAAGCGAGGCCGGCCCCTGGCGGGACCGGCCTTTGGTGGAGATGGCGGGAATCGAACCCGCGTCCGAAGAATTCGGCCACAGACCTCTACGAGCCTAGTCGGCGTTTACCGCTTGCCCGGGGAGTCGCAGCCGACCGCGCTGCACCCGGGCCGAGCCGATGTCTCTCAGGCGACCTTATCGGCGTCTGGCTGCCGCACGCCCGTCTTATGACATCCGGCCCCCGAACCACGGGCGAGGGAACGGGGCGGACGGGGCCATCGCGTGGCCCTTTTTTCCCTTACCGCCTAGGCGGCGACGGGAATAGCAGCCCAATTGTTGGCACTTTTGGGTGTGTGCTCTGTTGTTAACGAGGCCAGAGCCCCCCGGCTCGCCATCCGTGACCAGCCTTCCCCGTCGAGACCTTTCATCCCCGCGGGCGAGCGCGCCTGGCCCGCGCGCTCCAGTACCCCCGACAGGACTCGAACCTGTAGCCTTTTGGTCCGCAACCAAACGCTCTGTCCAATTGAGCTACGGGGGCGCAAATCTGGCGGGGAGGCAGGGATTCGAACCCTGGGTGGAGTTACCCCCACAACTGCTTAGCAGGCAGCCCCAATCGTCCACTCTGGCACCTCCCCACGGCGCCATTCACTTGTTCAGCGGAGGGAGAGGGATTCGAACCCTCGGTGACCTTGCGGCCACAACAGTTTTCAAGACTGCCGCCATCGTCCACTCGGCCATCCCTCCGAGTTGTGGGGGATGGCTCCCCCGCGCGCCATCATTCTACCACGGCAAAGCCAGACTGTCAATGCGGCGAGAAATGGGTAGGGCAACTGCGAGCAGTTGTCCTACGAACCCATTGCTCGGCGGGGGTCTGTGACCCCCGCCAGTGGGGCCGCCGTTTTTTGGCCACAGATTACACAGATCTCGCAGATTTCACGGCCTGTGACCGTCGCCAGTGGGGCCGCCGTTTTTTGGTCACAGATTACACAGATTTCACGGATTTCACGGGCTGCGCCTCCTGCCAGTGGGGCCGCCGGGTCGCAGACCCGGCGGGAGCAGGGCGGGCAGGGCGCTCTAACCTTTTGCTACGAACCCCCACAGTTACCGGCGCTGGCAGTTTTTCCCGATCATGGTAGAATAAACCACCTTACCGAAGGAGGTCAGTATGCGTAAATTGTTGCCCCTCTTGTTCCTGGGGGCTTTGCTGGTCTTTGTGGCTGGTTGCAACGGCGCCAACCCCATCACGCCAGAAAGCAACGTCCCCACCCGGCCGCCGACAGCGGTTGCCACTGCCGGGCCTACCCAAGAGGCCGAGATGCCCACCCGGCCGCCGATGACGCCGCTACCCAGCACCGCTGCCTGCCGCACCGTCCCTCCCATCGGCAGCGAGGTCCAGGGAGTGCCACCTGTCACGGCAGACGACTGGACCATCGGCCCGGCTGACGCGCCCGTCACCTTCATCGAGTACGCCGATTTCCAGTGCCCAGGCTGCGCGGCGATCGAGCCCACGCTGGAGCGTCTGTTAGACGCTCACGAAGGCAACATCCGCTTTGTCTATCGTCACTTTCCGCTGAGCTTTCACCAACACGCCCAGATCACGGCCGAGGCCGCCGAGGCCGCTGGCGCCCAGGGCGCTTTCTGGGAGATGCACCACATGATCTATGAACGGTACAGCGAGTGGGTGCAACTCTCACCCGATCAGATGCCTGACGTGCTGACCGGTTATGCTCAGGAGCTGGGACTGAACACGACCCAGTTCCGCCGTGACCTGACCAACGGCACTTTCCGCGCCAAGGTCCAGGCCCACTATCAGGACGCGGTGCGCATGGGCCTGCCCGGTACGCCCACTTTCATCGTCAACGGCCGGATGTACCCCGCTGACCAGTGGGGCCTCTCCGAACAGGGCATCGACGTCTTTGTCCGCCTGGCGACGCTGCAGCGGTACGACAGCCCGCCGCCCCAGGTGATCGAACCTGGCAAGCAGTACATCGCCACGATCCGCACCGAGAAGGGCGACATTGTGATCGAACTCTACGCCGACCAGGCGCCGAACAGCGTCAACACCTTTGTCTTCCTGGCCCGCGATGGCTGGTACGACAACATCTCCTTCTTCCGCGTGATCCAGGGCTTTGTCGCCCAGGCTGGCGATCCAACCGCTACCGCCGTCGGCAACCCCGGCTTTCAGTGCGATGAGGAGATCAGCCCCAATCTCGCCTTTGACGACGCCGGCGTGGTCGGCATCGCCAGCGCCGGACCCGGCACCAACACCGGCAGCAGCCAGTTCTTCATCACCCTGGCTCCCCAGCCTGACCTGACCGGCAATTACACGATCATCGGCAAGGTGATCGCCGGTCTCGATGTCCTCCAGAACCTCACCCCCCGCGATCCCTCCAACCTGCAGGCCCCGCCTGGCGACCGCATCGAGACGATCCTGATCGAGGAGCGATGATCAACCCGGAAGGGGTCGCTGGAGACAACCAGGAGGAGCACCGGCTGGCGGAGACGCCCCGGCGCTCCTCCTTCCAGATATTGGGCCTGGCCAGCCTGATTATCGGGCTGCTGGCAGCCCTGTCCGCCTGCGTTGGCGGGCCGCTGCTCCTGGCGCTGACAGCGATGCTCAGCGATAGCGCGCTCGACGGGGCCACCATCCAGCAGAGCCTGGCCCTGACCGTGCTGGGCCTCGGCATCGGCGGCATCCTGGCCTGGGAAGGCTGGCGTATCTGGCAGGGCCGGCCTTCGCGTCCCTTTCTCCCCCGCCGCGTCGGCCTGCTGTGGCTGGCGCTGGGCCTGCTGCTGGTGCTCGGCCTGCTCTTCTCGCTTCTCGATGCTGTCCTGCCCTACCTCCTCCCGCCGGTCAACACGCTGACGGCGATCCTCCTGCCGCTTTTGCTGCTGCTCCTTGTCGGGCAGGCGATGAGAGGATACGGCAGCTCGTGGCGCGACGTGGCCGGCGGCCTGGTGAGCGGCGCGGCGCCCGGCACCGGCCTGGCCTTGTTCCTGGAAATAGCCCTTGCCAGCGCTTTTGTGGTACTGGCCCTGCTGCTGGGCGTGATCCCCGGCGGCATAGCCGGCCTGCAGGCGCTGAGCGAGCGGCTTCAGGACCCCGCTTTTCTCAACGACCCGCAGAACCTGCTCCAGTTTGTCTCGCCGCTGACCGTGCTGACGCTCTTTCTCTTCGCTGCTGTCCTGGCCCCTGTGATCGAAGAGCTGACCAAGACGGCGGGGCTGGCGGTCGCCGCGCCGTGGCTGCGTCCGACGCCGGCGCGCGCCTTTGTCGTGGGCGTGGCCTCCGGCGCCGGTTTTGCCATCGCCGAGAACCTGTTCAACGGCGCCCTCATTGGCGCGTTCTGGGCGCCGGGCATCGTCCTGCGCCTGGGCGCGACGCTGATGCACTGCGCCACCAGCGGGCTGATGGGCTGGGGATGGGGAGAGCTGTGGGCCGGAAGACGGCCCTGGCGACTGATGCTGGCCTTCGCCAGCGCTGTCGCCATTCACGGGGTGTGGAATGGCCTGGCGGTAGCGGTGGCCATCGGCGGGCTGTGGACGGCCGGTGAAGCAGGTAACCCGACCCAGGCCCTGATCGCCAGCCTTATCACCATAACCCTGGCATGCGGCCTGTTCCTGTT
>DAOTYD010000235.1:0-36715 GCA_034435295.1 Anaerolineae bacterium | reverse complement strand
ATCGCCTATCGCGTACCAATCTGGAAGTACACAATTTACAATCTGCGCCTGGCGATACGCTACACGCGATAAGCGATAAGCGATTCGCGATACGCGATAAGCGATAGGCGATAGGCGATATGCGATATTCTACAAGAGATTCCCCACAATTACAATCCCCGCATCAGCGCCCATTCGCGGGAAAAGACATAGGCCGCCAGCCAGATCGAGAGGGCGGCATAGAGCAGCGATGTCGCCGCGGCCAGCACCAGCATCTCCCCCGGCAGCCCGCTCAGAAAGAGGTCGCGCACCGCCACCAGCACGCCGACAAAGGGCAGGGCATAGACGACCGCCGGCGGCGTCGCCGGCACGACAAAGGTGGCGGCAAAGGAAAGCCCCGGCAGGCCAAACTGCATCAGGGTCATAAAGAGCGAGGCCTCGCGGTAGTTGCGGGCAAAGGTACAGACCGCCGCCGTCACCCCGCTGACGGTGACCAGCAGCGGCAGCATGAGCAGAAAGAGCCACAACCCAGCCACGCCAAAGGCCTGTGCCTGCTGCAGCGCCGAAGCCGGGCCGGCAAAAGCAACCGACAGATTGACCACGGCCAGATAGGCCAGCCCGTCGACGACCCAAAAAACCACCGTGATGAGCGAAACGACCATAGACAGCGCAATCTTGCCCAGCGCAATGGCAACGCGGCTGGCGGCAGTGACCAGCATCGGCTCCATCGTGCCGCGCTCTTTCTCGCCGACGGTCATATAAGCGATCAGCCCCAGCCCGCCGCCCATCGTCCACGAGGCGACCAGAAAGGGCAGGATGAGGCCGTTGAAAGAACGCGAGAGCGCGTCGCTGCTGGCGGACGCGGCCGGCGGGGCGACGATGCCGGTGGTAGGCGCTTCGCCAGCCTGCACCCGCAGCGGATCCACCCACTCGCGGTCGAGCCCGTGGTTGCTCAGGCGCTGCGCGAGCAGGTCGGCGCCATAGTCATCGACCACCTGGCGCACCGCCAGGTCGACCAGCGCCGGCATCCAGCCGATGCGGCTGGTGGTGAGGGTGAGGGTCACCGGCTGCTCGGCCTCGATGCGCGCCTGCGCATCCGGCGGGACGGTCAACAGGGCCGACAGTTCGCCGCTCAGCAGCGCCGCCGCAGGGTCGGCGGGCGGGTCGACCAGGCGGATGGTCTGTTCCTCGTTCAGCCGCGCCACCAGTTCGGGCGCGCCGTCCGCGCCGACGACGGCGATGGGAAAGCCCTCGGGCGCCTGGCTGACGACCTGCCAGCCGACGAACAGCGCCACCAGCACCACGCCGACCGGCGCCAGGATGGGCGGGGCGAAGAGGAAAAAGAGCGCCCGCCGGTCGCGCAGCAGATCGCGCGCCTCTTTGACCAGGATGACCCACAGCGTCCTAATCACCGCGCCTCCAGAACTGCCACCAGCGGCGGGCCTGCGCCTGCCAGAGCGACTCGCGCAGGGCGCGTTCGCCGATCAGGCGGACAAAGGCTTCCTCCAGGTCATCGGTGCCGGTCTGGGCGCACAGCCCGGCGGGGGTGTCCATCGCCCGGACGCGGCCCTGGTGGAGGATGATGACGCGGTCGCAGAGGCGCTCGGCCTCGCCCATCAGGTGGGTGGAAAGGAGGATGCAGCGCCCCTCCTGGCGCAGGCGATGCACCAGCGCGCGCACGGTGCGCGTCGACATCACATCCAGCGCGGCCGTCGGCTCGTCGAGGATCAGGTTGGGAGGATCGTGCAGCAGGGCCTGGGCCAGCACCACCCGCCGTCTCATGCCGGCGGAAAAACCCTCGGCGCGCCGGTCGGCAAATTCGCTCATCTCCAGCGCGTCCAGCAGCGCCTGCACCCGCGCCGCCAGCTCGTCGCCGTCCAGCCCCTGCAGACGCCCATAAAAGAAAAGGTGCTCGCGGGGCGTGAAGCGGTCATAGAGGCCGCCGGTCTCGACCAGAAAGCCGAGGCGGCGGCGCGCCTGGGCGCCATCGCGGCGGACGTCGAGGCCGTCCACCCGCGCAAAGCCCGCGTTGGGCTGGAGCACGCCGGCCAGCATGCGCAGGAGTGTCGTCTTGCCCGCCCCGTTGGGGCCCAGGATGCCCAACACTTCGCCATTGTTGGCGGTGAACGAGACGCCGTCAACGGCGACGACGCGGCGGAAACGCTTGCTCAGTTCGTGCGCCTCGATCACAGCCTGCCGTCACACGTCCAGGTTGCGCACTTCTTTGGCGTGCGTCTGGATAAAACGCCGCCGCGGCGGCACCAGGTCGCCCATCAGCATCGTAAAGATGCGGTCCGCCGCCGCCGCATCTTCCACCGTCACCTGCAGGAGCGTGCGCCGCTCGGGGTCCATCGTCGTCTCCCACAGTTGCTGCGGGTTCATCTCGCCCAGGCCCTTGTAGCGTTGCACGCTCACCTTCTTGCCCTTCAGAGTCTCCAGAAGGCGGTCCTTCTCCTCGTCGGAGTAGACATAATGTACCTGGCGTTCCGACTCGACGCGGTAGAGCGGCGGCTGGGCGATAAAGAGATGGCCTTCTTCGACCAGCGCCGGCATGTAGCGGTAGAAAAAGGTCAGCAGAAGGGTGCGGATGTGCGCGCCGTCGACGTCCGCGTCCATCAGCAGCACCGTCCGCGCATAGCGCAAATTGCCGAGGTCGAACTGGTCGCCAATGCCGGTGCCCAGGGCGGAGATGAGCGCCTGCACTTCTTTGTTGCTGAGCACTTTGGTGATGCCAGCGCGCTCGGTGTTGAGGATCTTGCCGCGGATGGGCAGGATGGCCTGGAAATGGCGGTCGCGGCCCTGTTTGGCGCTGCCGCCGGCGCTGTCGCCTTCCACGATGAACAACTCTGTCCGCGTCGGGTCGCGCTCCGAGCAGTCGGCCAGCTTGCCCGGCAGGGTCGCGCTCTCCAGCATGCTCTTGCGGATGACCAGGTCGCGCGCCTGACGGGCAGCCGTGCGCGCCCGAGAGGAGGTCAGACACTTGTCGACGATCTTGCGCCCCGCCGCCGGGTTGTTGTCCAGGAACTCGCTGAACGCCTCCACCACCACCGCCTCGACGATCGCTTTGACCTCGGCGTTCATCAGCTTGACCTTGGTCTGCGACTCGAATTGGGGGTCGGGATGCTTGATGCTGACCACGGCGGTCAGCCCCTCGCGCACGTCGTCGCCGGAAAAGTTGGTGTCCTTGTCCTTCAACTGGCCCGACTTGCGGGCATAGTCGTTGATCGTGCGCGTCAGCGCCGCCCGCAGGCCGGTCAGGTGCGTCCCCCCGTCGATTGTATGGATGGTGTTGGCAAAGGGGTAGACGGATTCGCTGTACGAGTCGGTGTACTGAAAGGCCACCTCCACGCCGATGCCGTCCACCTCCCGCTCGACATAGACGGGGTCGTGTAGCGGTTCGCGGTTACGGTTCAGGTAGCGGACGAAGGAGAGGATGCCGCCCTCGAAGTAAAAGCTCATCTGGTGAGCAAAGTCGTCGGGCCGCTCGTCGATCAGGCGCAGGGTGACGCCGCGGGTGACAAAGGCCATTTCGCGCATGCGCTGGGCCAGGGTCTCGAAGCGGTAGTTCACGCCCTTGAAGATGGTCGAATCGTAGCGGAAAGTCGTCGTCGTGCCGGCGCGTTTGGCCTTGCCGATGACCTCGACCGGCCCTTGCGGGACGCCCCGCGCGTAGCGCTGGCGATAGGTCAGGCCGTCGCGCGGGTTGTCGACCACGACTTCCATCCATTCCGAAAGGGCATTGACCGCCGAGACGCCCACGCCGTGCAGGCCGCCGGAGACCTTGTAGCCGCCTTCGCCGAACTTGGCCCCCGCGTGCAGCGTGGTCATGACCAGTTCCAGGGTCGAAATCTTTTTCTGAGGATGGGGAGCGGTAGGGATGCCCCGGCCGTTGTCGCGCACGGTGACGCTCTCGTCCTTGTGGATGACCACCTCGATCTCGTCGCACGCGCCGGCCAGCGCCTCGTCGATCGAGTTGTCAACGACCTCATAGACCAGGTGATGCAGGCCACGGATGTCGGTGCCGCCGACGTACATCCCCGGCCGGCGACGCACCGCTTCCAGCCCCTCCAACACCTGCACGTCTGCCGCTTCGTACTGAAGTGCCTCTCGTTTGACCATACAGTTTCTCCCTGCCTCTGTGCATTGTACCACATCTGGCAGGGAGGGGGAAGGCGTAGGACAACTGCAAGCCGTTGTCCTACAAGCAGGCGTTCCCTCGACTTGGCCTCCTCCCCAGCCGATGGTATACTGTACTGCAGGATGGACAGGCCGCTCTGGTTCGTTCCGGGGCGTTCTACGCCCCCGCAAGGGTTGCTGGCCCGCTATCGCCCGCCTCAGCCGGCCGGCGCTGTTGCCGTCTATGTCGAGCAGTCCACGCGGCCCGGCGACATCGTGCTGGTCCTCTTCTGCCACGGCCCGCTCTTCCTGCGCGAAATCGTGCAGGCCGGACGGCGGGCCGTGGGCGTCAGCGTCAATCTGGTCAACCTGCTCATCGCCAACCTGGGGCTGGAGCAGCCTCCCGACCCGACCGCGCTCAAAGCGGCCTTTACCCGCCTGGCCGACAGCCCCAAAGGCGACACGCTGCTGCACCGTCACATCCTCTCGCTCTACCGCACCCGCTGCCCAACCTGCCAGGGCGAAGGGATCGCCGAATGGTTCGCCTGGGAACGCGACGACCATGCCCCCTACGCCAAACGGGTGCGCTGCAGCCGCTGCCAGGGCGCGCAAAGGGGAGAAGTGGACCAGGCCGACATCGATGCCGCCCGGCGCATCCCGGCCCACGGGCTGGCCTACCACAACGCCCTCAGGCGCCTGGTCCCGGAGGGCCATCCGGCCCACGAGCGCGCCGTCGAACTGCTCGAACTCTACACGCCGCGCAACCTGTCGGCGTTGATGGACATCCTGCAGCGGCTCGAAGGGCTGGAGGCCGAGCCGGCCATCCAGGCGGCGCTGCGGGGCGTCCTGCTGGAAGCGTTCGACCGCGGCAGCAGCCTCGACCCGCCCGACGAGGCGCGTCACCGCCCGCGCTCCCTGCGCCTGCCGGCGCGCTACCTGGAGCGCAACGTCTGGCTGCTGATGGAAGAGGGGCTGGAGCACCTGCTTGCAGAGCAGGCCGCCATGACGCCCATACGCCGCGCCCACACCCTCTCCGCGCTGCTGAGCGACCCCACGCCCGCCTACGCGCTGCTCCCTTCGATCGCGCGCCGGGTGGGAGAGCTGTTGCCGCCGGGCAGCGTCTCGCTCATCCTGGCCGACCCGCCGCGCCCGGACGCGGTCTATTGGGCGCTCTGCGCGCTGTGGGCCGGCTGGCTGTGGGACACGCCGGCCGCCCAGGCGATGCGCCCGCTGCTGCGGCGGCGACGCTTCGACTGGAGCTGGCACCAGGAGGTGCTGCAACAGGCGCTGGCGGGCGCCTCCGTGCTGTTGGCGCCGGACGCCGCGCTGGTGCTCCTCTTTGCCGACGCCGACAGCGACATGGTCGAATCGGCCTGCCTGGCGGCCTCCGGCGCGGGGTACGACCTGCTCGGCTGGGGCGTCACTCCGGGCGAAGGCGTGCGGCTGGCCCTGCGCGCCGCGCAGCCCCTGAGCGCCCCCTCGCCGCCGACGGTCGATGAGGTCGCACAGGCCGCAGCGTCGCTGGCGCGCTCCTGCCTGCGTCAGCGCGGCGAGCCGACCCCCTGGGCCATCCTCCATGCTGCCGTCTATGCCGGCCTTTGCGGCAGCCGCGGCCTGCTGGCCCGCGCCGTCGCCGCCGCCGAGGAGGAGACGTCGCCCCCGCAAGCCCTGAGCGGGCCGGCCCTGGTCGCCGAAGGCGTCCGCCGCGGGCTGGGCCAGCCAGGACTCGTCCCCGGCGCCCCCCTGCACGAGCTGCCCGCCGGGGCGGGCGAGCCGCCCGTCGAACCGCTGGCCGACCGCGTCGAAGAGGTCGTCTGGCGCACCATGCGCCAGCGCCCCTCGTGGACGCTGGATGAGCTCACCCTGGCGGTTTATGCGGCGCTGGACGGCCCGCTGACGCCGCCGCTGGCGCTGGTGCTGCTGTGCATCGACTCGTACAGCGGCAAGGAGGAAGGAGAACGCCGCCTGCGCGCGGAGGACGACCCCAGTCGCCGCGGCAGCGAGCTGCGGGCGTTGCGGCGTGACCTGCGGACGCTGGGCCAGCGGCTGGGGTTCGAGGTCAAAGAGGGGCGGGGTTGGGACGTGCGCTGGCGCGAGGGCGAGCAAGACGCTTTTCTTTTCGTCGTCTCACCCACGGCGGCCCTGGGCCGCTACCTTCTCTACGGGCCGCCCGTCCCTCCTGGCGCGCGTCCCTGCCTGGTCTTTCCCGGCGGACGGGCGGAATTGCTGTCGTACAAACTGCGGGCTGACCCACGGCTGAGCCGCGCGGCGGCCAGATGGGAGTTCATCAAGTTCCGCCACGTGCGCCGCCTGCTCGCTGAGGAATTGAACCGCCACCTCTTCGAGGCCGTCCTCGGCCTCGATCCGGTGGTCGAAGAGCAAGATATCCAGATACCTTTGATCCTGGGAGGTCAGGCATGAAGCGCATCATCGGGCCCATCGCCATCATCCTGGCCCTGACGCTGGCGCTCGCTGCGCTGGTCGTCAGCGGCTTTACCATGTACGGGTTGCTCCAGTTCCGCAACACCGCCCGCGCCTCTGTTGCCGACGCGCGGGCGGCGCTGGCCGGCCTGAACGGCTACACGGCCGAGTTCACCGTTCCTTTCCAGCAGACGTTCCCCATCTCAGCCCAGGTGCCGCTGCAGCGCGATTTCGTCGTGCCGATCCAGACGACGCTGCCTTTCTCCACCGTCGTCCACGTGCCGGTGAGCATCCCCATCCTGGGGACATACCAGGTCGCCGTGCCGGTGCAAACCGAGATCGACGTCAACCTCCAGGTCATCATCCCCATCAGCGAGACGCTGGCAGTGGAGACGACGGTGACGGTGGACACGGAGGTGCCGATCGCCATCGACACGGCCCAACTGGGGCTGGCGGGGCTGCTGGAGCAGGTCGACGCGGCGCTGGGCCAGCTCGAAGAAGGGCTGGGAGGAGGAGAACCATGACAGATCCCCGTCTGGAACGGCTGGCCCAGATGCGCCAGCGCACGCTGGAGGGCGGCGGCGCGGAGCGCATCGCCAAACAGCACGCCAGGGGCAAACTGACCGCCCGCGAGCGGCTGGCGCTCCTCCTGGATGAGGGCACCTTCAACGAGCTGGAGCCCTTTGTCACGTTGCGCCAGGACGACCTGAACCCCGATCCAGAGCGCTTCCCCGGCGATGGGGTGGTCACCGGCTATGGGCAGATCGACGGGCGGACGGTGTACGTGTACGCGCAGGACTTTACCGTCTATGGCGGGACGCTGGCGGAGATGCACGCGCAGAAAATCTGCCGTGTGATGGACCTGGCGCTGCGCAACGGCACGCCGATCATCGGCCTGCTCGATTCGGGCGGGGCGCGCATCCAGGACGGCGTGCGCGCGCTGCACGGCTACGGCGAGGTCTTTCGCCGCAACGCCATCGCTTCGGGCGTGGTGCCGCAGATTTCGGTGATGCTGGGGCCGTGCGCTGGCGGCGCGGCCTACAGCCCGGCGCTGACCGATTTCATCATTATGGTCGAGGGCAGCAGTTTCATGTTCATCACCGGGCCCGACGTCATCCGCGCCGTGACGCGGGAAAAGGTCGACGTGGAGACGCTGGGCGGGGCGGCCGTGCACAGCACCGTCAGCGGCGTGGCCCACTTTAGCACGCCCGGCGAAGCCAAAGCCCTCTCGCTCTGCCGCCGCCTGCTGAGCTACCTGCCCTCGAACAACGTCGAGAACCCACCCCACGTCGAGCCGTCCGACGACCCCTGGCGTATGGACGACGAGCTGAACGAGATCGTGCCGCTGGACGACACTGTCCCCTACGACATGCGCCAGGTGCTGCTGCGGGTGGTCGACCAGGGGACGTTCCTGGAGGTGCAGCCGGCATGGGCGCAGAACGCCATCGTCGGCTTTGCCCGCCTGGGCGGGCACGCCGTCGGCATCGTCGCCCAGCAGCCGCTGGTCATGGCGGGGGTGATGGACATCAACTCGTCGGACAAGATCTGTCGCTTTGTGCGCTTTTGCGACTGCTTCAACCTGCCGCTGGTCACTTTTGTCGACTCGCCCGGCTTTTTGCCCGGCGTGGCCCAGGAGCACGGCGGGATCATCCGCCACGGGGCCAAGGCGCTCTACGCCTACATCGAGGCGACGGTGCCCAAGATTTCGGTCATCACCCGCAAGGCCTACGGCGGGGCATACGTGGTGATGAGCAGCAAGGGGCTGGGCACCGACATCAACTATGCCTGGCCGTCGGCCGAGATCGCGGTGATGGGGCCCAGCGGGGCGGCAAACATTCTCTACCGCGACGAGATCAACCAGGCCGACGATCCGGCAGCGGTGCATGCGCGGCTGGTCAAAGAGTACCGCGAGCGCTTTGCCAACCCCTACCGCGCCGCCGAAGCGGGCTTTATCGACGACATCATCGAGCCGCGGCAGACCCGTCCCAAGCTCATCGCCGCCCTCGGCGCGCTGCGCGAGCAGTTCCGCGCCATGCCGCCAAAAAAGCACGGCAATATGCCCGTCTGAGCACACGAAACCTGAAACCATGAACACGCTGACGATATGGATCACCGTTGTGGGGATGGGGCTGACCTTTGCCGCCATCGGACTCTTGATCGCGGCGATGGTGGCGTTGACGCGCGGAGCAGCGGAGCGAGGGCCAAAGCGCAGGAGCAGCGAGCCCGGCAGCGCCATCCCTACCCAGGAAGAGACGGAAGCCCTGGAAGCCGCCGCAGCCGCTGCGGTGGCCGTGGCCATGGCGCTGGCCGCCCGCCGCGCCCATCCAACCCACGCCTGGCACGCCGCCTCGCCCGCGGAAAGTGTCAGCCCCTGGCAGGCCTATAACCGCAGCCAGCAGTTGGAACAGCAAAAAACTCACCAGACGCTGAGGTGGTAAATGACCGTATATCGAGTTCAGGTGGGAGGCCGCGAGTACGAGGTCACCATCGAAGACGTCAACGCCCGCCCGGTGCGCGCGACGGTGAACGGCCAGACCGTGCAGGTCTGGCCGCCGGAGCCACGGCGAGGGGCAGCGCCCGTCGAGGTCACCGCGCTGCCAGCAACCGTGGTCGCCTCGCCGACCGCGACGGCGGCCCAACCTGGCGTTGCCTCGGCCAGCCAGGTGCGCGCGCCGATGCCCGGCGTGATCGTCGACGTGCTGGTGCAACCCGGCGACAGAGTCGAGGTGGGGGCTGACCTCTGCGTGCTCGACGCGATGAAGATGAACAACCGCATCCGCGCCACCCGCGCCGGAACCGTCGCCCAGGTGCACGTCAACCTCGGCCAGCAGGTGCAGTACGGCGACCTGCTGGTCACATTCGCCGAACCGTGAGAGATGATAGCCACAGATTACACAGATTACACGAATTTCATAAAATCTTGATTTTGATTCAAAAATCTGTGAAATCTGTGTAATCTGTGGCTGACATAAAATGGGAGAAAGGGCATGGATCTGACACAACTGCTCAAAGGTATCCTCAACCTCCAAGCGGGGCAGGTGCTGATGATGGCGGTGGGGGGGGTGCTCATCTACCTGGCGATCGCCAAGGAGTACGAGCCGGTGCTGCTGCTGCCCATCGGCGCGGGCTGCATGCTGGCCAATCTGCCCATCTCGGCGCTGACCGGCGAGGAAGGGCTGCTGACGCTGCTGTACAACGTCGGCGTGCGCAACGAGCTCTTCCCCCTGCTCATCTTTCTCGGCGTGGGGGCCATGATGGACTTTCGGCCGCTGCTGGCCCAGCCGGTCTTTGCGCTGATGGGCGCTGCGGGACAGTTCGGCATTTTCGGGACGCTGATGCTGGCGACGCTGCTGGGCTACAACCTCAATGAGGCGGCCAGCATCGGCATCATCGGCGCCATCGACGGGCCAACCAGCATCTATGTCTCTTCGCTGCTGGCCCCGCACCTCCTGGGGCCGATCGCCGTGGCCGCCTACTCGTACATGAGCCTGGTGCCGGTCATCCAGCCGCCGATCATGCGCCTGATGACCACGCGGGCCGAGCGGCGCATCCACATGGAATATGCGCCCCGCCCGGTCTCGCGCCTGGCACTGATCCTCTTTCCCATCGTCGTCACGCTCATCGTCGGCATCCTGGTGCCGGAGGCCGCCCCGCTCATCGCCATGCTCATGCTCGGCAACCTGCTCAAAGAATCGGGCGTCGTCGATCGGCTGAGCAAGAGCGCGCAGAACGAGATCATCAACATCGCCACGGTCTTTTTGGGACTGGCGGTTGGCGGCACCATGACCGCCGAGGCCTTCCTCAGCCTGCGCACGCTGGGCATCCTGGCGCTGGGACTGCTGGCCTTTGTGCTCGACACGGCAGCGGGCCTGCTCTTTGGCAAGCTGCTGTGCGTCCTCTCCGGGCGGCGCATCAACCCGCTGGTGGGCGCGGCAGGGATCAGCGCTTTTCCCATGAGCGGCCGCCTGGTGCAGCGCATCGCGCAGGAAGAGGACTTTACCAACTTTGTGCTGATGCACGCCATGGGCGCCAACACGGCCGGGCAGTTGGGCTCGGTCATCGCCGGCGGCGTGCTGCTGGCGCTGGTGAGCGGCCTGGGATGAAAGGGACCGTCATCACCTTGCAATACGACGGGAAAGTGATATAGTTGAAGCGTTTGGGCGGCGCTCGTTGAATCCCTGACGGAGGAAGAATATGGCAAAGGCAAAAGGCTTCATCGTCATCGACGAAGATCGCTGTAAAGGCTGCGGGCTCTGCATCTCGGTCTGCCCCTCGCAGATCCTGCGCCAGGCGGAGGGGCGCTTCAACGCCAAAGGCTACCGGCCAGTCGAGGTCATCAACATGGACGACTGCATCGGCTGCGCCCAGTGCGCCACCATCTGCCCCGACGTCGTCTTTACCGTCTATCGACGGAAACGGCAGGCCGAACAGACGGCCCAGGAGGGATGAGCATGGCGAAGGAATTGTGGGAAGGAAACGCCGCCATCGCCGAGGCGGCCATCCGCGCCGGCGTGGAAGCCTACTTTGGCTACCCCATCACCCCGCAGACCGAGATACTGGAGCATTTCTCCCATCGCATGCTGGAGGAGGGGCGGGTCTTTCTGCAGGCCGAGAGCGAACTGGCCTCGATCAACATGGTCTATGGCGCAGCCTGCGCTGGCGCGCGGGTGATGACCTCCTCGTCCAGCCCCGGCATCAGCCTGATGCAGGAGGGACTGTCGTACATCGCCTGCTCGGAGGTGCCGATCGTGATCGGCAATATTATGCGCGGCGGGCCGGGATTGGGCAACGTCGCCCCTTCCCAGGGCGACTATTTCCAGGCGGTCAAGACTGCTGGCCATGGCGACTTTCACATGATCGTCCTGGCCCCCGGCAACATTCAGGAAGCCATCGACCTGACCGTGCTGGCCTTTGACCTGGCGGACAAGTACCGCACGATCGCCATGGTCCTCGCCGACGGCTCGCTGGGGCAGATGATGGAGCCGGCCGAGATGCCGCCGATGCGGCCCGTGCGCAAGCCAGAGGAGCGCGCGCCGTGGGCGCTGACCGGAGCCCAAGGCCGCCAGCCCAACATCATCACCTCCCTCTACCTGGTCGAAGAGGAAATGGAACAGGTCAACCTGCGCCTGCAGGCCAAGCTGAAGGAGATCGCCGCCAACGAGGTGCGCTGGAAAGAGTACGAGACGGACGACGCCGACGTCCTGCTGGTCGCCTTTGGCACCGTCGGCCGCATCTGCCAGACCGTCGTGCGCGAGGCGCGCCGCAAGGGCCTCAAGGTCGGCCTGCTGCGCCCGATCACGGTGTGGCCCTTCCCCAGCGCCCGCCTGGCCGAGCTGTCCCGCCAGGTGAGGGCAATGCTGGCGGTCGAAATGAGCGCCGGTCAGATGGTCGAGGACGTGCGCCTGGCCGTCGAGGGACGTTGTCCGGTCCACTTTTACGGGCGGATGGGTGGCATCATTCCATTGCCGGATGAGATTTTGCCGGAGGTGGAAAAGTTGTAGGTTCAAGTCTCGCCGGGGAAGGTGGGACTTGCAAGGAGCGAGTGACATGATCGAGATACCCGCAGATATGGAGCTGGTTTACAAGCGGCCGGAGAGCCTGACCCTGGCCCACACCCACTACTGCCCCGGCTGCACGCACGGGGTCATCCACCGCCTCATCGCCGAGGTGCTGGACGAGCTGGGCGTGCGCGAGCGGACGATCGGCATCGCGCCGGTGGGCTGTTCGGTGCTGGCCTACTACTACTTCAACGTCGACATGGCCGAGGCCGCCCACGGCCGCGCCCCGGCCATGGCGACCGGCATCAAGCGCGTCAGCCCCGATAAGGTGGTCTTTACCTACCAGGGCGACGGCGACCTGGCGGCGATTGGCACCAACGAGATCATCCACGCCGCCAACCGCGGCGAGCTGTTCACGACAATCTTTGTCAACAATGCCATCTACGGCATGACCGGCGGACAGATGGCCCCGACGACGCTGCCAGGCCAGGTTTCGACCTCCTCCCCGCAGGGGCGCGATGTGCGCATCGCTGGCTATCCCCTGCACGTGGCCGAGATGATCGGCGTGCTGGCCGGCGCAGCCTACGTCACCCGCCAGGCCGTGCTCGACGTGCGCGGCATCCGCCGCACCAGGAAAGCGCTCAAGACCGCCTTCCGCACCCAGATCGAAGGGCTGGGCTTTTCGCTGGTCGAGATCATTTCCACCTGCTCGACCAACTGGTATATGGGCCCGCTGGAGGCGCTCAAGTGGGCAGAGGAGAACATGGTCCCCTACTACCCCCTGGGCGACACCAAAGTGACCGACGGCGTGCGCGCTTTGATGGAGGAGAAATAATGCAAGAGGAAATCATCATCTCCGGTTTTGGCGGGCAGGGGACGCTCTTTGCCGGGCAGTTGCTGGCCTATGCGGCGATGGAACAGGGGCTCCACGTGACCTGGATCCCCTCCTACGGCCCCGAGATGCGCGGCGGCAAAGCGCGCTGCACGGTCGTCATCTCGGACGAAGAGATCGGTTCGCCGCTGGTGCGCCGGCCCAGCGCGGCGGTCGTCCTCAACCTGCCGTCGATGGAAGCCTTCGAGCCGGCAGTCAAGCCGGGCGGCACGCTGGTCGTCAACAGCTCGCTCGTCCCTATCAGGAGCCAGCGCAGCGACATCAAGGTGATCTATGTCCCGGCGACAGATATGGCCACCGAGATGGGCAACGTGCGCCTGGCCAACGTGATCTGCCTGGGCGCGCTGGTGCAGGCCACCGGCGTCGTGCCGGTCGATGCCGTCTTCCAGGCGCTCGAAAACCATCTGCCGGAACGCCACCGCAAGCTGCTGCCGATGAACCGCGAGGCGCTGAATAAGGGGGCGGAGGTGGTGGGAAAGTAGGCAAGTTTGCAAGTTTGCAAGTGGGCAAGTTTGCAAGTGGGCAAGGGGTGAGTGAATGAACTTTGGAATCCCAAAAGAACGGCGTGATTTGGAGCGGCGGGTGGGACTGACTCCGCATGGAGTGAGTTTGCTCACCCGCGCCGGGCATGTCTGTTACATCGAGCGGGGGGCTGGCGAAGGGGCCGGCTTTACCGACTATGACTATGAGCGCGGCGGCGGGCGCATTGTCTATTCGACCGAGGAGGCCTACGGGCGCGCCGATATGGTGCTCAAAGCCGTGCGCCCCACCCAGGAGGAACTGGACTGGCTGCAGGAGGGGCAGATTCTGTGCGGCTTTCTGCACCTGGCCGCGGCGCGACGACGCACGATCGACGTGCTGCTGGAGAAAAAGATCACCGCGCTCGCTTACGAGATGATCGAGGACAGCACAGGGGCGCTGCCGGTGCTCAAGACCATGAGTGAGGTCGCCGGGCGCATGGCCCCGCAACTGGCCGCCACCTTCCTGCAGAGCAACTGGGGCGGCCGTGGGGTGCTGCTCAGCGGCGTGCCGGGCATCCCGCCAGCGCGGGTGGCCATCCTGGGCGCCGGCGTGCTGGGCGCCAACGCCGCGCGCGTCTTTTTCGGCATGGGCGCCAACGTCTATGTGCTCGACCGTAACCTGGAAAAGCTGCGCGCTATCGACGACATGTTCCAGGGCCGCGTGACGACGATGGTGGCCCATCCCTTCAACATCGCCTACGCCGCCCGCTTCTGCGAAGTGCTCGTCGTCGCCGTCCTCGAGCCAGGCGCGCGCGCCCCCATCCTGGTCAGCCGCGACATGGTGCGCTCGATGAAGCGCGGCGCGGTGATCCTCGATTTTAGTATCGACCAGGGCGGCGCCGTAGAGACCAGCCGCCTGACCACGCTGCGCGATCCCGTCTTTGTCGAGGAAGGGGTGGTCCACTTCTGCGTCCCCAACGTCCCCGGCGCCCTGCCGCGCACGTCCACTCACGCCTTCAACAACGCCGCCTGGCCCTACATCCGCACCATCAGCGAGGGCGGCCTGGACGCAGCAATCCAGGCCATGCCGGGACTGGAAAAAGGCATCGCCACCCGCGACGGCCAGATCGTCAACGAGATCCTTGCCGCGACCTATGCCGCATGCCAGTAGGAGCTAGCGATGGTCTATAGCTGGTCCAAGATCTATGAAAGCAAAATCACCTCCGCCGAAGAGGCCGTCAAGGTAGTCCAGTCCGGCCACCGCGTCTTTCTGACCGGCAACTGTAGCGTGCCGCAGGTGCTGATCGCGGCGCTGGTCAGGCGGGCGCCCGAGCTCCAGCACGTCGAAATCTGCCACGCGCTGACGATGGGCAGCAGCGATTACGTCGCGCCCGAGATGGAGG
Source organism: Anaerolineae bacterium (assembly GCA_034435295.1). Classification (GTDB taxonomy): domain Bacteria; phylum Chloroflexota; class Anaerolineae; order B4-G1; family DUEL01; genus DAOTYD01. Next base: position 21,945 of record DAOTYD010000235.1, on the reverse strand, counting down.
GACACATCCGCGCCAACTCGCTCTTTATCGGCCCCAACGTGCGCAAGGCCGTCCAGGAAGGGCGGGCCGACTTTACGCCCGTTCTGCTCTCCGAGTTCACCCTGCTGTTCAAAGAAGGATACCTGCCGCTGGACGTGGCTTTTGTCCATGTCTCCCCGCCCGACGAGCATGGCTTTTGCTCCTACGGCATCGAGACCGGGCTGACCAAGACGCCGGCCGAGTCGGCCAGGATCATCATCGCCGAGGTCAACCCCAACATGCCGCGCTGCCTGGGCGACAGCTTTATCCACGTCAGCCGGCTGAACTATGTCGTGCCGGTGAACTATCCGCTCATGGAGCTGCACATGGCGGATGAGGGCGCGGTCGAGCTAAACACCAAAATCGCCTCCCACATCGCCGAGCTGATCCCCGACGGGGCAACGATGCAGATGGGCATCGGCGCCATCCCCGACGCCGTGCTCCAGTTCCTCTTCCACAAAAAAGACCTGGGCGTGCATACCGAGCTCTTTTCCGACAGCGTCATCGACCTGGTAGAGGCCGGCGTGCTGACCAACGCGCGCAAGACGCTGCACCAGGGCAAGATCGTCGCCGGCTTTATGCTGGGCACAAAGCGCCTCTATGAGTGGGCCAACAACAACCCGCTCATCGAACTCCACCGCACCGAGTACGTCAACGACCCCTTTGTGATCGCCCAGAACGAGCGGCAGGTGGCGATCAACTCGGCCATTGAGGTCGATCTGACCGGGCAGGTCTGCGCCGACTCGATCGGGCCCAAGCTCTACAGCGGCGTGGGCGGACAGCTCGACTTTATCTACGGCGCGTCGCGTTCCAAGGGCGGCGTGCCGATCATCGCCCTGCCCAGCACCGCCAGGAACGACGAGCTGAGCCGCATCGTGCCTATGCTCAAGCCGGGGGCGGGCGTCGTGACCACCCGCAACCACGTCCATTACATTGTGACCGAGTACGGCGTGGCCTCGCTGTACGGCAAGACCATCCGCGAGCGCGCCCAGGCGCTGATCGGCATCGCTCACCCCAAGTTCAGAGAGGAACTGACCCGCGCGGCAAGGGAACTGCATTATATTCCCTGAGTGAGCACAAGTTATACATAAAACCACTATTGTCATACAAACCCTCCTGTGGTATACTATATACGCGTCTGGTATACCGCAGGAGGGTTTTATGTACACCGCGAAGGTTTCGACAAAAGGATGGGTGGTCATCCCCAAAGACCTCAGAGAAAAGTATGGCCTGAAAGAAGGTTCGCAGGTCTGGCTGTTGGATTATGGAGATATGATCACCTTGATCCCGCTGGCCGATGACCCAGTCGAAGCTCTGGATGGTATGCTGGCAGAAGGCCCTTCGCTCACAGTGGACCTGCTGGAGGAGAGGGCTCGAGAACGGGGACAAGAGGAGAGCCGCAGTGGGCGAGACCTGCGTTCTCGATAGTTTTGCTGTACTCGCTTTGCTGGGTCGAGAAAGCGGAAGTACAGAGGTCAAAGAACTGCTCCAGCGCGCCAAAAGGGGAGAGGTTTGCTTAAGCATGACATGGGTGAACGTTGGAGAAGTAACGTATATCGTAGAAAGAAGATGGGGCAGGGAACAGGCCTACCGGGCGATTGGGATGTTAGAAGCAACAGCGGTCAGGTTTATCGCTGTGGGAAGAGAATTGGCGTTGCAAGCGGCAGAGATCAAGGCAAAGTATCCCCTGGCGTATGCAGATGCTTTCGCGGCAGCGTTAGCGATAAAGGAAGGCGGTACACTGGTAACGGGCGATCCCGAGTTCGAGCAGTTGGAAGGGATATTGCCCATTCGATGGCTGACACCTGGGAAAAGCCCAGGCCAGGTTTGACAAACCTGTTGGATATATCCCCGCCCGACCAGGGCCTGGTGTAGCGAGGGGTCATCCAGGTGCAGGTCGATGGTCAGTTGGAGTGGCGCGAATTCGACGTGGTCAGGGTCTTTGACAGGAAGCACGCACCTGCGCGGAGAAGGAAAGGATCCCTTTCGAAGGAGAAGGTCGATGAGCAGCCAAAGCCTGGACGAATGGTTTCCCCGTGAGGTTGAGCCGCCGGCGCAGCGGCTGGGCATCGTCGTCGGCGGCAGCCTCTCGCAAGGGCTGGAGGTCAAGCTCGACCCGCAGACGGTGATCGAAGGGCTGGCCGTGGGGCGCTATGTCGTCATCCACGGCCAGACGGGGCGGCGTTTCTTTTCGCTGATCGACGACGTGGCCCTCGACGCGACCAACCCGCTGATCGAAAAAACGCCGCCCGATGTCTCCAGCCCTTTCCTGGCCTGCGTCCACCGCGGCACCTCTACCTTTGGCCGCATCCACGTCGCGCCCATGCTGGTGCTGGAAACGGGCGCCGCAGAGCCGCGACCGGTCAAGACCGTGCCGGAGCACTTTTCGCCCGTCTACCAGGCCACCCCGGAGGACGTCCGCCTGGTCTTTGGCGACGAGACCGCTGAAGCCCACTTTGTCATCGGCGAGCCGCTGGATATGGAGGGCATCTCCATTCCCCTCGACCTCAACCGCTTCGTCGAGCGCTCGGCGGGAGTGTTCGGCAAGACCGGCACCGGCAAGACTTTTCTGACGCGGCTGCTGCTGGCCGGCCTGATCCGCCACCGCGTGGGCGTCAACCTGGTCTTTGACATGCACAACGAGTACGGCTGGAAGAGCCAGGACGAGGCCCGCCACGAGGTCAAGGGGCTGAGCCAGCTCTTCCCCGGCCAGGTCGCCGTCTTTACGCTGGACGACGAATCCTCGCGGCGGCGGGGCAGCAAGGTGGACGCGGTGGTGCGCATCGGCTATGACCAGATCGAGCCGGAGGACATCGACAGCCTGGCCGCTCTGCTGGCCCTCTCCGAGGTCCAGGTGGGCGCGCTCTACTTCCTGCGGCGGCGGCTTGGCCGCGGCTGGATCGCCCGCCTGCTGGACGAGGACGACACGCTGGAAGACCTGGCCGACGCGCTGGAGCGGGGCACCATCCACGGCGGCACGCTGGGGGCGATCCAGCGCAAGCTGGGCGCCTTCCGCCGCTTTGACTTTTTGCAGCCGCACGTCGAGAGCGATCCCGTGCGCCAGATTCTCGACCACCTCGACAAGGGCCTGCACGTCGTGCTCGAATTTGGCCGCTTCGGAAACAGCCTGGAGGCCTATATCCTGGTCGCCAACGTGCTTACCCGCCGCATCCACGATCATTATGTCGAGCAAAAGGAGGCAGCGGTAGGCGGACAACGGCAGGAGCCGCGCCCGCTGCTGATCACGATCGAGGAGGCGCACAAGTTCCTCGACCCGGCGGTGGCGCGCCATACCATCTTTGGCACCATCGCCCGCGAGCTGCGCAAGTACAACGTCACCCTGCTCATCGTCGACCAGCGGCCCAGCGGCATCGACCCGGAGGTGATGAGCCAGATCGGCACGCGGGTCACCTGCCTGCTGGACGACGAGGCCGACGTGCGCGCCGTCTTTTCGGGCGTCGCCGGCAGCGCGCCGCTGCGCCATGTGCTGGCCCGCCTCGACACGCGCCAGCAGGCGCTGGTGATCGGCCACGCCGTCCCCATGCCGGTGGTCGTGCGCACGCGCACCTACGGCACCCCTGCTTTCTACGCCGAGATGAGCGCCGCGCCGGACGACCCGCAGGCGATCCTGACGCGCGGGCGGGCGATTTTGCGGGGAGAGGACAGCTCTCCCATTTGATGGCGGTCAAATGAACGAGCCGATTCGCCTGCTGCACCTGGCCGATCTGCACATCGGCATGGAGAATTACGGCCGGCTCGACCCGTCCACCGGCGTCAACCAGCGCGTGCTCGATTTCCTGGCGCGGCTGGACCAGGCGATCGATTACGGGCTGGAGCACCAGGTCGATCTGGTCATTGTGGCCGGCGACGCCTACAAGACGCACAACCCCAGCTCGACCTACCAGCGGGCGCTGGCGCGGCGCATCAAGCGGCTGGCCGATCACGATGTGCCCGTCGTTTTGCTGGTCGGCAACCACGACCTGCCGACGATGACCCAGCGCGCCTCCAGCGTCGACATCTTCCACACCCTCGAAGTGCCCAACGTCGTCGTCGGGCGGGAGGAAAAGCTGCACTCCATCCAGACGCGCCACGGGCTGGTGCAGGTCGCCACCGTGCCCTATCCGGCGCGCCAGAGGCTGCTGGCCCACGACGACTATCGCGGCCTCTCGGTCGAAGAGCTGGACAGGGAGCTGCAAAGCCTGGTCGTCGCCAACATCCAGGCGCTGGCCGCGCAGGTCGATCCCGCCCTGCCGGCGGTGCTGACGGCGCACCTGAGCGTCTCTGGGGCCACGTGGGGCTCGGAGCGCAGCGTGATGATCGGCCGCGACGCGGTGGTGCTCAAGTCCGTGCTGGCCGACGCGGCCTGGGATTATGTCGCCCTGGGCCACATCCACAAACACCAGAGCCTCAACGGCGACGCCTGCCCGCCCATCGTCTACGCCGGCAGCCTGGAGCGGGTCGATTTTGGCGAGGAGGGCCAGCCCAAGGGCTTTTGCTGGGTCGAGCTGGCCCGTGGCAAGACGAGCTGGCGCTTTGTCGAAGTCGACGCGCGGCCCTTTGTCACGCTGGACGTCGATCTGCGCCAGGCGGAGGACCCGCTGCTGGCGCTGCGCCAGGCGGTGGAAAAAGTTGACCTGACGGATGCGGTGGTACGGCTCATCCTCCACCTGCGCGCCGGGCAGGAGCAGTTGGTGCGCGACGCCGACATACGCCCGCTGCTGGGCCAGGCGGCCTTTATCGGCGGCATCAGCCGTGACGTAGAGCGCCCTGCCCGCCTCCGCCTGGGCACTGCCGCCCCCACGGAGATGACTCCCCGTCAGCTCCTGCAACGCTACCTGGAGACCACCGGCACTCCCCCCGAACGCCAGCAGGCGCTGCTGGCCTGCGCGGAGGAAATCATCGCCGATCGTTAATCGCTTATCGCGTATCGCGTATCGCTTATCGCTTATCGCTTATCGCTAATCGCTAATCGCTAATCGCTTATTGCTTATCGCGATCTGAAAGTAGCAATCAGTGAGGGACGATGAGCGATAGACGATTAACGATGAGCGATAAGCGATAGGCGATATGCGATAAGCGATAGGCGATACGCAACACGCAACACGCAATACGCGAGGAAACGAATGACCCAAGATTCTCTATCAACCCACTTCTCCCCCCGCACCGGCGCCATGCTCGACCTCCTGCGCCGCCTGGTCGAGATCGAGTCGCCCAGCGCGGACAAGGCAGCGGTCGACCGGCTGGTCGATCTGGTGGCCGAGGAGGCCCGCGCGCTGGGACTCGACGTGACGCGGGTGGCGCAGAAAGAGTGCGGCGACCACCTGCTGGTGCGCTGGGGCGCCGGCGAGGGCGGCTTTCTGCTCCTTTGCCACCTGGACACGGTCTGGCCGCTGGGGACGCTGGCCAGCCGGCCCTGGCGGGTGGAAGGCGAGCGCGCCTTTGGCCCAGGCTGCTATGACGACAAGGCCAGCGCGGCGATCATCCTCACCGCCCTGGCCGGGATGCGCGAGATGGGGCTGGCCCCCAACCGCCCGCTGACCGTGCTCTTCAACTCGGACGAGGAGAGCGGCAGCCGCTCCTCGCGCCCGCTGATCGAGGCCGAGGCAGCGCGGGCGGCAGTGGTCTTTTGCGTCGAGCCAGCCCTGGCCGACGGCGCGCTCAAGGTCTGGCGCAAAGGGACCGGCTACTACACCGTCACGGCGATCGGGCGCGCGGCCCATGCCGGGGCTGACCCCGAGACGGGCATCAACGCCATCGAAGAGCTGGCCCATCAGGTGTTGCGCCTGCAGGCGCTGAACGACCCCGCCAGCGGCACGACGGTCAACGTGGGCTACATCGAGGGGGGCACGCGCAGCAACGTCGTGCCGGCGCAGGCCCAGGCGCGGGTCGACGTGCGCGTGCGGACGAAAGCAGAGGCAGCGCGGATGGACGCGGCGATCCGCGCGCTGCAGCCGGTCCTGCCGGGGGCGCGCCTGCTGGTCGAGGGCGGGCCGAGCCGCCCGCCGATGGAAGAGTCGCCGCTGACCCTGCTGCCCTTCCAGCGCGCGAGAGAGATCGCCGCCAGCCTGGGGCTGACCCTCACTGCCGGCGGCACCGGCGGCGCTTCGGACGCCAACTTTTGCGCCGCGCTGGGCATCCCCACGCTCGACGGCCTGGGCGCCGTGGGGGACAAGGCCCACAGCAGCGACGAGTACGTGCTGATCCCCAGCCTCCCACAGCGGGCCGCGCTGCTGGCCGCCCTGCTGACCCGCTGGTAGAGGCAATCACGTGGGGCGGGCTTTCAAGCCCGCCCTCGGCCCCTCTTGTTCAGCCCGCTCTCGTCAGGCACGGTCTCTGACCGCGCGGATGCGCTCACCGTCCACCTCAAAGCGGCGCTTGCCGTCGCCGCTGCCTTCTTCCACGATCTGCATCACGTCCGCACGCCGGGCCCAGCGAAAGTTGGGCAGGCCGCGCAGAATCTCCATCACCTCCGCCAGCGACGCCCACCCCTCCTCATCCAGCGCCAGCCCAAAGCGCTGCGGCTGATGGCGCAATATCAACCCCAAAAAACGGGATAACTTGAGCGCCCTCCTCTCATCCATTACCCCTGCCTGTCCCTTTTCTCCTTGTCCCCTTGTCCCCTTGTCCCCTTGTCTCCTTGTCCCCTTGTCTCAACTCAGCGCCGACGGAGGATCAGCGGCAGGTAGATGCGCCGCGGCGCGACGGTGATCTCGTGCTGATCGCGCACCCCCGCTGGCGTGCAGGGGTTGGTGGCGGTCAGGATGACAGTGTAGGTGTTGCTGGTGGCGTAGGTGTGGCTTACTGCTGCCGTGTTGACCGTCAACGTCGTGCTATCGCCAAAATTCCAGGTGTAGGTGATGGGCGAGGTGGCGTTGAGCGGGCCATAGGCAGCGGTGAAGACGACCGGCGTGCCGACGACCGGCCCCAGCGGCGCGTAGGTGAAGGTGACGCTGACCAGTGCGGTGCAGCGCGGGCTGACGACGACGATGCCGGGCTTGACTTCTGTGTCGCTGTAGCCCAGCCCGTCCGTCACCACCAGGCTGACGGTGTAGGTGCCGACGGCAGTGTAGACGTGGCTGGGGTGCTGCGCGCTGCTCGTCCCGCTGTCGCCAAAGTCCCATGCCCAGGCGACGATGGGCGGCCCGTCGGTGGTCGAGGTGTCGGTAAAGTGGACCGTGTCGCCGACCAGGATGTGGGCTGGTTTGGGGCTATAGTCGAAATCGGCATGCAGGTCGGGCGCGGTGACGGTGACTGTCGACGTCGCCGCGTCGCTGTAGCCCAGCGCGTCGGTGACGGTGAGCGTGACGACGAACGCGCCGTCCGTGTCGTAGAGGTGGCTGGGGTTGCGATCTGTGCTCGTCCCGCCGTCGCCAAAGGTCCACGCCCAGGCAACGATGGGCGGGCCGTCGGTGGTCGAGGTGTCGGTAAAGTGGACCGTCGACCCGACGACCACGGCCGCGGCGCTCTGGTCAAAGCTGGCGACCAGGTCGGGCGGGTCGATGGTGACCGTGCTCTCCTGCGCGTCCACGTAGCCGCAGCCGTCGGTGACGACGAGCGTGACGGTAAAGGTGCCGTGGCTGAGGTAGGCGTGGCTGGCGTTCGGGGTGAAGGCGTGCGCGCTGCCGTCGCCCCAGTCCCACTCCCAGCCGACGATGGCGACGCCGTCCGTGGTGGAGGTGTCGGTGAAGAAGAGCGTGACGCCGACCAATGCGCCCAGGCGGCTGCCCTTGAAGCTGGCATCCAGATCCGGCGCGACGACATCGAAGGCGACCGCCGGCCCAGGCGCGGAGTGCACACCCTCGTTGCTGCCCACCACGCGATAGTCGTTGTTGGTGACCGCGCCAGGCGTGCAGGGCAGTGCGGCGCTGAACCAGCCGTCCGCCGTCCCGCCTTCGGCGGCGATGGAGGCGAATCCCCACCAGATTCCGCTGTCATAGTGGGTGCCGTCGCTGTCGCTGTAGGTCAGGCCGGCCGGCAGTGTGTCGCTGAGAACGACGCCCGTGCTGGCGCCGTGTCCCACATTGGTCACAGTCAGCGTGTAGGTGACGAGCGTGCCGGCAACGGCGCTGCTCTCGTACACCTTGCTCACCTCAAAGTAGGGCAGCGGGACGTCGGCCGAGTGGACGGCCCAGTTGTTGCTCGTGTCGTACTCGGTGTCGCTGAGCGGCGCGGTGGTGGCGATCTCGACCTGGTTGGTGATCGTGTCCAGTCCGGTGACCGTGTCGCTGACGCGGGCGGTGAGCAGGATCTCGCCCCAGCAGCCGGCGCACATCTGGCCCAGGTTCCAGGCCACGTGCTCGCCGTCGTCGAGGTAAGGCGTGAGCGGCCCCCAGCCAAAGTACATGAGGGTGGAGGTGACGTAATCGAGCCCGGCCGGCAGCGTGTCGGTGATGAGCACGTCGCCGCGGGTTTGCCAGTATCCCGTGCCATTTGCCTGGTTGCCAAAGCTGAGGGTATAGGTGACCAGCTCGCCGGGCAGCAGCTCGCCACCCCGCAGTGCCTTGCCGACGTAGAGGTCCGGGCCGGTGGTCAGCACGCGCACGGCGACGTTGTCTTCGGGATAGTCGTCATACGGCGTCACTTCGACCGTGTTGGTGTAGGCCTGGCCAAAGGGCAGCGGATCCCCGCCAGGAACGATGGTGTCGAAATAGAGCCACGCCGTCTCGCCGGGGTAGAGCACTTCCAGGGTAACGGTAAAGTGATCGCCATAGTCCTCCCAGTTCCACCATCGCCAGTAATTGACGCCGAGGCCTCCTTCTCTGAACATCCCAACAGGGTAAGTGTCGGCGATGACGGGCCACTCGACCCTCTCATCGCCGATGTTCTCGACGGCCACCTGCCAGGAGACGCGGCGGGTGTTCTCGCCCCAGTCATGCCACCTGCCGTACTTGCGCACGCGCAGGTTGAGGCCGTGATCGTGAACCGTCTCGACCAGCGTGCTGACGTTGTTGCGCGGGTCGTCGTCGTCCGACAGGAGCAGGATGCGCGCAGTGTTGGTCAGCGCCGTGCCAGGCGCAACGCCCGGATCGATCCGCAACACCACCTGGATGTTGCCGCCGACGCCGTTATCGAGCGTGCCGATGTTCCAGACCAACTGCTCTGTGTCACTGTAGACGGGTGGGAAGGGATGCTGGCCGGACTGGTCAGAGGTGTAGGAAGCCAGGAAGGTGACGCCGGCGGGCAGCGTATCGGTGATGAGCACATTGCCCACCGGCACGTTGCCGTGGTTGTGATAGTGGAGATTGTAGCGAATCTCGCCGCCGGGCACCAACTGGCCCGAGTCCCAATCCTTTTCGATGCCCAGATTGACGTGCGGCCAGTTGACGTTGCCCCACCACCAGGCCTCATTGTCGTCAGGGGTGAGGTCGTTGACGGCAGTGATGACAGCATGGTTCCAGATGCTCAGGCCCGGCCAGGCCGCCCCATCGACAATGGCGCGGACAAAAACGCCCTCGCAGCGCCAGCCGCTGACGGCGGGCTTGCTCACCACCAGGTGGTTCGCGCCGCTGCTGATCTCGCTCCAGCCGGGGGTGTCGGACCACCAACTGTGCAGCGTCAGCGAAGGATGCAGCGTGTCGGTAATGACGACCTCTGTGCTGGCCGTGCCGCCGTTGTTGCAGACGTTGACGTGAAAGACGACGGGAGAGCCGGGCGCCGGGTCGCCGGTCCAGGCCCACTTGCCCACGTTCAACTGGGTGTCGTTGGACTGCACCTGACCGCTCCACTCGCTGCGCTTTTCCCACTCATCGCCCTGGTCGTAGGGGTCGCTGGTGGCGATTTCGACCGTGTTGGTGATCCACTCGCCCTCCGAGGCGGTGACGCTGGCAAAGACGTAGAACTGGATCCAGTTGCCTGGCGGCACCGTGCCCAGGTTCCAGACGACCTGGCCGCCGCCGCCCGTCGGCGCGATGCCGAGGGTGTCGGTGAGATAGGTCATCCCTTGCAGCGTGTCGGTGATGACCACGTCCTCGGCGTCGTCGTTGCCCTCGTTGCGGTACTGGACGGTAAAGACGGCGTTGCCGCCCTCGCCGGCATTGCCGCCATCCAGCCACTTTTCGACGCGCAGGTGGGGGGTCGGCTCCTGAAAGACCGCACGCACCCAGTCGCCATCGGGTTCCTGGTATTGTACGCTCACGCTCTCGTTGGGCGTCAGGTCCCACACGTCGGAAAAGTCGCAGGTGTAGGTGCCGCCGTCGGCATCTATGCTGAACTCGCGGCCGGAGTTGCCAATGCCATCGATCCAGCATTGGCCGTTCAACAACCCTTCGAACCAGGAGGCGTGCACGGTTCCGGTGATGCGATCGTTGTCCAGGTCCAGGTAGCCGGTGATCTCGCCTATGCGCACCGTCGTCGTGTAGCCGGTCTCTGTCGTGCCATGGACCCAGTCACCCACCTCGATATCGGGCCGCTGCGGGTGCCAGGGATCGCCCAGGTGGGTGGCAAAGCCTGTCTGCCCGCCCCACCAGGGGATGACGCCGGTGGTCAGCTCGGCAGTGGCCCGGATGGCGCCCAGGCTGTCGGTGACGGTCAGCCAGACTGTATGCCCGGCTTCATAGCTGCCCTCGACCCAATCGTGGGAATAGTTGACGGTGAAGACGAGGTCCGCTGTTCGGAAGCGGCGGTGGAAGACGACCTCGGCATAGTCGATGGTTGTCTGGTAGCGCACGTGCCCTTCCGCGCCGCGCGGCACGTCGGGGTAGGTGACGCTGTACTGGCCGGCGGCATTTGTCCAGACGTCCCTGTGGCCGCCGGGCCAGTAGCCCTCGATCTGGATTTGTTGGTTCGCTGCGCCAGCGATCTGCCCCCAGACCTCGTCGCTTGCCGAGTCCGCCTCGGCGGTGAAGGGATCGGGCACGGTGATGACCACGGGCATGGCCCCAGCGCCAGCGGTCACCGTGACCGTCTCGCCCGGCCACAGGGGGCCAATGCCGCCGGTGCTCCAGCAGCCGTTGCAGCCGGGGTCGCCCCAGACGACGACCTGGGTGTAGGGGGTGGTGATCGTCACCGGGCCGGGGATGCCTTCGCCCCACATGTCGGTGTTTTCGGTGCCCACCCACATCTCGACGCGGCGCACCTCGCCGCCGCTGAAAGCCACGTCGACGTAGACGTTGTCCTCCGGGCTGGGATCGTGGGCTGGCTCTGTCACCTGGACCGTGTTGGTGTACCAGCGCAGCGGCATGCCAGGGTCATCCAGGTCCATGTTGAAGCGCACGCGCCAACCCCACCCGGCATCCAACTGCTCCAACTTCCACAGCAGTTGGCTGTCGGTGTAGTTATGGGTCAACTGGAGTTCGAACGGCCACCACCACTCCAGCCACCACTCGCCGCTGAACGTGGTGGAGAGGGGGTACGTGTCGGTGACGAGCGCGTTGCTCACCCCCTCGTCGCCGATGTTGCGCACCTCGACCCAGTAGCTCAGCCGCCCATCGCCCTGCCACTCGTGCCCCTTGATCACGCGCAGGTTCGGGCCGTGGGGATAGATGGTATCGACCACGCAGGCGGTATTGTCCTCCGGCGTGCTCTCCGGGTAGGCGCTGCCGACCGCGGCGCAGTTGGTGATCGGGCCGGTGGCGGCGAGCGGGTCGACGTCGACATTGAAGCCAAAGCCCTGCCACTGGCCTACGCCGACGATGCCCAGGTCCCAGACGACATACTCCTCGGTGACGGTGACGGGATCGAAGGGGGTGCATCCACTCCAATCGCACCAGCCGGCGCTGCCGGGCTGGTAGGTGGTAGAGACGGGAAGCGTATCGGTGAGCCAGGCGTGGATGGCGACGTTGCCGCGGTTTTCACAGTGCAGCCCATAGTTCAAATTCCCGCCCGGGGTCTGGATACCGCTGCCGGAGTTTTTGTGCACTCGCAGGTCGTAGCGCGGGCCGGAAGCCTGCGCGCTGGTGTCGGTGTAAGAGTTGTCGTGGGGTTGATTGTCGACTGGCGTCGCCACCTCGACGCGGTTGGTCAGCCGTGTCCCCAACGGCACGCCGGCGTCCAGCAGCAGTGTCAGGCGGATGCGCCCGCCCATCTGGCCGGGGATGCCCAGCGGCGCGTGGAGGACGAACTGGCCGCCGGTAGTGACGACCTCGGTCCACAGCGCGCCCCAGCCCCATTCCTCCTCCCAGCGCACGAAGGTAGTGGAGAGGGGGAGCGTGTCGGTGAGCCAGACAGGGCCGGTGGCGGCGTTGCCATTGCTCCAGTAATCGATATAGTAGTGGAACTCTTGCCCCGGATGCGGATCGTTGGGGTCGGGCCATTTGCGCACGCCCACGCCCACCTCGCTCTCATCCACCCACGGGCCGCCGGTGCAGTACCAGTTGTTGCCCGGATCGAGATCGCCAGCGCTGGTGGTGGCGATGCCCACGCAGTTGTCACTCAACTGGGTCTGCGTTGGCACGCCGGAATCGACGAGCAGCGCCACGTAGAAGTCGTGATAGCTGTACGGCGGCACCGTGCCCAGCTCCCAGGTGATGACCACGCCGCCGTCTATGACGGGGAAGCCGCTGGTATCGGCAAAGTAGGTGGTAGAGAGGGGCAGCGTGTCGGTGATGAGGGCGTTCTCCGCCTCGCCGTTACCATTGTTCCAGTAGTGGATGTGGTAGATGTAAGTGCCGCCGGGCCGCGCGTGGCCGGGCGTCTGCTGTTTCTCGATCTGTAGGTCAGCGTAGGGCAGCCAAAAGTTGTACTCTTGCTGGTGGTTGCGCCGGGTGGGCGCATAGACGCTAAAGCTGTCCCCGTACTGAATGTCCCAGCCGTTCGCGCCAAAATCGGCCGTATAGACGCCGCTGGAATCGACCGCGACCCCGTTCAAGTCCATGCCGTTGCCCCACATGTCGTGTACCCAAAGGCTGACGGTGCTATCCGGCGGGGCGTTGCCGACGACCAGGTCCGTGTCTGGGTCCGGCGTGCCGGTCAGAACGATGACCTCGACAGAGTCTACCAGGTCATCGCCCCAATCGACCGTCACTGTGACGCCGGTCTCCAGGATACCGTCGTCGAACTCGAGATAGTAAAAGCGCGGCCCGCCCCAACCGGTGCCGGCGCTGGTCGTGCCGGTGGCGATCACCCCACTGACGGGATGGGTCACGGTGACGTGGATGGGGTTGCCGGGGATAGCATGGTCACCCCACACGTCGTTGCGACCGTCCATGAACGTGCGAACGGTGATCTGCGGCCAATCGGCGTAGCGGCAGACGTGATTGCCCTCGTCGTTGACGTAACAGAGGCGGACCCACTCCCCCCAGTCCAGGATTCCATTGCCACCGACAACCTGGAGCTGGTCCAGTTTGAAGGTAAAGGCGCCATCCGGGCCGGTGGGAACAAAGCCGTAGCTTTCGTTGACCACGTTGACGTTGAGCAACGCGTTTGGCGGCCCGTAACCGCTGACGGTGTCGCTGCCCTCGACCAACAGCGTCGAGAGCGGGACGATTTCGATGGTCTGATCAAAGCCCGCTGCAGACTGGGCCTCGATGATGTCGCCATCGGCGATCTGCGCGCCGGTCTCCTCGAAGGAATTCCACCCGGCGCTACCGATCGGCTCGCCGGAGACGCCGGTGATCTGGCCCTTGAAAGCGCCGTTGCCGTCGCGCAGGGTGAGCGTGTAGGGCGTGCCGGGCGGGCTAAAGAGCGCGATAGCGCCGTTGTAATCCGGCCAGACGCGCACAAAGTCCACCAGCCCGGAGAGGGTTTCCAGGTAATCGCCAGCGGTGCGATGGCGCACCTCATAGTTCACCGCGCTGCGCACGTCGAAACCCGGCGGCGTAGCGGTAAAGGGGCTGTTAGCCGTGACCGAGATGATGAAGGATTCGGCGACCGGGAAGAGGGTCTCCCATGCCCAGCCGTTCCACTGGCGCCCCCAGACCTCGACCTGGTCGGTCGGCTCTTCCACTGAGCCGGTGAAGCGGTCGTTGGCGGCATCGTGCTGGACGGTCATGGTCATCGCGTGGACGACGCCCTGCCAGGCATAGCCCTCGGCCTCGACGGTGATCGCGTCGCCGGGACCGATGTCGGGCAGGCCATCGCCCGGGCCGAAGTAGTAGCTGCCGTACGAGCCCATCCCGCCGACAAAGACGTCGCCGTTCACGGTCAACGTCACCGTGCGGCCCTCGGCCAGCGGGCCGGGCGGCGCCGGCGCATTGCCGGATACTTCGTCCCAGGTCTGGTTGACCTGAACCAGCGGTGCGACGGCGCGGACGTTGAGGTTGTCGCCTTCCGCGTCGTCGACAAAGACGGGAATGTTGACGCCGGGCAGCAGGTCGGCCACACCGGCAAACGTAATGGTGTAGAGGCCGGTGGCCGCGTCGGCGGTGGTCTGCACATTGACGCTGCGCGGGCCTTGCGTCGTGAGACCCTGTTCCAGCCGGGCCATCACCGTCGCGCCCGGCTCGGCCTGCCCGGTGACCCGATCGTTGTCAGCATCCACCGAGGCCGTCAGGCGATCGATGACGCGAGTCGAAAGCGGCCAGCCTGCGCGCGCCAACGCGACGACGTCGGTCTCGTCTATGGATTCGGAGAACGGGACAAAGTAAAAGCCGTTGATGTCAGTAGTCGTCGTGATGGCTTCCTTTACCGTCACCGTGTCGGAGAGATAGAGCGTGACGGTGAGCAACTCGTGCGGCGCAGCCGCGCCAAAGACCCAGTTCCAGGGAAAAGGACGCACCATCAAGGTGTGGAGTGGGCGGGCATGCCCCTGCACCTCGATGCCGCCTTCGACGTAGGCGACGACGGCGTGATCCCAGCCCACAAAGTCCCAGCCGCCGCTCACGTCGGCGCCAAAGCTGCCGCTGTCGTCGGTGCTGACGGTGACGCTGTAGGTGGTCAGCGTTGCCTCAGGCATATAATCATCCAGGGTATAGACAGTGACGCTGATGGGGAACCCGCCTCCGCCCAGCGTCCCGGTGACGGTGTTGGCGGTCACATCCACGACACCGCTGATAGCGCGCAGCGTGGTACTGGCGACCTGCACGCCGTCGGCGTAGATGGCGACCAGCTCGCCGCCGCTCAGGGCCGGGCGATCGCCGTTGCCGTCGTAGAGCGTCGTCCAGAAAAAGCCCACGCCATCAGCGTGGGCTGCTCCCATCTGGACGCCGTCGACGGTGACGGTGACCGTCGCGCCGGGGTCTACCAGGCCCCAGGCGCGGTCAGAGCCCATGCTGACGACAAAGTTGGCGTTGTCGCCGGCGAGGGGAGGGGCAAGAAGCTGGCGCGCAGCCGACGGCGCGGCAGCGCGCCAACGCGCTGGGCTGCTGGCCTGCGGCTGCAGCAGTGGGTCTGACGCGCCCACCCCGCGCGGTTCGGGCTGCAGCGCCGGATCGGGCGGCTGCGCCGGCCTAGATGGCTGCACCGGTTCAGATGGCTGCGCCGGCGGTAAGAGCGGCGAGGAAACCCGCGCCCTGGATAGGGGGGCGGGGCTCAGCGGCGGGGCGGCGATTGCGTCATCGTCCGCTGCCGCCGCCGGGGCCGCCTTGTGCGCCAGGCTGAGCGTCACAGGCGGCTTGCCCTCCTGCGCGGCTGCCCCGCCGATCAGCGCCGCGCATAGGCCCGCAGCCAGCAGGATTCCCAGTAAAGCCGAAGCGGTGAGACGAAAGAAGCGTAGACGCTCGTTCATTTTGCCCTCCTTATCGCCAACAAAAAGTGACTGCTCGCCATGGGCACCTTTCGCATAGCGTAGTACGTTTTCCTCTACCACGAAGGACGCAAAGGGCACGAAGGTTGAACCCATCAAGGCCGCTTTTGTACCCGTTGTGTACTTTGTGTACTGGGTGGTGAGCAGTTACACCAGTAAAACATCAGGGGATTAGCGCCCCGCTCAACTTTTCTGTGGAAAACCTGGTCATTCCAGGCTTTTTCCGGACCGAGGTTGGAAGGGGTGAAAGGGAACCGCGGTGGAAGAAGTATAAATATTATAAATCAAAAAGATAATTTGTCAACAATTCGGAGTTGAATGGGGTCTACCCTCGCGTTTTCCAGACCGTCATTCTGAGCGAGCCGCCGAAGGCGGCGAAGCGAAGCCTGCCCTGAAAGATTTCCTGGTCGTTCTTCGTGTCTTGGTGCCTTGGTGGTAAGCCTGCCGGGTCAACTGCTTAACTCCTGTTATCTAGGGCCAGGTCCGTCTCTATCCGCACCAACCCATAGCTGACAAAGCGCCAAAATGTGCTACAATATGCTCTCCAGAACAGGGAGGTGTAAGATGACTGCGGAAAAGCCGAAACCCTCCAACTTTATCACCGAGATCATCGACGAAGACTTGCGCACGGGGCGGTTCGACCACGTCCACACGCGCTTCCCGCCCGAGCCCAACGGCTACCTCCACATCGGCCACGCCAAAGCCATCACCATCGACTTTGGCATCGCCGAGGCCTACGGCGGCCTCTACAACCTGCGCTTCGACGACACCAACCCGGTCAAGGAAGAAGAGGAATACGTCAACGCCATTATGGAGGACATCCGCTGGCTCGGCTATGATTGGGAAGATCGCCTCTTCTTTGCCTCGGACTATTTCGAGCAGCTCTACGAGTACGCCGTCCAGCTCATCAAAGCCGGCAAGGCCTACGTCTGCGACCTCAGCCCGGAAGAGGTGCGCGAATACCGCGGCACGCTGACCGAGCCGGGCCGCAACAGCCCCTACCGCGACCGTTCGGTGGAGGAGAACCTGGACCTCTTTGCGCGCATGCGCGCCGGCGAGTTCCCGGACGGCTCGCGCACGCTGCGGGCCAGGATCGATATGGCCTCACCCAACATCAACTTGCGCGACCCGGTGATGTACCGCATCATCCACGCCGAGCACCACCGCACCGGTAACAAGTGGTGCATCTACCCGATGTACGACTGGGCCCACGGGCAGTCGGACTCGATCGAGCGGATCACTCATTCGCTGTGCGACCTGAACTATGAGGACCACCGCCCGCTGTACGAGTGGTTCATCGAACAACTGGGCATCTTTCCTACCCGCCAGATCGAGTTTGCTCGCTTCAACATGACCTACACCGTGCTGAGCAAGCGCTTTCTGCGCCGCCTGGTCGAAGGGGGGCATGTGCGCGGCTGGGACGACCCGCGCATGCCCACGCTGGCAGGGATGCGTCGCCGCGGCTATCCGCCCCAGGCGATCCGCGATTTCTGCGAGCGCACCGGCGTCTCCAAAGCCAGCAGCACGGTCGATTTCTCCTTCCTCGAACACGTCATCCGCGAGCACCTGGAGCCGGTCACGCCGCGGGTGATGGCGGTGCTGGAGCCGCTGCGCGTGGTGATCGTCAACTACCCGGAGGACCAGGTGGAGATGTTCGAGGCCGAGAACCATCCCAACGACCCGGCGATGGGCAGCCGCGAGCTGCCCTTCTCCCGCGTTCTCTACATCGAACAGGACGATTTCTGCGAGAACCCACCGCCCCGCTATTACCGCCTCTCGCCAGGGCAGGAGGTGCGCCTCAAGCACGCCTACCTCATCCGCTGCGTCGACGTGGTCAGGGACGAGCAGGGGCAGGTGGTGGAACTGCACTGCACCTACGACCCCGCCAGCCGCGGCGGCAACGCGCCGGACGGGCGCAAGGTGCGCGGCACGCTGCACTGGGTCTCGGCGGCGCACGCCATCGACGCCGAGGTGCGCCTTTATGACCTCCTCTTCACCAAAGAGGACCCCACCGATCTGGCCGAAGGGGAGGATATGCTCGACTATTTGAATCCCAACTCGCTGGTCGTGCTGACCGGCTGCAAGGTCGAGCCCAGCCTGGCCTCTGTCGCGCCGGGCGACCGCTTCCAGTTCTTGCGCAAGGGCTATTTCACCGCCGATCCGGACACGACGCCGGGTCACCTCGTCTTTAACCTGACGGTCTCTTTGCGCGACACGTGGGCCAAGATTCAGGGTCGTCAGGAGGAGGTATGACCGTTCGCGTGCGCATGGCCCCCAGTCCGACCGGTGAGCCGCACATCGGCAACATCCGGACGGCGATCTTTAACTGGCTCTTTGCGCGCAGGATGGGCGGGCAGTTCATCCTGCGCATCGAGGATACCGACCGCGTCCGCTATCAGCCAGAGACGATCCCGCTGATGATGGACGGCCTGCGCTGGCTGGGCGTGGACTGGGACGAGGGTCCAGGGCTGGAGGAGCTGCGTCGGGTCGGCGTGCAGGATGCCGAAAAGTACGCCGTCGGCGGGCCGTATGGACCCTACATCCAGTCGGGGCGGCTGGCGCTCTACCGTCAGGTCGCCGAGGAGCTGATCGAGCGCGGCTGGGCTTACCGCTGCAACTGTTCGGAAGAGCGGCTGGCGCAGGTGCGCGCCGAACAGCGCGCGCGCAAGCTGCCGATCATGTACGACCGCCGCTGCCGCGACCTGCCGCCTGGCGCGGTCTCGCCCGAAGAGCCTCACGTCATCCGCCTCAAAGTGCCGCTGGAGGGCCAGACGGTGGTGCACGACGCGATCAAGGGCGACGTGGTCTTTGACAACGCCGGCATCGATGACCAGGTCCTGCTCAAGTCCGACGGCTTTCCCACCTACCACCTGGCGGTGGTGGTGGACGATCACGAGATGCGCATCACCCACATCGCCCGCGGCGATGACTGGATTCCCAGCACGCCCAAGCGCATCCTGATCTACCAGGCCATGGGCTGGACGCCGCCCATCTACTGCCATGTCCCGCTGGTCAACGGGCCGGACGGCAAAAAGCTGAGCAAGCGGCACGGGGCGACCTCGATCTCCGAGTTTCGGCGGCTGGGCTATCTCCCCGAGGCGCTGTTCAACTTTCTGGCGCTGCTGGGCTGGTCGCCCGGCGAGGGGGAAGAGGGGGAAATCCTGAGCCGCCAGGAACTGATCGAGCGTTTCGACCTCTTCCGCGTCAACCGCGCCTCAGCGACCTTTTCCTACGACAAGCTCGACTGGATGAACGGCGTCTATATCCGCTCCCTTTCGACCGAAGAGCTGCTGGAGCGGCTGATCCCGGTCTGGCAGGAGGCGGGCCTGGTGCCGACGCCGTGCCCGGAAGCGATGCGTCCGCTGCTGCGGCAGATCGTCCCCCTGGTGCAGGAGCGCCTGAAGCGGCTGACCGAGGTGGTCGAGTGGACCGACTTTTTCTTCCGCGAGATCGAGCCGCCCAAGGCCGAGGTGCTGGTGCCCAAAGGGTTGGACGTCGCCGGCACGCTGGATGTGCTCCAGCGCGCCTATGAGCGGCTGGCGGCCCTGGAGTCGTTCGACGCTGCCTCGATCGAGACGGCGCTGCGCGGCCTGGTGGAAGAGATGGGCCTCAAGAGCGGGCAGGTGTTGGGCACCCTGCGCTGGGCGACGAGCAACAAGCCCGTCTCGCCGCCGCTCTTTGGCAGCCTGGCCGCCCTGGGCCGCGAGCGGACGCTGGCGCGGCTGGCCGCCTCCCAACGCGAGTTGCAATCGAGTTTGCCAGGTTGACGGCCACCACGCCACCGGCATGGCAAATGGAACTTGACCCCCTGCTGACCGCTCTCCGCTGGTATCTCGCCCTCCAGGCCTTTGGCCTGGCGGCTCTGCCGCTGACCCTGCGCCTCTTCCGTCACCTGCCGGGTCGTGGCTATGCCTTTGCCCGGCCGCTGGGATTGCTGGTCGGCGGCTGGCTCTTCTGGCTGTTGTTGATCTTTGGCTGGCTGCCCAACAGCGCCAGCGCGGTGCTCGTCGTCCTGGCGCTGCTGCTCATCGCCGGCTCTGCCTTGCGGACTCGCCGGTCTGAGGCAGTCTCCGCCGCCCAGCCCCTCGACTGGCGGCACGTTCTGGTCACCGAGCTTCTCTTCGCCGCTGCCTTCGCTGGCTGGTGTCTGGTGCGCGCCCACATGCCGCGCATCGAGACCGCCGGCGGCGAAAAGTGGATGGAGGTCGCCTTCCTCAACGCCATCATCCGCGCCCCGCGCTTCCCGCCGCACGACCCCTGGCTCTCCGGCTATGCCATCTCCTACTACTACTTTGGCTATGTGATGATGGGCATGCTGATCAAGCTGTCGGCGATACCCACGACCATCGCCTTCAACCTGGGCATCGCCAGCCTCTTTGCCCTCACCTGCAGCGGCGCTTACGGGCTGGCCTATGCGCTGCTGGCGCCCCAGGGCGAGCAGGCCGCCCTCGGCAACGCGCTGCTGGCGCCGCTCATGCTGGCGCTGACCGGCAATCTGGAGGGGCTGCTGGAGGTGTTCCACGCCCGCGGCCTCTTCCCGGCCGCCTTCTGGGAGTGGCTCGACATCCGTTCGATCAACGTCCCCCCTCCCCCCTTCGCCAGTGGCTCCTGGATGCCGCAGCGTTTCATCTGGTGGTGGCAGGCCTCCCGCGTCCTCCACGACACCGCCCCCTGGCACACCGCTGCCAACCCCGCCGAGTGGGAGGTCATCGACGAGTTTCCCGCCTTTTCCTTCCTCCTGGGCGACATGCACCCCCACCTCCTGAGCCTGCCTTTCGTCCTGCTGGCCCTGGCCCTGGCCCTGGCCCTGCTGCTGCGCCCGTCGCAGGACGAACGGGCGCGCTGGCTGCCGCTCCGGCGGTGGGAACTCTTCTTCTACCCGCTCTGCCTGGGCGGGCTGGGCTTTCTCAACACCTGGGATTTTCCCATCTACCTCTTCGTCGCCGTTGTGGCCTTTGCCATCGCCCTCCTCCGCCGACAGCCGCAGCCGACCTGGCGCTGCGCCCTGCGCGTCCTCTCCTTTGCCCTCGTCCTGGCCCTGGGGGGCGTCCTTCTCTACCTGCCCTTCTGGGTCGGCCTGCGCTCGCAGGCTTCGGGCATCCTGCCCAACCTGTTCAACCCCACGCGGCTGCCCCAGTTCCTGGTCATGTTCGGCCCGTTTCTGCTGCCCATCGCCGCGTGGGTGATCGCCAGGGCGCGCCAGGAGCGTGTCCTGGCGGTTGATGTTGCCATCTGGGGCATGGGCACCCTGCTGCTTCTGCTGCTCTTTGTGCTGATGGCCGTTTTCGTCACCCCGACCGGCCGCCAGTACCTCGACGCCTGGCGCAGCGGCGGGCCGATCCCCGGCCTGGAGCATATCCCCGACGCGCCGCAGCTCATCGCCCAACGCTTGCAGCAGCGCGCGCTCAACCCATGGACGGCGCTGACGCTGAGCGCGCTGCTGGGCGCGGCGGGGCTGGCCCTGCTGGGCATGGCCCGCCCTCGCACGTCTGCTGCCGGTCCGGCCCGCCCCTTCGACCCGTACTCCGCCTTTCTGCTGCTGCTGGTCGTCACCGGCGCGCTGCTCACTCTATCCGTCGAGTTCGTCTATCTGCGCGACATTTTTGGCGTGCGCATGAACACCGTCTTCAAGTTCTACTTCCAGGCCTGGGTGCTGTGGTCGATCGCCGCAACCTGCGCCCTGGTCAGCCTGTTGGAGCGGAAGGGCCTGCCCGCCCTGCTCCTGGCTGGACTGTCGCTGCTGCTGGTTCTCGGCGGCCTGGTCTACCTGCCGCTGGCCATTTCCAGCCGCGCGCGCGAGTCCGGCGGCGAGCCGACGCTGGACGGCGCCGCCTATCTCTATCGCAGCCAGGCGTCCGACTTGGCCGCCATCGACTGGCTGAACGAGAACGTGACGGGCGCGCCGGTCATTCTCGAAGCGCCCGGCGACCATTACCGCGCCTATGTCTACGAAGGCCGCGTCTCGGCCTTTACCGGCCTGCCGACGCTGCTGGGCTGGGGCGGCCATCAGCACCAGTGGCGCGGCAACTATGACGAGCCCGCCCGGCGCGAGCCGGACATCGAAGAACTCTACTCGACCACCGACCTGGCCCGCACGGTGGAGCTGCTGGAGCAGTACAACATCCGCTACGTCTACGTCGGTCCGCTGGAGCGCAGCCGCTACCCCGCCGAGGGTCTGGCCAGGTTCGACCTGCTGCTCGAACGGGTCTATCAGAACGAGGGTGTGCGCATCTACCGCTATACGGGACGGCTGCCGCAGGCGCCCACGGCGGCACCCGTACTGCCGTTGGCTGAGCCGGGTTGGTAGG